>JALHNL010000067.1 GCA_022843545.1 Phycisphaerales bacterium | reverse complement strand
GCGGGGCTGGGCGGCAGGGTCGGGGCGGGCGCGGGCTGGCTGAGCACGGCGTCGGTCGCGGTCGGACGCATCGTCACCGCCGGGGCGCCCAGCTTGGAGATCGAGGTGGAGGGCTGGCCCAGGACCCAGCGGCCCAGCGCGCGGTAGTCGGCGGCGCCGATGGAGTCGGGGGCGTACTCGATGATGGGCTGGCCGAACGTGACGGCCTCGCGCAGCTTGGGGTCAAGCCGGATGACCACCGGGGCCACCTTGCCCGCGGTGCGGCGCTTGAGTTCTTCGAGCACGTCGCGGGCCATCGGGCTGGATTCGTCGTGGATGGTGGGCAGAACCTTGAAGGGCGTGCTGACGTTGAACTTCTTGTTCAGGGCCTGGATGGTCTGGATCTGCTTGGTCGCGCCCTGCAGGGCGAAGAAGCCGGTCTCGACGGGGATGAGGATCTCGCCCGCGGCGACCAGCGCGCTGTACGTGAGCAGGCCGATGGTGGGGGGGCAGTCCAAGAGGCACACGTCGTACTGATCCGCGACCTTGGTGAGCACCGCCTTGAGGCGCTGCTCCGCGCCGTCCATGCCGGCCAGGCCCCCGCGGGCGGATTCCACCCCCGCCAGGCGGACGGTGCTGGGGGCCAGGTCGAGGTTGCGGCTCACGCGCCACAGCAGCCGCGTCCAGTCGATCGCGCCGTCGGAACTGATCAACGCGTCGCCGATCTGGACCTCGATGCGCTGCTCGGGGATAGCCAGGCCCGCGGCGCAGTGAGACTGCGGGTCAAGATCAACCAGCAGCACGCGCTGCTCAGCAGCGGCGAGAACCCCGGCCAGGTTGATGGCGGTGGTGGTCTTGCCGCAGCCACCTTTTTGGTTAATGATCGCGATGGTCCGCACCGGTCGGCTCCTTGCAACTGGCGCTGGTTCTCGCACCGAACCCTGTGAACGGCATCCGTGCAGCCACGAACGGGCCCGACGCCACCCCACCCCCACGACCCCGGAACCGGGCTTGAGAGTTCCCCAAACCCCCTGTCTTATCGGGCGGGGTGACTTTTGCGCTTGATTTCCGCTATGCTCGCAACTCAGCGCTCAGGGAGGAGCCCCGTGAGTCCCCATTCGCCCGACACCTCATTTGACCTCTTTGTGCTCGGGAGCGGATCGCGCGGGAACGTGTCGGTTTTGCGGCTGCGATTTGGAGTGGAAGAACGGCTCGTTCTGATCGATCTTGGGCTTTCGCCCCGACGCGTGGGCAAACTCTTGGAATCACTCGGTTTACGCGCTGACCGCGTGGCCGGCGCGGTGCTCACTCACCTTGACAGCGATCACTGCCACGAAGGCTGGGCCCGGGCCGATGGCTTGCCGTCCGAGGGCGTGCTGGTGCACTGGGCACACGCCCGCCGGGCTGACCGGCTGGGAGGCTGTGGGTTGGTCGAGGGTAAATACCGAACGTTTGCTGATCCCGCGAGCGTGCTGGACACGCCGGCGGGGCCGCTGACCGTGTCGGCGGTGATGTGCGCCCACGACGATCAGGGGGTGGCGGTGCTGAGGTTTGGGTGGCAGGGGATGTCCTTGGGCTACGCGACGGATGTGGGGTGCGTGACCGAGGAGGTGGTGGAGCACCTTGACCGGGTGGGCACGCTGGCGATCGAAAGCAACTACTGCCCGGAAATGCAGGCAGCCAGCGAGCGTCCGGAGTTCCTGAAGCGGCGGATCACCGGGGGCCACGGGCACCTGAGCAACCAGGAGTCGGCCCGCGCGGTGGGGCTGATCCGCCCTGAGGGTGACGTGGTGCTGCTGCACCTTTCGTCGGAGTGCAACCGGCCGGAGCGGGCGATTTCGGCTCACGCCGGGCATGGGCGGCGGGTGATCGTGAGCGGGCAGGATGAGCCCAGCGGGCCGGTGGCGGTGGCGGCGAGCGGGCGAACGGGGAGGGCGCAGGTGGTGGTGAAGCCGGGGGCGGCTCAGATGGTCATGTGGTGACCTAAACTGGGCCTTCACGCGGCCCCGAGTGGGCCAAGGAGACTGACTTGGCCAAATCACCGCGCAAGAAGAACCGCAAGCCGTCGGCAAGCCCTGTCAAGAAGGGCAAGGCGAAGATGGCGCGCAAGCCCGGGGCGCGGGGCGGAAAGCCGGCACCCAAGGGCAAGGGGCGATTTGGGGCCGGCAAGCCCAAGTCCAAGCCCAAGGCCAAAGCGGGCAAGTCGAAGTCGCCGGCGATGAAGAAGCCGCGCAAGCCCCTGCCCCCGATGGCGCCGCTGGGCGTGGCGGGGCGCGATCCTTCGGGCAAGTCGCTGAAGTTCGCGGTGGAGGCGGCGCGGCTGGTGAGCGATCTGAAGTGCACCGAGGTGCAGTTGCTGGACATCCGCGGCAAGAGCGGGATGGCGGACTACCTGATCGTGGCGTCGGGCACGTCGGACCGGCAGATGCGGTCGGTGGCGGACGCGGTGGCCGATCTGGGGGCCACGATGGACCATCCTGCGTTCAGGACGGACGCGGATGAGCGCAACACGTGGGTGGTCTTGGACTGCGTGGACGTGGTCGTTCACCTGTTCGAGCCCAGCACGCGGGTGTACTACGACCTGGAGACGATGTGGGGCGACGCTCCGCGGCTGAAGTGGGAGCGCGAGGCGGGCGAGGCCGCACCGGGGCTGATGTCGCGTCCGCGGACGCAGACGCGGTACGAAGACGGCGCGCCCGCGAACTGAGCGGATCGGGTGTGAAGCGGTAAGGGGTGTGGCGGGCGTGCCTTGCGCTTTGGCGCGGGCGGTGGTTATGGGCCCGGCGCGGGCACAACACCCGGGCGTTCCCGGTCGATCCACTGGGCTGGTGAGGAGTCATCAAGCCCCAAGCCGAGGCGGGTTCACGCTGCTGGAACTGGTGATGGTGGTCGCCATCATCGGGTTCATCGTGGCGGTGGCGGTGCCGCGCTTTTCGCGGGCGCAGGCCGAGGCTTCTCTCAAGACGCTGCGGATGAACACGCGGATGTTCCAGGATGCGATCGACCGCTACATGGGCGAACATCTGGGACGCACGCCCGCGCACGACGCGGCGGGCGCGGTGGACAGCGAATCGGCGAGGTTCCTGGGTCGGCTCCTGCGTCCGACCGATGAGGACGGCACGCTGAACAAGGACGGGATCTTCGGCCCTTACCTGCGCGAGGCGCCCACGAATCCGTTTTCGCCTGGGTTCCACGTGCGGATCGACGGCGCGGTGAGGCGGGTGGAGACGGCGTGGAAGTTCGACAGCACCAGAGCGATGATCGAGCCGGACTCGGCGGGCACGGTGGTGGTGAAGCCCAGCGGGGTGGCAGACGTGTCAGGGCAACTGAGGGGCGAAGGCGGCGCGCTGGATGCCGAATTGGGCGGGATGGAGCCGAACTGACCGGCGTAGGCGGGGGTGAAGTCGAGGGATGGCGTCGGGCCCGACGCCGGGTGGCCCCTAGCGTTGCAGATGCCCAAGGGTGATTCATCGGACAAGCCAAGGCCGTCGCCGAAGTTCTCGCCCAAGCGTGTTCCCGCGCCGCCACCGCCCAAGGCGCGCCGGGTGCCCAAGGCGATGAGGAAGGACGACATGAGGCCGGTGCGCCGCGGACCGGACGACCTGGGGATGCGGGCGAAGATCGTGTTCGAGGACGAGCACCTGATGGTGGTGGACAAGCCGTCGGGGATGCTGACGGCGGGGATGGGCAACGAGACGCGGCTGGCGCTGTTTGACCTGGTGAAGCAGTACCTGCGCGAGAGCGGCGCGCCGCCGCGGGCGCGGTCGCGCGGTCGCGACGAGCGTGACGCGGGGCGCGGGCCGGTGAGGCCTCGGGTGGGCGCGGGGGTGATCCACCGGCTGGACAAGGAAGCGTCGGGGCTGCTGGTGTTCAGCAAGACCGACCAGGCGTTTCAGTGGCTGAAAGAGGACTTCAAGGCGAAGCGCGTTCACCGGATGTACACGGCGGTCCTGGAGGGGGAGATGGGGTCGGTGGGGGACCAGGGGACAATCCAGTCCTTCCTTCGCGAGGAGAGCAGCGGGCACGTGCGGAGCATCCGCGCCGATGAGTACCGCGGGCCCACGCGCCCTGCGCCGGGCGAGGACGAGGACGCGGACGTGGCACGCCCGGCGGTGACGCACTTCAAGGTGCTGGCGGTGGGCAAGGGGCACACGCTGGTGCAGGTGAGGCTCGAGACGGGGCGCAAGCATCAGATCCGCGTCCACTTCGCGGACAAGGGCCACCCGCTGGTGGGCGACAAGCGCTACGGCGCGAAGACGGACCCCGGCGGGCGGATCGCGCTTCACGCGGGCGAGCTGGGCTTCACGCACCCGGGCACGGGGATGAAGGAGCGCTACACGAGCGCGCCGCCGAGGGCGTTTTTCGCCCTGTGCGGGGCGGAATCGCTGATGCCCAAGGACGCGCCGGAGGGGTTTGATCGCGGCGCGCCGCGGACCGTGCCGTCCGCGAGGCCCGCGGCGGAGACCGCGTGGGAGAACGTGGCGGAGTGGTACGACGAACTGGTTGAATCGGGCGAGAGCGACCACTACCCGCGGGTGATCGTGCCGGGCACCGTGCGGATGCTGGGCCCGCGCGAGGGGATGCGGGTGCTGGACGTGGCCTGCGGGCAGGGCGTGGTAAGCCGGGCGATGGCGGGGCTGGGGGCCAGCGTGGTGGGCGTGGACGGCGCGCCGAGCCTGATCGACGCGGCCCGCGCGCGCGGGGGCGGTGAATATCACGTAGGCGACGCGCGCGAACTGGGCAAACTGGGGCTTGAGCCCGGCACGTTTGACGCCGCGACGTGCGTGATGGCGCTGGCGAACATCGAACCCCTGGAGCCCGTGTTCAAGGGTGTGGCGGCCCTTTTGAAGCCGGGCGGACGGCTGGTGTGGGTGATCACGCACCCGGCGTTCCGCGGCCCGGACCAGACGAGCTGGGGCTGGGACGATCGGGCGCGGGCCCAGTACCGGCGCGTGGATGGGTATCTGTCGGCGGGGGTGAAGGCGATCAAGATGCACCCCGGGGCCGCGCCCGACGTGACGACCATGACCTTTCACCGCCCGATCCAGACGTACGTGCGCGTGATGCACGAGTGCGGCTTTGCGGTCACCGCGCTCGAGGAGTGGCCCAGCATGCGCAGCAGCCAGCCGGGACCGCGGGCCGACGCGGAGAACCGGGCGCGGCGGGAGATTCCGCTGTTCCTGGCTGTGGAGGGACGGCTGATCTAGCCGTGCGCCAGATGCACCTTCCGCTCGACGGCCAACCTGACCTGAGCCTGGCCCTGGCGGGGGCGGCGCCCGCGCTGCCGGCGGGCGGTGAAGCCCTGCGGGCGGCGGTGGAGGTGGCGCGGGGCGCGGAGTGCCGGGCGATCACGCTCAGCGCCGGGCACGCGGGGCTGAGGCCGCGGGAACTGGACCGTTCGGCGCGGCGGGAGATCGCGGCGCTATTGCGTCGCAGCGGGCTGGGGCTGGGCGGGGTGGACGCGCTCTTGCCCGCGGCGCACTTTGAGCGGGGCGAGCATCAGCAGCGGGCGGTGGACGCGGCGGTCGCGGCGATCGCGCTGGCGGGCGAACTGGCCGCGCTGCTCCCCGGGGCGGGCGCGGGCGTGGTGAGCGTGGTGCTGCCCGATGCGCCGGCGGCGGACGTGGTGGCCACGCTGGCGGGCGAGGCGGAGCGGTGGGGCGTGCGTGTGGCGGACCTGGCGTGGCGAGCCAAGCCGCTGGAGCGCGAGGCGAGCGGGCGCATCGGCGTGGGCATCGACCCGGCGGCGGTGTTCATGGGCGGGGGCGAACCGGTGATGGAGGCGGCGCGGGCCGGCGCGGGGCTGGTGAGCGCGCGGCTCAGCGATGTGTCGGCGGGCGGGCGGACCGCGGCGGGATCAGGACGGCTGGACCTGCTCGCCTATCGCGCCGCGCTGGCGGCGGCGGGGTACACGGGGCTGGTCGTGCTGGATGTGCGGCAGTGCCCGGAGCCGATAGACGCACTGCGCCGCGGGGCGGAGCGGTGGCGGGGGAGCGGGCAAGGGTGACGTGCGACGGCTGCGGGCACGGCGACCGGCGGGCGGCTCAGCTCTCTCTCACCGAATGGTGGCCCAGGCGTCCCGCCTGGGTCGGGCGGTGCGTGCGACAAGACACAGGCGAGACGCCTGTGCCACCGCTCGGTTCATTCAGCGAGGTGTTCTCAATCGAACTTGAAGACGCCCTTGCGCATCCCGTAGACGTACGCGACGATCGTGGTGAGGATGAAGAAGAGGATCCGGCCGAGCCAGGTGAGGGCGTCGGTCATGGTGTGATCGACGTTGGAGAACGTGACGGCCCAGGGGTAGAGGAAGATGATCTCGATGTCGAAGACCAGGAAGACCATGGCGATGAGGTAGAAGCGGACGTTGAACCGCTTGCGGGCGGTGCCCACGGGGTTCATGCCCGACTCGTAGGTGATGCCTTTGGTCTGGCCCTGACGGCGCGGGCCCAGCAGATAGGACGCGCCGAGGTTGATGACGGCGAAAGAGATAGCCCCGCCGATCAGGATGAGGATCAGCAGGTAGGAGGCGATGTCGGTGTTGGCGAGGGTGGGGATCATCGTGGGGGTCATCTGAGGCGGGGATGATACCACGGCGGGCAGGGGGCGGGAGGCGGGGGTGAGAGCCGGCGAATCGGCCATCGGCACGCGGCCATCGCTGAACAGGGGGCGTGGAGCGTGCGAGCGGGCCCTATGCTGCCCCATGCCCCGAATCGTCAAGCTCCATCCGACCGGCCCGATCAAGATCGAACCCGGCAGCCTGCCGGCGGACAAGCCCACGTGGATCTGCGCGTGCGGGCTGTCCAAGAAGATGCCATTCTGCGACGGGAGCCACAAGATCACCCGGCAGGAGCAGCCGGGGATGGTCTATGTGTATTCGCAGGACGGGCAGACGGTGGTGGAGACCCGCCCGGACGACTCGCCCGGGGCGGGACCGGCACCCACCGGCGGGGCCTGAGGCCTTTCGCCAAGGCGGGTGATCGTGTAGACTCTGGCCGATGTCCTCCGCCTCCCCATCGCCATCGTCCCCCGCGTCCGGCGCCGCCCCCAAGGCGGAGCCGATCATCAGCGTTCGCAACCTGGTGAAGAAGTTCGGGGAGAAGATCGCGCTCAACGGCGTGAACCTCGATGTGTATCCGGGCGAGACGCTGGTGATCATGGGCGGGTCGGGGTGCGGCAAGTCGACGCTTTTGCGGTGCATCATCGGGGCGGAGCAGTTTCAGGGCGGTCAGGTGATGATGTTCGGCAAGAGCCTGGGCGACGCGGACGAAGTCGGGCGCGACGAGATCCGCAAGAAGTTCGGGATTCTGTTTCAGTCGGGCGCGCTGTTCAACTCGATGAGCGTGGCGGACAACGTGGCTCTGCCGCTGCGAGAGCACACCGACCTGGCGGACAACATCATCGACCTGACGGTGCGGATGAAGCTGAACTCGGTGGGCCTGCTGAGCGACGGGCACAAGCTGCCCAGCGAGATCTCGGGCGGCATGAAGAAGCGGGCGGGGCTGGCGCGGGCGATGGCGCTGGACCCCAAGATCCTGTTCTGCGACGAGCCCTCGGCGGGTCTGGACCCGGTCACCAGCGCGGAGATCGACCGGCTGATCCTGAACATGACGCGCGGGCTGGGCGTGACGTGCGTGGTGGTGACGCACGAGATGGACTCGGCGTTCACGATCGCGGACCGCATGGCGATGCTGGACCAGGGGCGGATGCTGCGGGTGGACACGCGCGACTGGTTTGACGCGCTTCGCAAGGTGCCCGAGGCGGAGGCGGGCGACCTGCCCGAGGAGCACCGGCTGATCCGCCAGTTCCTGCGCGGCGACGCGGAGGGCCCGCTGACCAAGCGTCGCGGGGCTGACAACTGGGCCGACGCGGTGGTGGAGCACGAGAAGCCCCGGGGTCTTTTCGGAAAGCGGTAGGGGTCGGTGGCGGTTGGTTCACCGGGGACGGGTCGGGCGCTAGACTCGATCCTGACGCGGAGTTTCCGCGTCGATGTCGCACCCTGGCCCGTTCTCATCGACACTTCCCCTGACCACAGGAACCCCGACCATGGCGAGCACCCATTCCCCGGTCATCCTCTCGGCCAAGCGCACCCCGATCGGCCGCTTCTTCGGCGGCGTGAGCAAGGTGCCGGCTCCTCAGCTCGGCGCGTACGCGATCCAGGCGCTTTTCGCGGATCAGCCCAAGATCAAGGACGAGGCGATGGGCGGGCGCGTGGACGAGGTGGTGATGGGGTGCGTGCTGCAGGCGGGGCTGGGCCAGAACCCCGCGCGCCAGGCGGCGCTGAAGGCGGGCATCCCCGACACCATCTCCGCCGTGACGGTGAACAAGGTGTGCGGGTCGGGCCTGCAGGCGGTGATGCAGGCGGCGGCGAGCATCAAGGCGGGCGACGCCTCGCTGATCATCGCGGGCGGGTGCGAGAACATGACCGCCGCGCCGCACTTTGCCCGCGTGCGTGAGGGCGTGAAGTACGGCCCGGCGACGATGGAAGACCACATGGCGTTTGACGGTCTGCGCTGCGCCAGCGAGTGCTGGGCGATGGGCAACGCGGCGGACCACATCGCGCGCAAGTACGAGATCAGCCGGGCGGAGCAGGACCGCTTTGCGCTGCAGAGCCACCAGCGGGCGGCGGAAGCGACCAAGAGCGGCTGGTTCAAGAGCGAGATCGCGACGCTCACCGGCGAGCAGTGCCTGGACAAGAAGTCGCCGGGCGTGAGCGCCGACGAGGGCATCCGTGGCGATTCGACGATGGAGTCCCTGGGCAAGCTGCGGGCGGCCTTTGACAAGGACGGGAGCGTGACGGCGGGCAACGCCTCGCAGATCAGCGACGGCGCGGCGGCGGTGGCGGTGGCCAGCGCGGCGAGGGCCGAGCAACTGGGCATCAAGCCCATCGCGAAGATCGTGGCGTATCACACCAGCGGCGTGTCGCCCAAGGACATCTTCGCGGCGCCGATCACGGGCATCCAGGGCGTGCTGGCCAAGGCCGGGCTGGGCGTGAAGGACATCGACCTCTTCGAGATCAACGAGGCCTTCGCGGCGCAGGTGCTCTGCAACATCAAGTCGCTGGGCATCGACGAAAAGCGGCTGAACATCTGCGGCGGCGGGATCGCGCTGGGGCACCCGATCGGCGCGTCGGGCGCCCGCGTGCTCACCACGCTCATCCACCAGCTCCATCGCACGGGCGGCAAGCGCGGCGTGGCGGCGCTGTGCCTGGGCGGCGGCAATAGCGTGGCGATGGTCGTGGAAGTGTGAGCGTAAACGCGGCGAAGCGGCCAACACGAGCGAGCCTGCGTTTGCTGTGGGCGGCGGCTGTGGTGCGGCGGCTGCTCACCAGCCGTTCATAACGGGTTCGGCCCCAGGATGTCGATGCCCGCGCCGGGGGCTTCGCGCTGGGTGCGGGCGATCATCTCATCCAGGGTGACGGGTCCGCCGGCGGGCATGGGGGCCATGAGCGAGGCGTAGAAGCGTTCGAAGTTGGCGGCGGGCGTGACGAGCAGCAGCATGTGGGCGGGCGATTGTCCGCGGTTCATGAACGTGTGGGGCACGCCGCGCGGGCCGAAGACGGTGTCGCCCGGGCGGGCGGTGAGGGTCTGCTCGCCCACGCGGAAGGTGACCTCGCCGTCGAGGATGACGAAGGTCTCGTCCTCGCGGGTGTGGCGGTGCAGCGGCGGGCCGACGAGCGGTGCGGCGGTGTAGTGGGAGAGGGAGAAGCGGTCCTGCGTGTCCTTGCTCTGGAGCAGCAGTCGAACGCCCTCGCCGCTGGGCAGGGAGAGGGCACGGGCGGAGGCGAGGGGGATGTGGAGGGGTTGCATCGCGGGATTATTCGGCGTGACCCACGGGCGGGGTGGGCGCGGCCCCGGGGCCCGCGAGCACCCTGGGTTGCGCCCGAGGCACGGGGATCGCCGAGGGCTCCGGCGCGTTGAGCCGGAAGGAGCCGTCGGGCCCGTGGCCGCTGACCTCGACGCCGGCTTCTTCGAGCCAGCGGACGAGGACGACGTTGCAGTTGTTGCCCAGGAGGGTGTAACTCTCGTCGGAGGGCACGAAGGTGTAGTTGGAGCCTTCGGGGGAATGGGCCTGGTCGAGGCGAGCTTCGAAATAGGCGTCGAGGCGGGCCAGCAGGTCGGCGGCGCGGCGGTGGCTGACGGTCATTTCGAGGACCTGCACGGCGGCGGGCTGGGCGAGGACGGCGGGCATGTCTTGGAAGGACTGTCGGGCGACGGTGCCGCGGTGGGGGACCAGGAGCAGGATGGCCCTGGGGCCGGTGTTCTCCATGGCGCACCATTCCCACTCGCCGAAGGAATACTGGGCGTAGGCCCCGCACTCCCGGGGGAGGGCGAGCTCGGTGTGGGAGCCCATGGAAACGAGGGCGATCTGGACGGGGTCGGCGATGGCCTGCGCGGACGGGGGCGTGAGCACATAGGTGCACGCCGAAAGAAGCCACATCGGGGCGGTGAGGGCGAATGTGAATAGAGCCGCCGCGAGGGGCCGATGGGTGCGCATAGGGGGCGAGTTTAGCCATGTGGGGGCGTAAAGACTGGGACAATCGCGGCTTTCCCGGGGGGCGCGGGCGGTGAACAATCGCCCACACATGAGCAAGAAAGGCCGGAGCATGGATGCCACGGAAATGATGACCGGAGCCGAGACCGAGGCGCTGGAGGCGGCGCGGGCGCGGGTGGGGAAGAAGAGCGGCGCGTCAAAGGTGACGGCCGAGACGATGGCCGCGAAGCAGCGGGACATCTCGGTGTCGGAGTTCTTCGCGAAGAACCGACACCTGCTGGGCTTTGACAACCCGCGCAAGGCGCTGCTGACCACCGTGAAGGAAGCGGTGGACAACAGCCTCGACGCGTGCGAAGAGGCTGGGATCCTGCCCGACATCACGGTGGTGATCGAGGACCTGCAGCCCGACCGACCGGCGAGCGCCAAGTCTTCGCGCTACCGGATCACGTGCGTGGACAACGGCCCGGGCATCGTGAAGAAGCAGATCGAGAACGTGTTCGGGCGGCTGCTGTACGGCAGCAAGTTTCACCGCTTGAAGATGTCGCGCGGGCAGCAGGGCATCGGCATCTCGGCGGCGGGGATGTACGGGCTGATCACGACGGGCAAGCCGATGCTGATCCAGACGCGGCCCAGCGCGCAGAAGCCGGCGCACCACATCGAACTGGCGATGAACACGAAGACCAACCGCGCGGAGGTGACGGTTGACGAGGAGACCGATGACTTCCCGCTGACGCGACTGCGCGATCTGGCGCAGGTGCGCGACCTGGTGCAGCGCGATCAGTTCTTGACCAAGCGCGAGTACCCCACGGGCACGAGCGTGACGGTGGAGCTGGAGGGCAAGTATCAGCGCGGGCGCGGGTCGGTTGACGAGTTCCTGGAACTCACCGCCATCGCCAACCCGCACGCGAAGATCACGCTGGTCCGGCCCACGCGCGAGACAGGTGAGGAAGAGGACGTGGTCGAGAAGAAGCGCGGGACGGCGAAGGCCCCCGCGGCCTTGCCCGCGCCGGCCGCCGCCCCGGGTATGCCCGCCGGGGCGGGCGAACCTGCCCAGCCGCCGCAGGTGACCGAGGACTTCGGCCCGGTGGTGGTCTTCCCGCGCGCGGTGAGCGAACTGCCGCCGGAGACCAAGGAGATCCAGCCTCACCCGCGCGGGGTTGAACTGGGCACGCTGCTGCAGATGCTCAAGGACTACGAGGCGAGCGAGAAGGGCGGGACGCTGTACTCGTTCCTGCAGGAGAAGTTCTGCCGGATCAGCCCGCCCACGGCGAGCGACTTCTGCCAGGCGATCAAGGTGACGTCGCGCACCAAGGTGGCGGACATCGAGCCGCAGCAGGCCGAGGCGCTCTTCAAGCAGTTTCAGGAGGCGAAGCTGGCCCCGCCCCCGACGGACTGCCTGGCGCCGATCGGCGTTCAGCAGTTGCTGAAGGGGATGTTCAAGGGCGTGCGGGCGGAGTTTTATGCCGCGTCGTCGCGTGAGCCGAACGTGTACCGCGGGCGGCCGTTCCTGATCGAGGCGGCGATCGCGTTCGGGGGCGAACTGGCGGCGGATGACTCGGCGCGGGTGATCCGGTTCGCCAACCGGGTGCCGTTGCTCTTCCAGCAGAGCGCGTGCTCGTCGTTCAAGGCGGTGACGGAGACGAACTGGCGGAACTACGACCTGCAGCAGCCGCGGGGCAGCCTGCCGGTGGGGCCGCTGGTGATCATGATCCACATGGCCAGCGTGTGGGTGCCGTTTACCAGCGAGAGCAAGGAGGCGATCGCGGACTATGACGAGATCCGCAAGGAGATCAAGCTGGCGCTCATGGAGTGCGGGCGCAAGCTGGGGACGTACCTGCGCAAGCGGCTGAAGATGCGCCGCGAGAGCGAGCGGCGCGACATCTTCGAGCGCTACATCGGCGAGATCGCCAAGGCCACCTCGGAGGTGACGGGCGAGGACGCCAAAGCGCTGTACGACGCGCTGCTCATCCAGGCCAAGAAGCGCACCGCCATCGCCGACATGCAGCTCGACGACGAGGGCAAGGCGATGGAGGACCCGGCGGACCAGGAAGGCGTGATCGTGGTGGAGGCGGCGGGCCCGGCGGTGGAGGTGCAGGAGGCGAAGAAGGAGCCCGTGCTGCTTGAGGTGGAGCCTGTGAAGCGGTCGGGCGCGAAGGGCCGCACGCCCAAGAGCGCGCCCGCGGCGGAGGTCAAGCCCGTCAGGGGTAAGGCCAAGAGCGAGCCCAAGTCGGCGAAGCCCGCTGCGCCCGAATCCAAGCTCGCCCCCGCGAGCCCGCCAGCGGCGATGGAGAAGAAGCCCAAGCCCAAGATGAGGCTGAACCCCAAGACGGGCAAGCTCGAGCCGATTGATGATGGGCCGGGGCTGTTCTAGGGCGTTGCGGCCGTGAATCTGGGGTGTGGAGCGAGCGGCGCGGGGCGACGTGCCTGAGCGCCGGGCGGTGACTTCACCATCTCTTGATGCGAAGTGATCGGCCTTGAGGACGGGGCGCGACGATCATTCTGTCGCGGGCAATCACCGCGCCACCGACCGACCTCCAGCGTCAAACGTGAGGCCAGCCGATGACCACGACCAAGCTCAAGTACCGCGCGGTCTTCATGAGCGACGTGCATCTGGGGGCGTCGGCGTCGAGCGCGCAGGAGGCGGCGACGTTCCTGAAGCGCGTGGAGTGCGAACCGCTCTACCTGGTCGGTGACATCATCGACATGTGGCGGCTGCGCTCGCGCTGGCACTGGCCCGAGTCGCACAACCGGTTCGTGCGGCGCGTGCTGAAGATGTCCAAGCGCGGCACGAAGGTGGTGTTCATCCCCGGCAACCATGACGAGCACGCGCGAGACTACGCCGGGCTCAACTTCGGCGGCGTGCAGATCGCCCGCTCGGCGGTGCACACGGCGGCCGACGGGCGGAGGTATCTCGTCACTCACGGCGACGAAGCGGACGTGGTGATCAGGCGGGCGCGGCTGATCTCGGTGCTGGGGAGCACGGCGTATGACCTGCTGGTGGTTCTGAACCGGCAGGTGAACGCGGCGCGGCGCCGGCTGGGGAGGCGCCCGTGGTCGCTGTCGAGCGCGATCAAGCACAAGGTGAAGTCGGCGTGCAGGCACATCGCGAAGTTCGAGGAGTTCCTGTGCGAGCAGGCCCGGGCGCGCGGGCTTGACGGCGTGATCTGCGGGCACATCCACAAAGCCGAGCAGCGGACCGAAGCGGACGGGCTCTTGTACGTGAACTGCGGCGACTGGGTGGAGAGCCTGACCGCCGCGGTCGAGCATGATGACGGGACCATCCGCGTGATCGGATATCACGCGCTGGGCGTGGGCGATGTCGGGGCTGATGAGCGGGACCTGGAAGCCGCCGAGGCGGACGAGCCGGTGGCGGTTTGAGGGGCGCAGAGTGGGGGCGAGCCTCGGGGCGCGGGCCGACGTACCGTTGGCTCATGTTCCGCTTACTCCTGACTCTGTTCGCGGCCGCCTGCTTGTGCGGCTGCGCCCGGCCCGCCGCCATGACCACGCCCGAGCCCCAAACGACTCTCTCCGCAGATGACCCCGGCGTGCCCGAGAACGCTCGGCGGTGGATGCAGAAGCTCACGGTGCCGACGCGATATGACCCGAAGACGGGCTTCATCGTGGCGCAGCGGGTGACACCTCTGCCCGCGGTGCTGGCGGACGCGCCGGGGCTTGAGGCCACGATGACGCAGTCCGCCAGCCTGGGCAAGCCGGTGCTGGTGTTCGCCACGGCGGACCGGTGCGGCCCGTGCCAGCAGTTCAAACTGGACGCCCTGAACGATCCGGGCGTGGTAGCGAGGCTCTCGGCCGACCGCGACGCGGGGCGCTACCTGCTCACGCACATCGAGGTTGATCGCGAGCCCGAGGCGGCGCAGCGCTACCTGGGCGGGGCGTCGATCCCGATCACGTATTGGCTGGTCGATGGGCGGGTCGCCGCGACGCTGCGCGGGCAGCGCAGCGCCGCGGACCTGATGGCGTTCCTGGACCAGCACCGCTGAGCGTTGACGCCGCGCCCGCGCGGGCCGGGTCCGCAATTCGCCCGCTTCGCAGGTGCGCGATGACATCGCCCACGACCGCCTCGGCCGTGGGCCACCGGCCCGCGCCGCGTCCGCGGATCACGTGGACGCCGCGCACCGTGACGATCTCGAGGGCGTTCCACTCGTCGCGGGCGCGGCCCAGGGCCGAGCGTGCGGGCACCAGCGCGGGTCCCACTCGTGCGTGGACGTGCCCGTCGCGCAGCCAGCATTCGGCGACCTGCCGGACCACCTCGCCTGGGCCCGCGGCGGCCTTGAGGGCCGCCACGCGGGCCTCGCTGGTGGCCAGGCGGTGGACATCGGCGGGGTGAACATCGCGCCCCCAGGCCGCCAGGGCGAGCAGCCGGATCTTGCGGAGCGCATCGACACCCTCCAGGTCACACGAAGGATCGGCCTCGGCGAATCCCGCCTCCTGCGCCGCCTTCACCGCTTGCGCAAACGTGTCGCCGCGATCCACGCGCGAGAGCACGTAATTGCTCGTGCCGTTCAGCACGCCGCGGAGGTGCGTGACCTCGCCCCGGCGTGCGGCGGCGCGGGTGCGCTCGAGCATCGGCGCCGCGCCGCCCACGCAGGCGGAGAGCCGCAGGCGTCCCTCGCGCCAGGCATCGCGGCCGGCGGGAGTAGTGATCACCCGCAGCGCGGCGGCCTTGCTCGCGGTCACCACGCTCTTGCCCGCTCCGAGCGCGGCGAGGATCGCCGACTCGGACGCATCGGCGTCGCTCAGCGTGTCGATGACGAGGTCCACATCCGGCGCGATCGCCACGGCGGAGGGGTCGGTGGACAGCAGGCTTCCCGGCACGCCCGCTGAGCGGGCCTTCGCCGTGTCGCGAACCACGACGTGGCGGACGTCAAGCGCGGATCCCCTGGCGGCGAAGAGGCGGAAGACGCCCAGGCCCACCACGCCGCAGCCCAGCAGGGCGACGCGCGTGACCGGATCGGGGACGGCGGGCGGCGCGTGGGCCGGGGCGAAGTCGCCGACGACGGTGCCGTCGTCGCGCAGTGCCTGGCCGACCTCGAAGGTGACGCCCAGCCGCTGGGCGAGCAGCGCGGCCTTGGGCTGCACCACGCGGCCCAGCGCCGCGGCCTGGGCCCACGATGCAGTGGCGAGTCGGGTGGCCCGCGGGTCGGCAGGGTCCCGGTCGTAGAGCGCGTTCACGTCCTTGACCAACTTGCAGCGGGCGGCGCGGAGGCTCCCAGCGATGTAGAGCGCGGTGAGGTCGGACCCGCCACGCCCAAGCAGGGCGAGCGAGCCCTGCTCGTCGAGCCCGATGAAGCCGGGGACCACCAGCACGTCGTGCCCCGCCAGCAGGCGGCCCACGGCCTGAACGTCGATCCCCGCGGGCTGGGCGTCAAGGGGCTCGCCCTCGACGCGCAAACCGATGCGCCACGGCGGGGCGATGGCCGCGCTCACCCCCGCCCTGTCGAGCGCCAGCGCGAGCAGGGCGGTCGAGGCAAGTTCGCCCGTGCCGGCGAGCAGCGAGCGGCCCGTGGGGCAGGTGTCCGCGCCGAACTGGTCGGCCCGGGCGAGCAGGGCATCGGTCTCGCCGCTGAAGGCGGAGACGACCGCGATCACCCTGAACCCCCGGCGCACGAAGCGATAGACCTCGTGAACGGCGAGGCGGGTGTCGGTGTCGTTGCGAAGAACCGAACCGCCGAACTTCAGAACGATCACTTGGCGAGCCACTGGGCTCCTCCTTTCGACGCGGCGAGGGCGAACTCGCCGGGGATGACGGGCGTGGGGGCGACTGACGGGTGAGTGAGATCAGCGGAGTTGGCGGACGCGGCGATGGCCTGATCCAGGTCGGCGATCACGTCCGCGGGGTCCTCAAGGCCCACCGACAGGCGGATGAGCCCGTCGGTGATGCCCGCGGCGCGGCGCTGCGCGGGGGGCACGTCGGCGTGGGTCATGGTCGCGGGGTGAGTCAGCAGCGTTTCGACCGAGCCCACGTGCTCAACAAGACAGCACAACCGCGCGGACTCGAGCACGGTGCGCCCCGCCTCCACACCGCCCTTGACCTCGAACGAAATCACGCTGCCGTGCAGCCCCCCGGCGTGCTGGCGGTCGGCCAGTTCGCGCTGTGGGAAGGCGCTCAGCCCCGGGTAGTGAACGGCTTCAACGCGGGGGTGATCAGCCAGCCACCGCGCGATGACCTGAGCGTGGCGCGACTGCTCGCGCACGCGCAGGGGCAGGGTCCTCAGCCCGCGCGTCGTGAGCCAGCCGCCCAGGGGCGATTGGATGCCCCCGGTGCACTTGCGCACCCAGCGGACGCGCTGGAGCAGGGCCTCGTCACGACTCACCACCGCCCCGCCACAGGCCGTGCTGTGCCCTTCGATCAGCTTGGTGGTTGAGTAGACGCAGACGTCGGCGCCAAGGTCGAGCGGACGCTGCACCACGGCGGTGAGGAAGGTGTTGTCGACGATGAGCCGCACGCCCGCGGCGCGGGTGATCTGGGCCACCGCGTGGATGTCGGTGAGTTGCAGCGTGGGGTTGGCCGGGGTCTCGATGAAGACCGCGGCGGTGCGCTCGCGCAGAGCCCGCTGCACGGCGTGGGCGTCGGTGGAGTCTACGAACGTGGCGGTGATTCCCAGGGGCCCCAGCACCTCGCGCACCAGCCGCGTGGTGCCGCCGTAGACCGCTTGCCCGACGACGATGTGATCCCCCGCGCGGAGCAGGGCGAGCAGGAGGGCGGTTTCGGCGCCCAGACCCGTGCCGAAGGCGACGGCGGGCGGGGCGCTTTCCAGCTCGCCGAGCAGCGATTCAAGCTCGTTCACGCTGGGATTGGCGACTCGCGAGTACGTGGGGCCGTCGGCCACGCCCACGCGCGACTGGTGGTAGGTGGTGGTGAGCGCCACGCCGGGCACCAGCGGACCCGTGCGCCTGTGCGCGGGACGCCCGTGCAGGGCGATTGTGCTGATCGCCTTGGGCGGCGCCGCGGCGGGGGACGCACTGGACGCAGGGGTGGAGGGGGTGGAGGGGGTGGGGGAAGAACGGAAAGGAATGGCCGACATGCCGTCATCTCCTGACGGCATCAAGCGGGAAACCGATTGCGGGGAGGGCGACGACGCAGTCGCCACTTTTTTGCCGGTCGGGGTCTCCGGGGGTTGCCCGGGTCGTCCGCCAGCCGCATCGGTCCCCCGCAACGGGGCTTACCTCGGCACCGCGACCTTCACGTTTGAGTGAGGCTCGGTTGCCGCCCGGCCGCGTTGATTCGCGCCGGGACTCTTGATGCTGCGATCAGTTTACCGCGCTTCAAGCATCGGTCAAGAGGTGAGCGTGAAAATCGTGTGAAGGGTCCGCTACGCTCTGATCTTGGGCCGACTGCCGTTCCCATCTCCGAATCCGGCCCCGGGCGCGAGCCCCGGGGGGGCCTCGCCCACACCCGCGCTCTCGGTCTCGCAGGCGGCGGCGATGATCGACGGGGCGATCCGAGCGGGCGTGCCGGGATCGGTGCGGATCGCGGGGGAGATCTCGAACTTCACCGACCGCACGCACTGGTACTTCGCGGTGAAGGACGCGCAGAGCGTGCTGTCGTGCATCATGTTCGGCGCCCGCACCAAGAGCGTGGGCTTTGAACTTCGCAACGGGCAACAGGTGGTCATCACCGCGCGGGCGGAGTTCTACAAGCCTCAAGGGCGAGTGACGCTGAACGTGGAGCGCATCGAGCCGGTGGGGGTGGGCGCGCTCGAGCTCAAGCTCAAGCAGACGGTGGAGGAGTGCCGGGCGCGGGGATGGCTGGAGGCCGACCGCAAGCGACCCATGCCGCGATTCCCGAGGCGCGTGGCCGTCATCACCAGCAAAACCGGCGCGGCGAAGCAGGACGTGATCAACACCGCGGCGCGGCGCTGCCCGGCGGTGGAACTGTGCTTCATCGACACGCTCGTTCAGGGCGAGGGCGCCGCGCCGCTCGTGGCCGCCGCCGTGCGGTGGGTGTCGGCCCGCGCCGCCGACCTGGGCATCGACGCGCTGATCGTCACACGCGGGGGCGGCTCCATCGAAGACCTGTGGGCGTTCAACGAGATGGAGGTGGCCGAGGCGATCGTGAACTGCTCGGTGCCCGTCGCCTGCGCCATCGGGCACGAGACCGACACCACGGTGGCCGAACTGGTCGCCGACGAGCGATGCGCTACGCCCACGCAGGCCGCGATGCGGCTCACGCCCGACGCGGCGGGCCTGCGCGAGCAGGCGGAG
>JALHNL010000066.1 GCA_022843545.1 Phycisphaerales bacterium | reverse complement strand
GGCTGGGAGATCGCCGGCGCGACGGCGGCCCCGGTGGCCATCCCGTCGGGGTCGGTGCGCGTGGAACCCGTGCGGTTTGCGCCGGCGGTGTCGGCGGGCGTGAGCGCGGCGCGGGAGCGCGTGGGAAGCGTCTTTGCGTCGGGTGGGAGCGCGCCCCCGGGCGCGACCGGCGCGGCGCGCGAAGCGCGGGTGATCATCGACGGCCGGTCGTACGCGGGCGAACTGACGCTCGCGCTGGGCCCGGGCGGGGTGGACATCGTCGAGACCGTCCCGATCGAGCGCTATCTGCCCGGCGTGGTGAGCGGCGAGATGTACGGTCACTGGCCCGCCAGCGCGCTGGCGGCCCAGGCGATCGCCGCCCGCAGCTACGCCCTCAGCGAGCGGGCCCGCGCCCGCGCCGCGGGCATGACCTTTGACGTCGAAGCCGGTCAGAGCGACCAGGCGTATGTCGGCGCCGTCGACTCGGGCCCGGCCCGCGTCGCCGCCGAGAACACCCGCGGCGTGGTGCTCACCTGGGGCGGCCAGGTGCTGCGGGCTTACTACAGCAGCACCAGCGGCGGGCGGACGGCCGGGGCGATGGAGACCTTCGGGGGCGCGCTCAACGCCGCACCCCCGCTCCAGAACTCGGCCGACGACGGCCTGGGCTCGGGCTCGCCCTGGCACCGCTGGACGGTGACGCGGTCGGCGGGCGAGTTGACGGCCCGCCTGCGGGCCTGGGGCCAGTGGGCGGGCCACCCGGTGAAGAACATCCGCGGGCTGGGGTCGATCGCGGCCTCGCAGCGCAACGCCGCCGGGCGGCCGGTGCGCTACACGGTGCGCGAGCCCGGCACACTGCTGGGCGCGGGGGCGGAGTTCACCCTGCAGGCGGAGCACCTGCGCGTCGCGCTGAACTACCGCACGCCGGGCCACACCGACGTGTCGGGCAAGACGCTGGTGCGCAGCGGCGACCTGGAAGCCGACATCATCGGCGACACGGTGACGATCCGCGGGCGCGGGTTCGGCCATGGCGTGGGGATGTGCCAGTGGTCGGCGAAGGAACTGGGCGAGCGCGGGGCCGACTTCCGGGCCATCCTGTCGCGGTTCTACCCCGGCGCGGGCGTCGCGCGGGCGTGGTAGCCGGGGGCTGGGCATCGCCCGCGCCGCTCAGGGCTTCTCGGCCCGCGGGCGGACGCGCGGCAGCGGCTCCACCAGCGACGACAGGTCCCACCGCTCGATGGGCCGGTTGAGCGTGGAGACAAACAGCGTCCGCCCCGTCGCGTCGAACTGCAGCGCCATCACCGCGTCGCCCGCGCTGAGCGTGGCGAGGGGGCTGAGCGTCACAGGGTCCACGAGCATCACGTTGCCCGCGCGGTCGCCCGTGGCGATGGTGGCCCCGCCGGGGTGATACGCCACCGCCAGCAGGTCGTCCTCGCTGAGCCTGGGCGAGGTCCGCACCTCGCCGGAAGGCTGAACGACGACCAGTTCGCCCGCGTTGCCCACCGCGGCGAGATGGGCGCCGTCGGGCGCCAGGTCCATCCCGCGGAGCATCCGGGCCGAAGCCTTGACCACCACCGCGCCGTCAGGATCGGCGATGGGGATGAACTCCACCGTCCCGTCGCGCCGTGAGGCGGCGATCGTCGCGCCGTCGGCGCTGAAGCGCACCCCGGAGTAGCCCGCGCCCTGATCGCCCGCGCCGCGCGTCCAGCGGATCGTCCCGCCCACGGCGCTGGCCAGCACCAGTTGCCCCCGGTGCGTGCCCGCGACGATCAGCGTGCCGTCGGGGCTGAAGCGGACCATGTGGACCTGCTGCCCGGGCGCCACGACCACGGGCGTGGCCCCGGCGCGGCTGGCGGTGTCGGCGATGAAGACCTGCTCGCCCCCGTCGGCCCAGGCCACGCGTCCGCCCGGTCCCGCGGCGACGGTGTTCATCCGCGGCGCGAGCACCTCGAGCGGGCCCGGGTCGCCCAGGCGCGGATCGGGGTTGGTGGAGAAGACGCCCGCCGAGCCCTCCGCGTCGGCGGCGTAGAGGCGCGCGCCGTCGAGCGAGAGGGCGATATCGAGCGCGCTGACGCCCGCCGGAGCCAGCGACCGCCGCCAGCCGGTGCCCGGCGCGGCCCACAGGCGCAGCACGTTGGCGCCGTCGATGGTGAAGAGCACGCGCCCGTCGTGGCTGACCCCGTGCACGACCACCGCGCGGTCGTGACCGGGCAGCGCGGGCAGTTCCGTCCAGTCGCTGGTGCGCCAGATGCGCAGCCGCGACAGGCCCGAACTGCTGAGCGTGACCAGCCGGCCGTCGGGCGAGACCGAGGGCGCCACGCGGTAACTGGGGCCCTGCGGCAGCGGGTGGGCCGGCGCGTCGGAATCCAGCGGCACCACCTGGGTCATGTTGTTGAGGGCGACGACCGCGAACCGGCAGGCGGGGTCGGCCTCCAGGATGATGTACTGCCGGCCCACGAGCGCGCCGGTATCGCTCAGCGGCTGCTGCCTCAGCGTGCGCATCGAGGGCGAGATCTCCGTGAGATTCACGGCGCGATCGCGGTCAACCCAGGCCATCTTCTGGCCCGAAGGGTCCAGCCAGGGCTTGTGCCCGGCCGCCCCCTCCACGCGGCCGATGAGGGCCAGGTCGGGCAGGGACAGCGCGGTCAGGGTCTGATTCGCGCCCAGGACCACCGTGCGCTCGCCCACGCTCACGAACGTCGAGTCCTCCACCGGGATCGAAGCCACCAGATCGCCCGTCCGGGCATCGTGGCACCGCAGCACGCCCCCGCCCGCCACCACCGCGAACCGGCCCGACGGAGTGAACGCCCCGTCAAAGGGCGGCGAGGCCGCGATGTCCACGATGCGGTGGCTCTTAGCCAGGGCCGGGTCGCACACCCAGATGGTCGCGTCGGAGGCGATCAGGCCCAGCCGCCCGTCTTCGAGGAAGCGGGCGTTGCGGACCACCAGGTCTCCCAGGGGGACCACGCCCAGGCACTGGGCCTGAGCCTGCAGCTCGGCGAAGGCCCAGAGCACGCGGCGTGACTCGAGCCCACCGGACCAGAGCAGGCGGGACGGGTCGGCCCCCGCGGGAAGGGTGGCGTCGCCCAGGGGCCAGAGGATGCTCTCGGCCCGCGACCGCGCGCCGGTGGAGGTGAGGGCTTTGAGTTCGCCCAGCGTGCGCTCGTACAGCTCGGAACTGAGCCGGGCGTTGCTCGTCGCCAGCACGCCCACCACCACCAGCGCCGCCAGCGCGATGAGCGCGGCGACGGTGACCGGGAACCGGTGGCGCTTCACGGCCTTGCGCAGCACGTACATCTTGCTGTCGCGCCGGGCCTCGATGGTCTCGCCGGCCATGGCGCGGCGCAGGTCGCGGGCCAGGTCGCCGGCGGTCTGGTAGCGCCGCTCGGGCTCCTTGGCGATCGCCTTGAGGATCACCGCGCACAGGTCGGCCCCCACCGCCGAGGGCGGGCGTGGCGGGCTGGCGTGCATGATGTTGGAGATGGTGCGCTCCAGCGGGCCGTCCACGGAGTAGGGCAGCCGGGCCGAGAGCGCTTCATAGGCGATCACACCCAGGGAATAGGTGTCGCTGCGCACGTCGGCGCGCTTGCCGTCGCCCGAGACCTGCTCGGGCGAGGCGTAGGCCAGGGTGCCGGCGAACTCGCCGGTGAGGGTGATGCGTCCGCCGGTGGCGCGCCCGTTTGAGCGGGCGCCGGTGATCCCCGTCACGTCGGTCCAGCGGGCGACGCCGAAGTCCAGCACGCGGGCCCGCCCCAGATCGTCGATGATGATGTTGGAGGGCTTGAGGTCGCGGTGGATGACGCCGCGCTGGTGCGCATGGTGGAGAGCCTCGGCCACCTCGGCCAGCACCCCGACCACCTCGGACTGCGTGGGCTTGGTGGGCCGGTTGAGCCACCCCGAGAGCGAGAGCCCGTCGACCATCTCCAGCACCAGCGCGTCGCGCCCGTCGGTGAGCTTCACCGAGTCCAGCGGGTGGACGATGCCCGGGTGGTTGAGCGCGCCGGCGATCTCGATCTCGCGCGCAAAGCGCGCCCGCGCCGCCGGCGACGACATCGCCGAGGGGTGCAGGACCTTGATTGCCACCGGCTGGCCCGTCGTGAGCTGCGTGGCGCGGTACACCACCGCCTGCCCGCCCCGCGACACCTCGCCCAGAACTTCGTATCCGAACACCTCGGGCAGATGCTCCGGAGCCACCGGCGGCGGAGGGGTCTTGCCCTCCAGCACCGCCGCGAACCGGTTGGCGAACCGTTCCGCCTCCACCGCGGCGGCGCACTTGGCGCACTTGGCCAGGTGGCGGGCGATCTCGGGCGGCGCGGAGCCTCCCCCGGCGATCACCTCGATGATCTCGGGCGGGGGGCAGGTTGTCACGCCGATGGCGGTCATCTCTCTCCGTCCACGAAGCCAGCTCGAACGTCGCGCCGCGGGGCGTCACAGGCCGTCGCGGTACGCCGTCGCCAACTGTTCCACGACCTCGCGCAGCCGCTTGGAGACGCGGGTCTTGGCCACGTACACCTGATCCACCGACATCCCGCACTGCTGCGCCGCCTCCATCGCGGGGACGTGGCGCAGGGCGGTGAGCTCGAACGCCAGCAGCGTGGCCGGGGCGATCTGCGACCCCGTCCGCACCTGTTCCCAGGCTTCCTCGAAAATCCGCTTCTCAAGCGACTCATCGAACGCGCTGGCCACGTCTTCTTCGCTGGGTTCGTGCAGGTCGGGCGCGCTCAGGCTGGCCGACCGCGACCCGCGCCGCTTCACCGCCGCGATCAGGTCGATGATCCGGTGCCGCGCGATCGTGATGATCCAGGTTGACAGCCGACCCCGGGAGCGGTCGTACTTCCCCGCCTGGTAATCGCGGATGGCCTGGAAGATCGTTTCCTGCGCCGCGTCCGCCGAGTCGGCCTCGCCCAGGCCGAGCTTTCGCGCCACGGCGATGATCACGCCGCGGAAGCGTTTGTCGAAGGTTTGCCACGCGTCCTGGTCGCGGCTGTCCTTCAAACGCTCCAAAAGGAGCGTCGTCGTCACCAATGGAGACGGAGGGGGGGGTTGCACGGGTACTCAGAACCTACCGCAACATCCTCCAGCGAGCAAGCGCGGACTTCACGCTTTCACGGGGAAGACCCCTAAGTCCATACCCATAACTGTGCAACCGGCCCGGATTCAAGCCCCACGCCTGCAAGGTCCCGGGGCACGCCCCGCACACTCCCCGGCAGGGCCCGCCCCATTCGGGCGTGCCACACAACCGTGAAGGAGAGAGTTATGCGCCCCGTGCTCGCTGCTGTTCTGTCGCTTTCCGCCGTCGCCGGCTCGGCCCAGGCCGTGGTCTTCTTTGACGGCGTCTTCAACAACGCCGACTGGTCGCTGAACGTGATCACCAACGCCGCGGGCTTCGGGAGCACCTCGGCGGGCTTCCAGGTGCTCGCCGGCGGCAACCCCAACGAGTACCGGCGCATCCGCCATCAACTGCTGGTGGGCCCGACGGGCAACGGCGCGATCACCGGGCTGCACCTCAACGCCCTGTCGTTCTACAACCCCGCGGGCGGCGCGATCACCTCCATCAACTACAGCGAGGACTCGATCGCCTTCGCCGGCCCGGGGAACGTGCAGGGCGGCGGGCTGTACATCCGGCAGGGCGGGCGCGACTACATCCAGCGCAGCCCGATCCTGGTCATGCCCCTGCCCGCCTTCGCAAGCTGGACGCCCAACCCCGCGCCGGGGCTGGTCGCCTCGGACCTGTACGAGATCTCAGGCGCCGGGGTGATCAACCCGTTCAGCAACCCGGACTTCTCGATCGCCGGCGGCGTGATGCAGTTCGGCTTCTGGCGCGGCAACTCGGCGAACCAGAACGTCAACACCGATGCGGGCATCGACAACTGGCGGGTGGAGATCATCCCGGCCCCCGGCGCCGCGGGCCTGCTGGCCCTGGGCGGGCTGGTCGCGTCGCGCCGCCGCCGGGCCTGATCGAACGCACCGCAAGCAACAGACCCTGAACCGCGCGGGGGCGTGTAGAGCGGCAAGAGGAGCACGGGCCTCTTGACGACCTGCACGCCCCCCGCGCACTTTTTCAGGCCGCCGCCCGCTCAGACCTTGGCCAGCAAGACCACCACGTGGGCTTCCACCGCCCGCCCCTCGCCCACCGCGTCCACCCGTTCGTGAGTCTTGCCCTTGACGTTCACACGCTCCACGGCCAGGCCCAAGAGCCCGGCGATGTTCCCGCGGATCTCGCCCTTGATGGGCCCGAGTTTGGGGCGCTCCAGCACCACCGTCGCGTCCACGTTGAGCACGCGGTAGCCGGCGTGCCTCACCGCCTCGACCGCGGCCTTCACGAAGTCCGCCGAGTCGCGCCCGTCGTTCTCCTTGGCGTCGTTGGGGAAGAGTTGCCCGATGTCGGGCAGGGCCAGCGCGCCCAGCAGGGCGTCAACCAGCGCGTGGTAGAGCACGTCGCCGTCGGAGTGCGCTACGGGGCCAGCCGGGCTTTCCATCCGCACGCCCCCGATGACCAGCGGCCGCCCCGGGCCGGCTGGGGCGATGGGCTCCAGGCGGTGGAGGTCATACCCGTGCCCGATGCGGAGGTCGGCCAGGGCGGGCGCGGGGGTGTCGCCCGCGGCGGGGCTGGGCCGGGGGACCGCGCGGGCGCGCCTGGGCTTGACGGGCGGGATGCCCGGGCGGTCGGCGCGCGAGCCTTTGCCGTGCGTCTTGGGGTGGGGCTTGCCGCCTGAGCCGGGTTGCCTGCGCCGCTTGCGGGCCATGGGGGTCGTCGCTCCAGGATCCGGGTGCCGGTAAGGGGTTCGGGGCGGGCCGGGGACACCCGCCCGGGGGCCCCCGCCAACGCCGCTTGACCGGTCAGCGTGCATGAGCGGGGGCGGGCTGTCCGATACACTCGCTAGCCCGGGGGTCTTGCCGATGCGCGATCAACCCGGGCCACCGAAGCGTACCCGAACGGGCCGGACCCGTGCGGACCCCGTTCCGCCGACCCCCCGCCCGCCCCGACCCCGGAGACTTCCCGACATGGCTCGATCCGCCCTGCTCGCTCTGCCCCTGGTCTGCACGCTGGCCATCCTGCCCGGGTGCTGGGCTCCCGGCGGCAATCAGTTCTCCACCGACTCCTATACCTACCAAAGCACCGCCCACATGCCCCAGACGGTGACCGTGGTGGACACCCGCAACGGCCAGCCGATCTTCAGCGTGGACATTCCCGTGGGCAAGCAACTGGTGATGCAGTTCCACAGGGGCGCGGGCACCAAGCTGGCCGACGGCGAGCCCAGCGACCTGTACCCCGACAAACTCAAGTGGGACCTGTGGCCCATCGGCCGGCAGTTCGGCTGGCCCACCCAGGAACTGGACTGCCCGGACCGCTACGCCCGGCGGGTGGACGTGACGCTTCGCGAAGGCCCGGAACTGGCCGACTCGCTCAAGCCCGTGGTCACCACCCCGGCGCCGCAGGGCGACCCGACCGTGACCCCGCCGCCGGCCAATCCGCCGATGGTGCCCGCGCCGCAGGACAAGCCCAGCGTCCCCGCGCCGGTCGCGCCGCCGGGCCCGGGCAAGCCGGTGACTTCGGGTGATGGGCACGGGTAAGCGGGCCGCAAGGCCAGACCGTCCCCGATGTGGCGCCGTGCGCCCCTGTTCGCGAAGCTGATGCCGTGCCGGGACACGATCCGGTTGTGCGCGCCGTTGGCGGCTGTCGTCGCCGGCTTGGCTGGTTGGGCGTGGGCGTTACAGTGAGGGCCGATGAGGATTGTCTACTTCCAACCTTCTGTCGACTCCCGCGTCGGCGGGCCGGCGCGCACCACGCTGGACACGGCGATCACGATGGCGCAGGCGGGGCACAAGGTCGCGCTGGTGACGCAGGAACTGGGCGACGCGACGGTGCCGACCATAACCGGGAGCGGCTCGCTGGCCGTCCACACCCTGCCGCCGTGGGGGCGGATGGAGAGCTTGCCGCGCGCCGCGTGGCCCAAGCTGGACGCGGTGCTCAACGGGGCCGACGCGCTGCACGTGCTGGGCGTCTTTTCCTACGGCAACATCCAGGCGTGCAGGCGGGCGCGGAAGCTGGGCGTGCCTTATCACGTCTCGATCGCGGGGATGCTCGACGACCACTGCTTCGAGGTGCGCGCGGGCAAAAAGCTGCTGTACATGGCCCTGGTGGGCAAGCGGTGGCTGAGGCGAGCGGCGAGCGTGGTCTGCACCGCGGAGGAAGAACTGAACGAGTCGTCGCGGTTCTTCCCGCGCGAAAAGGGCGTGGTGATCCCGGCCTTCGTGGACCTCACGCCGTTCCACACACTGCCCGGGCCGGGTGCGGCGCTGGAGCGGTGGCCGCGGCTGGGCGAGGTGCCCGCGGTGATCTCGCTGGGGCGGGTTCATCCGATCAAGGGGCTGGAGCGGCTGATCGAGGCGGTGGGGCTATTGCGCTCGCAGAGCCGCCCGTGCGCGGCGGTGATCGCGGGCGGGGGCGAGGCGGCGTACATCGATTCGCTGCGGGCGCTGGGCGAGCGGCACGGCCTGGGCGAAGATCTGATCTTCACCGGCGGCGTGGGCGGCGACCTCAAACTGTCGCTGCTGCAAGCCGCGCGGGTGTATTGCAGCCCGAGCCTGCACGAGAACTTCGGCATCGCGATGGTGGAGGGGATGCTCGCGGGTCTGCCCACGGTGACGACCCCGCGGGTGAAGATCTGGCGCGAGATCGAACGCAGCGGCGGCGCGACGATCACCGAGCTCACCGCGCCGGATCTGGCGCGGGGGCTGGCGACGTATCTGGGCGACCCGCTGGCGGCGAGCGCGGCGGGGGCGCGGGCACGCGCGTGGGGCATGACGTTTTTGGAGCCGGGGGCGCTGGTGGCGGCGTATGAGGCGGTTTACCGCGGGCGGAGATGAGCAGGCCGGCGCGCGCTCAGGCCAGTCGGCGACTGGCTCCATTGGGGTGTTTTAAGGCCGTTTTGCCGCAGGACGAAGGTGTCGGCACACCGCACGCATACGGTTGTGTGCAAGTTGTGCATCGCGCACCTGCCGAGCCAATCGAGAAGCCACTTTCTCCGCTTCGCAGGCTTCTGAGTTCGGACGCGAGCCCTTGCAGGAGAAAACCCATGGATGCCTCTTCGAGTGCGCCCTCCTCGCTCCGCCGCTTCCTGTTTGCCGCCTGCGCAGTCGGGCTCGGCTCGGTTGCCCACGCCGGAATCTCGGTGACGGCCTCGCCGCACTACCAGGCCGTGCCGGAAGGAACCCCCGCGCAGGACATCGAGTGGACGATCACCAACACCGGGAACACGACGGTGTACATCAACTCGATCCCGTTCTCCGGGATCGGCAGCACATCGTCGATCACGTTCATCTTGGGAGATGCATCCGACGCGGTCATCACCTTCACCAGCAGCGATGTCTTCGGAGCTTCGAACCAGTTTCTGAGCCCCCAGGGCCAAGGCGGTCAGTTCCCCAGCACCGCGGTCTTTCATACCAGCTCGCTGACTTCGCCTGCCCACGGCCCCATCAGCACCGACTTCGGCTACTGGCAGCTCCACTTGACGGTGTTCTGGAGCGACGGAATCCACAGTGGTGGCGAGGAGCCGGGCAATGCGTTCATCGCCGTGTACGACCAGGGTGTCCCCACCCCCGGCTCATCGGTCTTGCTCGCGCTGGGCGGGCTCACGCTTTCGCGACGCCGCCGGCCATTGAAGAGCTGAGCGGTCGCCCAGCCTGCGAAGGTTGAAGCACCATGATCGCATTCAGCACCCGTCGCCAAACGCGTTCACAAACGCGATGATGTCGTCGACGGTGAGCTGACCGTCGGGCGGCTGGGGCAGGCCGCCGATGGCGGTGAGGTCCGACCGGCCGCAGGCTTGGGCGATCTCGGGCGTGGGGAGCGGACAGCCGGGGTCGCCTGAAAACAGGTTGACGAAGACGATGATGTCGTCGACGGTGAGCTGCCCGTCGCGCGGGCCGGGGGCCTCTGCGGTGCCGCCGACTTCCGCGACGTCGGCGGGATTGCACGCGCCGGCGGGGGTGGCGGTGAGGACAAAGTCGTCGTAGCACACGCGCGGGATGCCGTCGCTGCCGTTGAAGGCGATCGCCAGGTACTTGCCCTGCAGGTGGGCGGGGAGCGGGTCGGGGGAGGTGTACTCGATGAAGTACGGACGCAGCTCGCCCACCGCGTCATTCGGAAAGCGGTTGGCGAGCGCGGGCGTGAGCAAAAAGGTGTTCACGTTGTCGCCGAAGAACGCGAGCGTGTTGGGCGTGGGCACCGCCAGCAGGCGGACGGGCGCGCTGGTGTAGGAATCGCCGCGGCCCACCCCGGCGAGGAACGACAGGCGGTAGTGCATGGCGGGGCGGACGCGGACGGGGAGGGTTTGCTGGAGGGAGGCATTTTGGGCGGTGCCGACGAAGGGCCCGGAGTAGCCCGCGAGGTAGGGCTGGCCCCCGAACAGGAAATTCGGGTTGAGCACGCCGGCGTTGACGGTGGCCCCGGGGTTCAGGAACGTCCGCCAGCCGGGGATCTGGACGGTGACGTTGAAGTTGGGCGCGGTGGTGCGGGTGGCCCGGACGGCCACCGGCACGCCCAGCCCGCCCGCGCCATTCGTGAGCTCGCCGGGGTTCAGCGTGCCGACGAGGTCGTCGAAGCCGGGGTTGATGATGGGGAGTTGCTGGGCGAGGACGGGGGAGGTGGCGGCGGCGAGGGCGAGGGCGGCAAGGGGGAGCAGGGCGGGGAATCGGGCGGTGGACATGTGGGAGTATGCCTGATCGGGGGGCGGTTGGCCAGATCACTCAAGATCAAGAGGACGAGCGAGGGTCAGCGGACCGCCAACCGGCTATGATCGGCCCCGATTAGCCTTCGCATCCCGGCCCCGTTCGGTGTTCGTCCGCATCCGCGTGGCGGCCGAGCGGCGGGTTGGCCCGCGCCCTTCTGGTTGACCTTCTCTATGCCCAAACGCACCGACATCCAGACCATCCTCATCATCGGCGCCGGGCCCATCGTGATCGGGCAGGGGTGCGAGTTTGACTACTCGGGCACGCAGGCGTGCAAGGCGCTGAAGGCCGAGGGGTACCGCGTGGTGCTGATCAACAGCAACCCCGCGACGATCATGACCGACCCGGGCCTGTCTGACCGGACGTACATCGAGCCGATCACGCCGGCGGCGGTGCGGAAGATCCTGGCGAAGCAGAAGGCGATGGGCGACCCGATCCACGCGGTGTTGCCGACGCTGGGCGGTCAGACGGCGCTCAACTGCGCCTGCAAGCTGTACGACGACGGGACGCTCAAGGAGTTCGGGGTGGAGATGATCGGCGCCAGCCGCGAGGTCATCCACCGCGCCGAGGACCGCGACCTGTTCAAGAAGATCGTCGAGGGCCTGGGGCTGAAGATGCCCAAGGCCAAGACGGTGACCACGCTCGCCGACGCCCACGAGTTCCTCAAGGAGATCGGGCTGCCGGCGATCGTTCGCCCGGCCTTCACGCTGGGCGGGACGGGCGGGGGCATCGCGTACAACCGCGAGGAGTTCGACGACATCATCACCCGCGGCCTGCGGGCGAGCATGATCGGGCAGGTGCTCATCGACCAGTCCGTGATCGGGTGGAAGGAATTCGAGCTCGAGGTCGTCCGCGACAAGAAGGACAACTGCATCATCGTTTGCGGCATCGAGAACATCGACCCGATGGGCGTGCACACGGGCGACTCGATCACCGTCGCGCCCATCCAGACGCTGTCGGACAAGGAATATCAGGCGATGCGCGATGCGGCCATCGCCATCATGCGGGCGGTGGGCGTGGAGACGGGCGGGTCCAACGTGCAGTTCGCCGTGAACCCGAACCCCAAGCCGGGCCCGGACGGGGCCAAGCCGTTCGAGATGGTGGTGGTGGAGATGAACCCGCGCGTGTCGCGGTCGAGCGCGCTGGCGAGCAAGGCGACGGGGTTCCCGATCGCGAAGATCGCGGCCAAGCTCGCGACGGGCTACACGCTGGACGAACTGCGCAACGACATCACCGGCACCACCAGCGCGTGCTTCGAGCCGTCGATCGACTACGTGGTGACCAAGATCCCGCGGTGGACGTTCGAGAAGTTCCCCGAGGCCGACGAAACGCTGACCACGCAGATGAAGAGCGTGGGCGAGGCGATGAGCATCGGGCGCACGTTCGCCGAGAGCCTGCAGAAGGCCATCCGCTCGATGGAGGTCAAGCGGTTCGGGCTGGGGCTTGACCGCAACGACAAGTGGCTGACCGCCCTGCGCGCCGTGGGCGCGGGCCTCGGGCTGCGCGGGCCTTATGACACCGAGCCCACCGTGCTCTCCCCCGCCGACGCGGCGCCCAGCGACGACGCCGCGCCGGGCGAAATCGCCGCCGACGTGACCGAAGGCCCGCAGCTGCGGACCGCCGACGGGGAGATCGTCGAGTGGCCCATCCCGGATGAGAAGCTGCGCCGGAAGCTGGCGGTGCCCAGCCAGGGGCGGCTGTTCTACCTGCGCTACGCGATGAAGTCGGGCTGGAGCATCGACGAGATCCACGCCCAGACGCGGATTGACCCGTGGTTCCTCGAGCAGATCAAGCAGATCGTGGACTTCGAGGACGAGCTCATGGAGCACGACGCGCTGGATGAAGTCCCGCGCCACGTGCTGATGAAGGCCAAGCAGCTGGGCTATTCCGACGCGCAGCTCGCCAACCTGTACCTGGGCGCGATCTCGCCCGACACGATTCTGAAGGTCCGCGCCCACCGCCAGGGCCTGGGCATCGAGCCGGTGTACAAACTGGTCGACACCTGCGCCGCGGAGTTCGAGGCCGTCACCCCGTACTACTACAGCACGTACGAGTCGCCCGTGATGATCGACGGGAAGTGGCAGACCGACGACGAGGTGCGCGTCAGCGACAAGAAGAAGGTCATCATCATCGGCGGCGGCCCCAACCGCATCGGGCAGGGCATCGAGTTCGACTACTGCTGCTGCCACGCCGCGTTCGCCGCCAGGGAGATGGGCTTCGAGTCGGTGATGATCAACTCGAACCCCGAGACGGTCAGCACCGATTACGACACCAGCGACCTGCTCTTCTTCGAGCCCCTCACGCTCGAAGACGTGCTGAACATCACCGAGCGGCTCAACGGCCAGCCCCTGAAGCCCCAGGGCTCCAAGGGCGCGGGCCTCGTCCACGGCCTGATCGTCCAGTTCGGCGGGCAGACCCCGCTGAACCTGGCCAAGGGCCTGCAGAAGGCGGGCGCGCCGATCATCGGCACCAGCGTCGACTCCATCGACCTCGCCGAGGACCGCGACCGCTTCGACGCCCTGCTGGGCAAACTGGGCCTGCAGAAGCCCCCGTCGGGCATCGCCCGCACGCTGGAGCAGGCCGTCGCCATCGCCAACCGCATCGGCTACCCGGTGCTCGTGCGCCCTTCGTACGTGCTGGGCGGTCGCGGCATGGAGATCTGCAGCGACGAGAAGACCCTCACCAACTTCATGACCAGCGCGTCGATCATCAGCGACCTCGAAGACGCGCCGGTGCTCATCGACCGCTTCCTCTCCGACGCCACCGAAATCGACGTGGACGTCGTCGCCGACTTCGCGCCCACGACCCCCGGCGGCGCGCCCGCCGCCAACGGCTCGCACCCGCCGGTGCCGCCCCAGGCTCTGGTGTGCTCGGTCATGGAGCACATCGAGCAGGCGGGCATCCACTCGGGCGACTCGTCGTGCTCCATCCCGCCCTGGTCGCTCGATCTGACCACGACCCGCCGGATCCAGACCATCGCCCGCACGCTCGCGGAGCACCTCCACGTCCGCGGGCTGATGAACGTGCAGATGGCGCTCAAGGACGGGCAGGTGTACATCCTGGAAGTGAACCCCCGCGCCAGCCGGACGGTGCCCTTCGTGGGCAAGGCCACGCACACGCCCTGGCCGCGGATCGCCGCCAAGGTCATGATGGGCGCGTCGCTGGCCGAACTGGGCGCGCACGAGTCGGACCACATCGGGAGTTACGCGTTCAAGGTCAGCGTCTTCCCGTTCAGCAAGTTCCCGGGCGTGGACGTGGTGCTGGGGCCCGAGATGCGCTCCACGGGCGAGGTCATGGGCATCGACAGCCAGTGGCCCGTCGCCTTCGCCAAGGGGCTGCTGGCCTCGGGCGTCGCGCTGCCCACCAAGGGCGCGGTCTTCCTCAGCGTCCGCGCCGCCGACAAGCCCGCCGCCGTCAACATCGCCCGCGAACTGACCGACATGGGCTTCACCGTCTACACCACCCCCGGCACCGCCGACATGCTCAAGCAGCAGGGCGTGGTGGCCTCCGTCGTGCAGAAGATCGAGTCGGGCGCGCGGCCCAACGTGCTTGACCTCATGGCCGACGGCAAGATCCAGCTCGTCATCAACACCCCAACCCGCACAGGCTGGAAGACCGACGAGGGCAAGATCCGCGCCGGCGCCGTCCGCCTGGGCATCCCCATGATCACCACCGTCACGGGCGGGCACTGCGCCGTCAAGGCCATCCGCGCCCTGCGCGAGAGCGACTGGGGCGTCGCCGCCCTGCAGGACTACGCGCGCATCGCCCGCGGGTACGCCGCGGCCCGGCACTAACCCGTCTCGCCCGGGTTCTCCAGGTTCACGGCGCGTCCTCCCCGGCACGGGGCGATTTTCGCGCGCCGCTGCAAGATCGCCCGTGCGCCCACGCTCGCTCCTTCCGGACGGCCCGCGCCCGTCCGCCGGCGCTCGTGCCCGGCGGCCGATCAGAGGCCCGTCCGAACCCGTGAGGAGAGAGACCATGAAGTTGATCGCTTCTGTTGCGCTGACCGCCTGCGCCCTTGCCGCCCCCGAAGCGCTGGGGCGGGCCGCCGTGCTGTTCTACACGGATCCCAACGCCTTCCACGCCCAGATGCAGTCTCAGGGCAAGGCGATCAAGGGCATCGAGGACTTCGAGTACGCCAACATCCAGCAGGGCGCTAAGACCCCGTTCCCCAATCCCCTCATGGCCGGCGTGCCCCGCCCGGGCTTCTCGAACGGGATCCTGTCACCGAACCTCATCATCCAGTCCAACATCACTCCCGGCGCGTGCCCGCCAACGCCCAATCCGTCCAGCAATCCCAACGCCCTGTGGGTCAACGGCCCGGGCTTCATCGGCAGCAACAGCGTCAAGATCGGCACCGACGAGTTCCTCAACGGTCTGGACTCCAGCATCGACTTGCTCTTCACCACGCCCAACAAGACAGGCGTGGCGGTCGAGGCCTCCACCTATGCGGGCTTCAACGCCGGCCACGGCGGGTTCGTTTTCTGCGCCTACGACCAGTTCAACAACGTCCTGGGGTCGTTCGTGGTGCCCGGGCCCACCACGCCCGAGCCCAACAAGAGCTTCTTTGGCGTTTGGGCCTCGGTGCCCATCGGACGCCTGAACATCTACGGCATCTTCTCGCAGCCCCAGCCCTTCGCCGTGGACAACATCGAGATGTGGGCCGTGCCCGCCCCGGCCTCGGCCGGTCTGTTGGCCCTGGGCGGGCTGGCGGCGCTGCGTCGGCGGCGCTGAGGGCCGTGACAACCCGAGCACTTCCCCGGGCGGCGCACCCACGGTGCGCCGCCCGTTCTTCATTGGGCTGGGCCCGTGGGGGGGCGGGGCGGGGGGCGTGCTGTGAAAACCGGGGTCGCGGGAACCCCAAAAACCGCTCAACCCCCACCATCGCCCGACCGATCTTTCAAGGGCCGGATAACCCGACTTTTACCCAACCCGCCCGTTGGTCCGGGCGTAATGGTGGCTCTACCCTTCCCCCTTTCCCACACCGGGCGGGTTCATCGGCGTGCTGGGCCCGGCCCCACGCCCCCTCCGCCCCCCGCAGAACGGAATCGCCGATGCCCCTTGTCCTCGGTTTGAACTCGATCCACCCCGACTCCGCCGCCGTGCTCGCCGACGAGCGTGGGATCATCGCCGCGATCGCGGAGGAGCGGATCAACCGCCTGAAGCACTGCGCGGTGTTCCCGAAGAACGCGATCCAGGAAGTGCTGAAGATCGCCGGCGCGCGGATCGAGGACGTGACGGACATCGCCATCGCCCGCGACGGGAGCGCCAACCGCAACGCCAAGCTGATGTTCATCGCAAAGAACCCGCGGGTGGGCTTCAGCCTGGCGCGCACGCGCATGAAGCTGCACAAGGAGGCCAGCGAGTCGCTCGCGGCGCAGATGGGCTACCAGGAGAGCCAGGTCAAGGCGAACATGCACGCGGTCGAGCACCACGTCGCCCACATCGCCTCGTCCTACTTCTGCTCCTCTTTCGACCGCGCCACCGGCGTCTCCGTCGACGGCTCGGGCGACTTCTGCACCGTCATGATCGCCCTGTGCGAGGGCAACCAGATCAAGGTCCTCAAGCGCTGCCACCCGCCCCACTCCCTGGGCTTCTTCTACACCGCCATGTGCGGGTTCCTGGGCTTCACCAAGTACGGCGAGGAATACAAGGTCATGGGCCTGGCCGCCTACGGGCAGCCCGAATTCCTCGAGAAGATCCGCCCCATCTGCACCTGGGACGCCAAGAACGGCGTGCGGCTTGACCAGCAGTGCATCATCAACTACACGACCATGAACGACACGCTGTCGGACGTGGACGTGCAGCGCAGCGGGCACGTGCAGAACGGGGAAATCATCGTCCCGCGCATGTGGGGCGACAAGCTGGCGGAGATGTTCGGTCCGGCGCGCGAGCGCGGCACGCCCATCACCCAGCGTGAAAAGAACATGGCCGCCAGCCTGCAGGCGCGGTTCGAAGAGTGTTACCTCCAGATGCTCAAGGACGCCTCGTCGATGACCGGCCTGCGCGACTTCGTGCTTGCCGGCGGGTGCGCCCTCAACGGCGTGGCCAACGGCAAGGCCGTCATGCAGGGGCTGATGGACCGCGTGTACATCCACCCCGCCGCGGGCGATGACGGCACCGCCGCCGGCGCCGCGCTGTACGTGCTGCACAGCAAGCTGGGCGTGCCCCGCGCGCCCGAGATGAAGCGCGCGTATCTGGGCCCGGAGTACACCGACGAGCAGATCAAGCCCGCCACCGAGAGCGCCGCGGGCAAGGGCCTGAAGTTCGTGAAGCTCGACCGCCAGCGCGTGCTGGAGCACGCGGTGGACTCGCTGATGCGCGGCAAGATCATGGGCTGGTTCCAGGGTCGCGAGGAATGGGGCCCGCGCGCGCTGGGCAACCGCTCGATCATCTGCAACCCCAACTGGCCCGACATGAAGGCCATCCTCAACGCCCGCATCAAGAACCGCGAGGCCTTCCGCCCCTTCGCCCCCGCCGTGCTCTTCGAGCGCCTCAGCGACTGCTACGAGGGCGCGCACGAAGTGCCCTTCATGAACATCGTCTACAAGACCAAGCCCGAGTGGCGCCAGAAGCTCAGCGCCGTGACCCACGAGGACAACACCGGCCGCGTCCAGAGCGTGAAGCGCGAGCAGAACGAGATGTACTACGACCTCATCAAGGCCTTCAGCGAGCGCTCCGGCGTGCCCGTGCTGCTCAACACCTCGTTCAACGAGAACGAGCCCATCGTGCACACGCCCGAACAGGCCATCGCCTGCTTCGCCCGCACCAAGATGGACTGCCTGGCCGTCGGCAACTACTGGTGCGAAAAGCCCAACGAAGTCGCCGCCAAGGCCGAGGTGATCGCGGCGGAGGCGTGAGCGGCGCTGAGTGCTGAGTGCTGAGTGCTGAGCAGGAATGGTCACGAAGATCCCCGCATCAACCCTCCGAGCCCCCGGCTTTAGTCGGGGGTTCTTTCTTCTTGCGGGTCTGGAGTCTTCGGTTGATCTCCGCTTACTGATCGCCGATCGCTTCTTCTGACTCCGCACTCATCGCTCGTCGCTCAGCACTTCGCTCTTCACGCCCTCGGCGTCGGCTCGCGACCGTCCTCGATGTCCTCAATCTCCGCCAGCCGGCGCGCGTGCCTTCCGCCCTGGAAGGGCGTGTTCACGAAGACCTCCACGATCTGCTCGATCAGCCGCTGGCCCAAGAGGTCCGCCGACAGGCACAGCACGTTGGCGTCGTTGTGCGTTCGGCTGATCTCGGCGGTGAGTTCGTCGTGGACGACCGCGGCCCGCACGCCGCGGATCTTGTTGGCCGCGATGCACATGCCCACGCCGGTGCCGCAGATGAGGATGCCGCGGTCGGCGCCCTTGCCCGCGACGGTGCGGGCCACGTGGTACGCGGGCACGGGGTAGTCGCTGGGCTCGCCGGTGAGGGGCGAGGCCACCTGCACCTCGTGTCCGAGGCTCTTGAGGCGGTCGATGAGCAGGCGGGCGCTGTGGGCCCCGCGATGGTCGGCGCCGAGGGCGATCTTCATGGTTCCATCTCCCGGAGTCTTCGCTGGATCATCGGGGTCATCTCGCGCGCCAGCGCTGTGTAGCGCTCCTGCCCCGCGCCGATCGGGTCGGGGATGTCCTCACCGCGCGGGTTCAGCAGGTGCACCTTGCTCGCCGCACTCGGCGCCAACTCGGTCACCGCCGCCGCGTGAGATCGCGTCATGGCGAAGACCACGTCGGCCTCGTCGACCATCGCGTGCGAGAGGGCCTTGGAGCGCGACGGGGTGATCATCACCCCGATCTCGCGCAGCGCCGCGAGCGTCTCGGGCGTGGTGCCCGCGCCCCCGCCGCCCATGATCCCCGCCGACCGCACCACCGTGGGCACGCCCCCTGAGCCCGCCGACTTCTCCGCCTCGTGCAGCGCGATCGCCTCGGCCATCGGGCTGCGGCAGGTGTTGCCCGTGCACACGAACAGCACCGTCCGCTGGATGCGCCGGCGCACGTACTTCTCGTCATACACCCCGCCCGGCGCCACGCGCCAGCCGCCGCCCGCGGCCAGTTCGATCAGCGTGGAGGGCCGCCCGATCTGC
>JALHNL010000065.1 GCA_022843545.1 Phycisphaerales bacterium | reverse complement strand
GGGCGCGGCGGAGGGGGTTGCGGGCGCGGCGGCGCACGAACCGCCCGTGGGCGTCGAGATCGCCGGGCTGCGGCGCACCTACCCGGGAACCCGCAAGGCCGGCCCCATCGCCGCGCTGCGCGGGCTGTGGCTGAGCGTGGCGCCGGGCGAGTTCTGCGTGCTGCTGGGGCCCAACGGCTCGGGCAAGAGCACGCTGCTGCGCATCCTGTCGGGGCTGGACTTCCCCGACGCGGGCGCCTGCGGCTGGACGCTGGCGGGCTCGTCGGGACCGCCTTTGCCCATCGACCCCGCGCGCCTGGGCGTCGTGTTCCAGTCGCCCGCGCTCGATGAGCTGCTGACCGTGGGCGAGAACCTCCGGCTGGCGGCGGGCCTCTTCGGCCTGCGCGGGGCCGAGGCCCACTCGAGGATCATGCGAGCGTGCTCGCGCCTGGGGCTGGCCGACCGGATGGACGCGCGAGTCGGGACGCTCTCGGGCGGGCTGAAGCGCCGCGCCGATCTGGCCCGCGCGCTGCTCCACCGCCCGGGCGTGCTGCTGCTCGACGAGCCCACCGCGGGTCTGGACCTGCGGGCACGGCGCGACTTCCTGGATCTCCTGCACGCTTGCCGCGGCGACGACGCCGGTTGGCGCCCCACCATCATCATGACCACCCACCTGATGGACGAGGCCGAGCGGGCCGACCGCGTGGTGCTGATGCACGAGGGGAGGATCGTCGTGGAGGGCGCGCCCGGAACGCTCCGCACCCGGCTGGGCGGGACCATCATCCGCTGCGCCGCGCCCGTGCTCACCGGCGAGGATCACGCCCAGCGCACCGCGGGGCTCCTGCGTCAGGCGGGCGTGCACACCGTGGTCACCGGAAGCGGGCTGGTGCTGGGGCGCTCGGGCGACGGCGTGGGCCTGGCCCAGATCGAATCCGCGGTGACCGCGCTGACCCGCGCGGGTATCCCCTTTGAGGTCGGTCCGCCCACCCTGGGCGACGTGTACCTCGCCGCGACGGGCAAAGGGCTGGAAACCGACGGGCTGCCCCCGCTGGAGGGCCGCGTATGACCAACTCGCCCCCCGGCCTGCCCATCGCGCAGTCGCTGGCGCTGCGCGAACTCTCCCGCTTCTCGCGGCAGCCCGCGCGGATCGTCGCCGCGGTCGCCACGCCTCTGCTCATCTGGGGCGTGCTGGCGGCGGGCGTGGGCGGCGCGGCGTCGGGGGCGGGACCGGGCGTGAGTTACGGCGCGTACGTCGTCCCCGGCATCGCGGCGATGAGCGTGACTTTCAGCGCGATCTTCGCGGCCATGTCGCTCATTGAGGATCGCGCCTCGGGCTTCCTGCAGGGCGTGCTCATCAGCCCTGCGCCGCGCTGGGCCGTCATCGCGGGCAAGATCGCCGGCGGCTCGCTGATCGCGCTCGCCCAGGGGCTGCTCATCCTCGCCCTGGGTCCCGCGCTGGATGTGCCTGGGCTCACCGTGAACGTGCAGGGGCTGGGCCTGGCGGCGCTGGCGCTGCTTTCGATGAGCGTGGGCGTCACCGCGCTGGGCCTGGCGCTGGCCTGGGTGGTCAACTCTTCCGCGGGCTTCCACGGCGTCATGAACCTCGTGCTCATGCCCATGCTGCTGCTCTCGGGCGCGTTCTTCCCCGTCGCGTCGTCCAGCCGATGGATCGCCTTCATCAGCGACGCCAACCCGCTGGGCTGGGCCGTGCGGTCCATGCACTCGGCGCTGGGCGTGATGCCCACGGACCCCTGGGCGTGGGCCGGCGCGGCGGCCTTCCCCGCGGCGGCGTGCGCCCTGGCGGGGGTGGTCATGCGCCGTCGCTCCGCCCCCAGCCCGAAGCCCGAGCCGGCCCAGCCTTCGCCCGCCTAAGACTCTGCCGTATGAACCGCTTCATGAGAATCCTGCTCGGCGCCGCGATCGCGGGCTTTGTGTGCGCCGGGGCGCTGGTGGTGGTGTGGCTGACCAGCCGGCCCGGAACCGAAGCCCTCCGCCCGCCCGAGGGCTTCCCCGACCTGCGCTTCCCCGAGTTCACGATGACCGATCAGGACGGTCGGCCCTTCACACGGCGCGATCTGGAAGGGCAGGTCACCATCGTCGGGTTCATGTTCAGCCATTGCCCGCTGGCCTGCCCGGGCATGATGGTGCAGCTCGGCAAGCACTACGCCGCGCTGAAGGACGAGAACGTCCGCTTCCTGACGATCTCGCTTGACCCCGCCCGCGACACGCCCGCGCGGCTGAAGGAGTGGGGAACCGAGTACCGCGCCGACGGGCAGCGCTGGCGCTTGCTCACGGGCGAAGAAGGGCTTTCGCGCAAGATCCTGCGCCAGAACCTGAAAATGCTGGCGGAGGATGATGAAGCCCGCAAGATCGGCCTGCCCGACGGCTCGACCATGAACAACATCATCCACCCGCCCCACCTCTTTCTCATCGGCCCCGAGGGCCAGGTGCTGGGGTTCTTCAACTACCAGCAGCCCGAGGAAATGGCGGAATTGCAGTCGCGGGCACGCCGCGCGGCCCGGGCGCGTCCCTAGCGGAGTGAGAGTCGCGGCGGCTTCCCGCGGAAACCCTGAACAGGGTTCTACCGCTGGCGCGGTCGTGCCGGCGGTCATCACCCGAGGGCGACCGCGGTGCGCCGGTGGGCGCGTGCTTCGACTTCGTCACCTGGCTCACGTTTATCACCGGCGTGTCGAGGTTCGGCCGCGGCGTCACTGATTTGGGTGATGTCGGCACCTGGCGAAAGCTTCTAAGCACCGACAACGACACCACGCCCTTCGTGCCCGCGCTCCTCAATGTCCGCCGCTCGACGATCCGCCGAGTGAAAGCCCCCAAAGCCCCCAGTATTCCCGCAATTCCTGCAGGTAGCGGCTTCACCGTGACGGAATCTCTGGCATACTTGGGCTGACTCGCCCGTGTCGCACCCCAAGGAGCCTTCATGCTCGCTCGCTGCACTGTCGCCGCTCTGGCCCTGCTGACCTCCTCCGCCGCCGCGATGGGGCAGTTCTCCGCCGACGCGGCGAACAACCTGAGATTGTCCGACGCGTCCAGCGAGCAGGTGTTGCCCAAGATCTCCCCCACGCCCGACGGCGCGGCGTACGTGTCGTGGTTCGACAACGCCAACGGCGGTTACGACGTCATGATCCAGAAGATCGACCAGTGCGGCGTGCCCCAGTGGCAGGCCAACGGCGTTCGGCTGGCGGACCGCGCCTTGAGCTCGACCGTGGACTACGACCTGGTGACCGATGGCGACGGCAACGCGCTGATCGCCTACAACGACGACGGCGGAGTCGCCGGCTCCGCCCAGCAGATCGTCATCCAGAAGGTGGACCCCGAAGGCAACGTGCAGTGGGGCGCTACCGGTCTCACCGTCTCTTCGGGCACGCTGTTTAAGGCGAGCCCTCAGATCGCCGTGCTCTCGGGCGGCGGCATCATCGTGGGCTGGAGCGAGTCGGTGACGGGCGCGGCCCAGCAGGTACTGCTGCGGTACGTGGACGCGTCGGGCGCGGCCCAGGGCTCCGCGTTCTCGATCGCGCAGGCCGCGAACTACCACGCGCTGTGCGACCTGCAACCCGGCAACAACGACAGCGTCATCGTGCTCTACATCCGCGGCAGCGTGGTGAGCGCCAACAACAGCACCAAGAAGCTCTGGACGCAGCGATTCGCCGTCTCCGCGCCGCCCAGCCCCGCCTTCACCCCGCAGTGGCCCACGCCCGCGATCATCATCGACGCGCCGGTCACCGGGCTCTCCAACGGCTACTTCCCCACCTTCCTGCCCGACGGCGAGGGCGGCGCGGTCTACGGCTGGTACGAGGGCGGCTCGCCCCGCAACGCCTACATCCAGCACGTTCTGGAGAGCGGCTCGCTCAAGTTCGCCGCGCCGATCAGCAACGCCGTCACCGGCACGGGGCGCGGGCGCATCGGCGCGGGCCTGGCCTACAGCCCCGTCACCGGCGAGTACTTCCTCGCCTCGGTCGAAGGCTCGTTCCCCACGCAGGGCAACTACTCCGCGTTCGTCCAGAAGTTCGACCCCGCCGGCACGCGCCTCTGGGGCGACACCGGGGTCAATATCGTCCCCCAGGCTGCCACCGGTCAGGGCTCATTCATCACCTGCCAGGTCGACCGCATCGCCTCGCCGCTGGGGCAGGGCTGCTATGTCACGCTGCTCGACCTGGTGGGCCCCACGACCCACGTGCTCAAGGGCGCGCACGTGAACGCCGACCAGACCGTCGCGTTCAACGGGCTCATCTCGTCCACCGTCGAGGGCAAGGCCCGACCCGCCAGCACCCTCACCTCGCTCGATAACTTCGTCGTCGCCTTCAGCAGCGGCGGCTCGGGCGTGCACGATCTGTACGCGCAGAATCTCAACCCCGACGGTTCGCTGGGCACCGGCCTCTCCATCGCCGCCCAGCCCCCCGCCAACGTCAACGCCGCTTCGGGCACCACCGCGCTCATCACCGCCCGCACCGGCGGCAAGCCGCGCCCCACCCTGCAGTGGCGCCGCATCGTCGCGGGTTCGCCCGTGAACGTCATCAACGGCCCCACCGGCAGCGGCTCGATCATCTCCGGGGCCACCACCGGCGCGCTCGCGATCAGCAACGCCCAGCCCAGCGACTCGGGTCTGTATGAACTGGCCGCGACCAACGACTGCGGCGGCAGCGCGACCTCGACGCGTGCGACCCTCACCATCACCCCCGGCGCCTGCGGCCTCGCCGACGTCACGGACATCGGCAACACCGGCGCGGGGCCCGACGGCATCCTCACCGTCGACGACATCATCGCCTTTGTCAACACCTACGGCGACGCAACCGGCTGCCCGGGCACACCGGGCGTTCCATGCAACCTGGCCGACGTCACCGACATCGGCAACACCGGCGCGGGCCCCGACGGCATCCTCACCGTCGACGACATCATCGCGTTCGTGAACGCCTTCGGGGAGGGGTGCTGAGCCCGCCGCCATCGCCAGGGCCGGATAATCCGCCCCGCTCGCCCATTTCGCCCGCCCAGGCGCGGATAGGTGGTCGGCGACCCATACACCGCGGACAATGAGGCATGATCAAGCACATCGCCGCTGCCACCGCTCTTGGGATCGGCTCCGCCGCCGCGGCCGCGCCGTACAACCGCGCCATCCATCCGGTCGACATCCACGTGTCGCCTTCGTCGTCCGGGGCTGGCGCTCTGGTCTCGGGCCGCGTACGCATCGATCTGGACCCGGAGCAGCCCCCGCGAGATCTCTCCTTCACGCTCGAAGTCGCCATCAACGGCGTGCCCGTCACCGTCGGAGGGCTGCCCGGCGCGGGCGGAACCACCCAGCGACTCTACATCGGTCACGGCACCCCGATCCCCAACCCCAGCAATCCCAACGGCCCGTCCTGGTACAACTGCGACATGTTCTGCTACTCCTATTGCTACGGCAACAACGGGGTGTGCACGTGGGGAGTGACGCCGAACTTCTGTCAGTGTGCTACGCCGGGCGATTTCGGCCCCTGGATCTGGACCGGCCGCTTCGCGCTCCCTGTCCCTCCGGTCAACCCCGGCGATGTGGTCACGGTCGACGTTCGAGCCATTCCGTCAGCCACCGGTGAGTTCAGCCCGGAGATCCTCACCAGCGATGACGCGGCCGGCATCATCGCGGGCTCTCCCTGCAACCGCGCGGATATCACGAGCATCGGCGGGACCTCTGGTGAACCGCTTCCTCCGGACCAGCAACTCTCTGTCGACGACGTGATCGTGTTCGTGAACACCTTCTCGGATGCGGTAGGGTGCCCGACCGACCCGGCCCCAACCGCCGGCCTGGGCCCGTGCTCCCTGGCCGACATCGCGGACATCGGCGACAGCGGAGCGGGCCCTGACGGGCAACTCACCGTCGATGACATCATCGCCTTCGTCAACGCGTTCGGGGATGGGTGCTGAGGCAGACGCGGCAACGGATGGCGGACCAACCGTGCTCGAATGTGACCACGCCAGCGGGAATTCCCCGCCAAGGCGGGTAGAACGCCGCGCTCGCCGACCCGTTGGCCGCTCCGCCTGACGGCCGCGCTGGTCGAGCGTGGATTTGGCCAACGGGCCATGCGGGCCGCTCCCCAACCCTACCATCCGCTTCCCCCATGAACATCCGCAACTTCTCCATCATCGCCCATATTGACCACGGCAAGTCCACGCTCGCCGATCGTCTGATGCAGGCCACCAAAGCCGTCAGCGCCCGCGAGGCCAAGGCCCAGCTCCTCGACGACATGGACATCGAGCGCGAGCGCGGGATCACGATCAAGGCCTCGGCGGTCACGGTCATGCACCACCACACCCCCGGGGCCAAGGCCGACGCGCTGGAGGAGAACGACGACGCCGCCCCCGAGGGGGAAGCCGCGGCGACCCAGGCCGACACCGCCGGCGGCTCGCCGCTGTACATGCTCAACTTCATCGACACGCCCGGGCACGTGGACTTCAACTACGAAGTCTCGCGGGCTCTGAAGGCGTGCGAGGGCGCGCTGCTGGTGGTGGACGCCACCCAGGGCGTGCAGGCCCAGACGGTCGTGAACGCCTACCTCGCCATCGGCGAGAACCTCACGATCATCCCCGTGGTGAACAAGATCGACCTGCCCAGCGCCCGTCCCGACGACGTGGCGATGGAGGTCGAGCAGGTCCTGGGCATCCCCGCCGAGGACTGCATCTACGTCTCCGCCAAGTCGGGCATCGGCATCCCCGAGCTTCTCGCGGCGATCTGCGAGCGTTTGCCCGGGCCCGCCGCGCCGCGCTTCAAGCAGACCCGCGCGCTCATCTTCGACGCGATCTACGACGACTACCGGGGCGTGATCGTGTACGTTCGAATGTTCGACGGGCAGCTCAAGGTCGGCGACAAGATCCGCATGATGGGCACCGGGCGGTCGTTCCAGATCACCGACATCGGCAAGCGCACGCCCAAGCCCATCCGCGTGCCCACGCTGGGCCCGGGCGAGGCGGGCTTCATCGTCGCCGCCATCCGTGATCTGAAGGACGTGCGCGTCGGCGACACCGTCACCCTCGACGGCGACCCCGCGCCCGAAGCGCTGGCCGGTTACAAGCCGCCGGTGCAGATGGTCTTCTGCGATTTCTACCCCGCCACGAGCGAGGACGAGAAGGGCTCGGACTTCGAGCAGCTCCGCGATGCGATCGAGAAGCTCTCGCTGAACGACAGCAGCTTCACGTACTTCCCCGTGCACTCCGAGGCCCTGGGCTTCGGCTTCCGCTGCGGCTTCCTGGGCCTCCTGCACATGGAGATCATCCAGGAACGCCTGGAGCGCGAGTTCGAGACGCAGGTCGTGCAGACCGCCCCCACCGTCACCTACCAGGTCGCGCTGCGCGACGGCACCACGGTGGACGTCCACAACCCCGCCGAACTTCCCCCCGGCGGCACCTTCGAAGAGATCCGCGAGCCGATCTGCAAGGTCGAGATCATCACGCCCAACGAGAACATCGGCGGCGTGCTCACGCTCTGCACCGATCGTCGCGGCGAGTTCCAGTCGCAGCAGGTGGTGGGCGAATCGCGCCAGATGCTCACCTTCCACATCCCCCTCGCCGAGATCATCTACGACTTCTACGACAAGCTCAAGGCCATCACCAGCGGCTACGGCACCATGGACTACGAGGTCATCGAGTTCCGCGTCAACGACCTGGTGAAGGTCGACATCCTCATCAACGGCGACCCCGTCGAGGCCCTCGCCCTCATCACCCACCGCTCCACCGCCGAGCGTCGCGGGCGGCTGCTGCTGCGCAAGCTCGCCAAGCAGATCGACCGCCACCAGTTCGAGATCCCGCTCCAGGCGGCCATCGGCGGCAAGATCATCGCCCGCGAGACCATCAAGGCCTTCCGCAAGGACGTCACCGCCAAGTGCTACGGCGGCGACGTGAGCCGCAAGCGCAAGCTGCTGGAGAAGCAGAAGGAAGGCAAGAAGAAGATGAAGAACGTGGGCACCGTGAACATCCCGCAGGAGGCGTTCATGGCGGTGCTGGATCAGGGGGAGGAGTGATGGACCGGTGGAACCGACGAGCCGACTTCCATCACGTGCTCAGATCATCCGCGGCGGCCTTGTTGTCACTGGTGTAGGGCAGAAAGAGACTTGGAGCACAGCCTAGCTCGGCGATCACGCGGACGATCGCGGGGTGTACATCCATCTTGCCGACGGTCGCCTTTGACATGCCCACTCGCCCGTACATCGTCGTCATCGGCGGCCCCAACGGCGCGGGCAAGACCACGATCTCAAGGCCGGTTCTGGCCGAGACGTTCCACCTGGCCGAGTCTTGGAGTGTGTACGATAACTCTGGGCAATCTCCCGTCCTGGCGGCGATCGGCCGCCGAAACTCACCCACCCGCGTACTTCTCCCCGCTGTTTGGACCCGCCTGCATGAAGCCGCCAAAGCGAATCCGTAGGCCCAAGACCAGCAAGCAAGTGGCCGAACTGATCACCGACGGCCGGGCGGTCACCGCCGCCATGCGCCGCGCTGTTCGCACGGCCCGGAAGCACCGCGCCAGATAGTGCGCGACGTTCCCGCTGGAGGCGATAAAGCCAATTGAATCAGGCGCTTGCGTATGCGGTGCAGGTTGTCGGCTGGCCGTCGTTCCGCCGGCACCAGCGACTTGCATGCAAGTGCTGTCCTGAGTGGGCTTGACAGAGTATTTTCTTGGACGTGCTTCCACTCAGTGCGTTTTGGGAGTAGGCTCTCCTTTGTCCGCCGCTCTGAAGGAGCGGTCGGCTAGGCGGCGAAGGCCGCCACACCCCAACCTCACCGAGGAGAGCGTCGGCCCATGTCTGATGGGCCGCCACACGGTCCCACGTTCGCGTCTGCAGCCGCGACTTTCGTCGCCGCTCACGCGCCCGCCCCGCACCGCTCTTTCTCGGAGGTCTCATGGCTCGCTTCTCCCTCGCTCTCGCCTTCACCGCGCCCCTCGCCCTCGCCGCCGCTGCTCACGCGGGCGTGGGCTTCACGGGCTACGGCGTCAACTCCAGCGGCACGCTCTTCTCCTTCGACGTGGGCACGCCCTCGGCCCCCGTGCAGAACATCGGCAACCTGGGCTTCGTGCCCGAGGGCATCGACTTCCGCCCGGGCACCAGCACGCTATACGCCATCGACGTGGGCCCCAACACCACGCAGCTCTACACCGTGGACATCAACACCGGCGCCGCCACGCCCGTGGGTGCGGGCTTCAACAGCGCGGGGACCAACTACTCGCTCACCGGTTCGCAGCGCTTCGGCTTTGACTTCAACCCCACCACGCTCCAGCCCGACAACAGCATGCGCATCCGCCTCGTCAGCAGCACCGGCGTGAACATGCGCCTCAATAGCGGCACCGGGCAGATCGCCGTCGTCGACAGCGACCTGAACTTCGCCGTTCCCACCGCCGGGCCCGCTGTCTTCGCCGCGGCCTACACCAACACCTTTAACGCCCAGTCCGGCGGGACCACCCAACTGCTGACCATCGACCGCACCACCCGCAGCCTGTACCTGCAGAACCCGCCCAACGCCGGCACGCTCAACCTCGTGGGTTCGCTGGGGGCCAACTTCTTCGACTTCATCGGCGCGCAGTTCGACATCGTCACGACGCCCGACGCGAGCGTGAACATTGGCTACGCCCTCCTGCAGTTCCCCACCGCCCGCGGCCTCAACCCCTGGGTTCTGCACTCCATCAACCTGCAGACCGGACTCGCCACCGATCTGGGCTTCGTCGGCGGCGGGTTCATCGACTCCGCCGAGTTCGAGGGCGGCTTCGCCCTGCTCATCCCGTCGCCCGGCGCGGCGGGGCTGCTCGCGGCGGGCGGGCTGCTGGCCCTGCGCCGGCGCCGTTGATCGTCGCGTGATCGCGCTCGGGCCGTACACTCGCCGCCTATGGACTGGTGGCAAGCGATCGTGCTGGGTCTGGTCGAGGGGATCACGGAGTATCTCCCGGTCTCCTCGACCGGGCATCTCATCGTCGCGGGCGACCTGATGGGCATGGGGCGCACGCCCGACTCCAAGGCCGCGCTCGACGCGTTCAACATCATCATCCAGGGCGGAGCGATCCTCGCCGTCCTCGCGCTGTACTGGCCCCGCTTCCTGCAGATGGTGCGCGGCGTGCTCGGGCGCGACCCCGCCGGGCGGCGCCTGGCGATCAACGTGGTCATCGCCTTCGTCCCCGCGGCCGCGCTGGGCGTGGTGCTCAAGAAGCACATCGAGCACCACCTGTTCTTCCTCGGACCGGTGGTGGCGATGTTCATCCTGGGCGGGGTCTACATGATCCTGGTCGACCGCCTCGTGATCGCCAAGCGGCGAACGGCGCAGAACGCCGGCGAGGCCGGGGCGGGCAAGGACGTCACCGACCTCACGCCCCGCGGGGCCCTGCTCATCGGGCTGCTGCAGTGCATCTCCATGTGGCCCGGCACCAGCCGATCCATGATGACCATCACCGGGGGCATCTTCGCGGGGCTCAAGCCGGCCGCGGCGGCTGAGTTCTCGTTCCTCCTGGGCATGCCCACCCTGCTGGCCGCCACGGGCTACACCCTCTACAAGGACATCTCCAACCCCGGCCCCGGGGGCAACGTCTTCCAGCAGTTCGGCCCGGTCCCCACGATCCTGGGCATGCTGGTCGCGGCGGTGTCGGCGTGGCTGGCCGTCAAGTGGCTGGTCGGGTTCCTGAACCGCCATGGGCTCACGCCGTTCGGGATTTATCGGATTGTGTTCGGGCTGCTCTTGCTGGGGTTGGCGATGGCAGGGCTGGTGGAAGTGTGAGGACAAGGCCCTTGCAGCGGCACCTTGGGCACCAACTCCCCCCCACCCCTTGCCCCAAGCCCCCTGCGCGCCAATACTTCAGGCCCGTTTCGGAGCGAACCTATGCCTTACGTCTGCCATTTCACCGGGAAGAAGACCACCTTCGGCAAGTCCCGGACTTACCGCGGTCAGAAGATCGTCAAGGGCGGCTTCGGTTTGAAGCCCACCGGCATCACCCGCCGGACCTTCCGCCCCAACCTCCAGAAGCTCACCGCGCTCATCGACGGCGTGCCCACCAAGATCCGCGCCAGCGCCAAGGCCATCAAGCAGGGCCTCGTCGTCAAGCCGCTGAAGCGCAAGTACGGCTACACCCGCCAGCAGAAGGCCGGCGCCGCCGCCTGATCGGGTTCCGAAGTCTGAACCTCACGCAAGCCCCCGCCCAGTGCGGGGGCTTGTCGTTTCAAGGCCGACATCCCAGATCCAGACCGGTACCATGCCGCATGAGCACCCCAGCCGATCGTCTTCGCGCTCAGATGGCCCAGGGCGTGGTCGCCGCTCCCGGCGCGTTTAACGCCCTTTGCGCCCGCGCGATCGCGCAGGCCGGGTTCAACTCCTGCTACATCAGCGGCGCCGCCACCAGCGTGTCGGCGGGCGTGCCCGACGTGGGCTTGCTGGGCCTCGAGCACTTCTGCCGGGTCATCCGCGAGGCCTTTGACGCCTGCGGCCTCCCCATCATCGCCGACGCCGACACCGGCTTCGGCGAGGCGGAGATGGTCCGCCGGACGGTGATCGAATACGCCCGCGCCGGCGCGGCGGGCCTGCACATCGAGGACCAGCAGTTCCCCAAGCGCTGCGGACATCTGGACGGCAAGGCGCTGGTGCCCGTGGACCACATGGTCGAGAAGGTCCAGTGGGCGGCTCGCGCGGCGCGCGATCTGAGCCCGGGCTCAGGCAGCCCGCCGTTCATCATCTGCGCCCGCACCGACGCACGCGGCGTCGAGGGCTTCGATGCCGCTGTAGCCCGCGCCAAGGCCTATGTGGAGGCGGGCGCGGAGATGATCTTCCCCGAGGGCTTGTCCACCGAGCAGGAGTTCGCCGACTTCGCGATCAGACTCCGGCAAGCCGTCGCCCCGTCCGCCCGCTACTACCTGCTCGCCAACATGACCGAGTTCGGCAAGACGCCGATCATCCCCCTGTCGCGCTTCGGCGCGATGGGCTATCACTACGTCATCTATCCCGTTTCGATGCTGCGGGTGGCGATGGGCGCGGTGGCCCGGGCGCTGGAGACCCTCCGCGACCACGGCTCGGTCTCCCCGCTGCTGGACCAGATGCAGACCCGCCAACAGTTGTACCAAGCCGTGGACTACCGCCCCGGCGACCCCTGGCCCTTCCCGCTGCAGAGCCACCCGATCAAGACGGAGAACCGCCCGTGACGCGCCGCGCGATCCTGACCCTGCTGGCCCTTCCCCTGCTCGCGCTCGCCGCTTGCGCCAACATCCGCAAGGAGCCGGGCCTGCTCGAGCTCGTCACCGGCATGCCCGAGGTCCGCCTGCGCGTGCTCTCGTTCAACATCCGCTTCGACAACCCCGCCGACGGCGACAACCGCTGGGAGAAGCGCCGCGAGCTGGTCGCCACCATCATCCGCGAGCAGCGCCCGGACATCGTCGGTGTGCAGGAAGCCCTGCACGATCAGATCCAGGACCTGCTCGCGGCCCTGCCCGAGTACGAAGCCGTGGGCGTCGGGCGCGACGACGGCGCCACCCGCGGCGAGTATTCCCCCATCCTCTTCCGCCGCGACCGCCTGGGCCTCGCCTCCGCCCGCACCTTCTGGCTCTCCCCCACTCCCGACACCCCCGGCTCGCGCGGCTGGGGCGCGCGCCTGCCCCGGATCTGCACCACCGCCACACTCGTCGTCCGCGGCGAGGGCCGTGTGCTGAACGTCTTCAACACCCACCTCGACCATGAGTCCGAGCAGGCCCGGCGCGAGTCCGCCCACCTCATCGCCTCCGCCATCGCCGCCGACCGTCGGCCCGACCGCCCGGTGATCCTCACCGGCGACTTCAACGAAGGCGAGCGCGGCTGGGTCATCAGTTACCTCACCGGGCGCGCCGAAACCGCCGTAAGCGGCGTCACCGCTCCGCCCTCGCCGCGCCTGCTCGACACCTTCCGCATCCTCTCCACCCAAACCGTCGACACCGGGACTTACCACGGGTTCACCGGCAACCGCACCGGCGACCGCATCGACTTCGTGCTGGTGGACCGCGCATTCAAGGTGGTCTCGGCGGAGATCCTGCACCCCTCCCCCGAGGGGTCCTATCCCCCCTATCCCTCCGATCATGCCCCGGTTGCCGCCACGCTTTCGCTCACCGGGGTGCGTCCGTGACCGGTTTTGGCAACCCCGACGGGCATTTGGGCGAACAGACCACTGACTGCAAGCTCTGCCGTGGTCTACCGTTAGACCAGGCGGGCAGCGCCGGCAAAAGGCCGGCGACCGACTGGGGGTTGTGGCCGTCGCCCACGCGGCCGGGGATTTGGGGATGCGGGCAGACAGACCAAAGGAAGTTGAGATCATGAACACTCCGCGCGCTCGCCGTCTTGGCGCTCGTCGTTCGCCCTTGGCCCTCTCGGGCCCGGGTCCGTTGATGGAATCCATGGAGCCCCGCGCCCTTCTGGCGGGCGACGTGGCGGCCACCTTCGGGCCTCAGGGTTTGGGCTCGTTCTACGTCCCCGGCGAGCGGGTCATCATCGACCCCGCCATCACCAACGTGGGCGACCAGACCATCTCCGGGCGAGTGACGCTGCAACTGTTCCTCACCACCGACGGCACGATCGTGAACCCCAACGCTCCGGTGGTGAGCCTGAACAACCTCCAGGTGACCATCCAGCCCGGCGCCACGCTGGTGCGCAAGGTGAACTTCACGCTCGCCAACGACCTGGCCCCCGGGTCCTACATCCTCGTCGCCAAGGTCATCCCCGGCGCGGGAGTCTCCAACCCCAACACCGCCAATGACGAGGCCCAGTCCGGCGGCCTGAGCCTGCAGTACCGCTTCGGCTTCTTCCTGGGGCGTCAGAACGTGATCATGCGCCTGCGCGACGCCGACGGCACCCTCGCCACGTTCAGCGCGCGCAACAACGTCAACGCCCGCCTGGAGCCGGCCATGGGCGGCGGGCTCAATCTGCTCGCCGATTCCGGCAACGCCGGGGGCAGCATCACCGTCACCTCCTCGGGCGGCGACGGGTTCTTTGACATCAAGAACATCACCATCACCGGCGCGATCGGCGCGGTGAACATGCCCGGCGTCCGCTTCACCGGCGACGCCACCATCAACAACAACATCCGCTCCCTGCGGCTGGGCCCCATCGTCGGGCCCTCTTCCATCTCCATCTTCGCCACCAGCGGCACGCCCGAATTGCGCTTCGGCGATGTCGACGACCTCGCCCTCGAGTCCGACGTGGGCCTCAAGCTCATCGACGTGGACTGCTGGGGCGACACCGGCATGATCGACGAGAACATCGTCAACGCCCCCTTCGTCACCACCATCGTCTCGCGGTGTGACTGGGCCCCGTCCATGAATCTCACCGGCGCACTCAATGGCCGCGCCGTGAACTCCGTCCGCGTCAGCGGCGCCATGACCAGCGAGTTCTGGAAGACCATCGCCCGCGTCGCGTCCATCAACTCCGGGTCCATCCTCGGCACCAGCATGAACATCGGGGGGACGATCGACAAGCTCACCACCCTGGGCAACATCAACGGCGCCACCATCGCCGCCACCGGCTTCGGCACCATCCTGGTGGGCGTCAACCTCATCAACAGCAAGATCCTCGCGGGCGCCAGCCTGGGCAACGACAACGTGCTGGGCAATCCGCCCGGCACGCCCGACGATCTCTTCGACGCCGGCTCCATCAAGTCCATCACCGTGACGCTCGACATGACGAACTCCATCGTCGCCGCGGGCATCAACCCGCGCCCGCCGGGCTCCACCGGGACCGCCCCCTTCTACCTCAACGGCGACGCCATCGCCGTGCCCGGGACCAGCGCGATCAGCAAGATCATCGTCAACGGCGTGATCGACGGCAGTTCGCGCTTCATGTCGGCCCGCGTGGCTGCGACCGCCCGGGTGGCGGGGGTGAACGTCCCGACTCTGCGCGACTCCCGCTTCCAGCTCCCCGACTTCGTCGCCCCCTCCGCACGCATCGAAAGCGGGCTGGCGGGCGTGGCCCCTTTCCGCATCATCGTCGTCTACACCGACAACGTCAGCGTCGACCCCGACTCCGTCCGCCTCACCGACCTCCAGGTCACCGGGCCGAACGCCTTTGTGGGCACCGCCGCGTTCGTCTCCGGCTCCATCAACGCCGCCGGCAACGTGATCACCGCGATCTACTCGCTCACGCCCCCGGGCGGGTCGTGGGACCCCGCGGAGAACGGCGAGTACACCGTGAACCTCGCCGCCGGCGCGATCAAGGACTACGCGAACAACGCGATGGGCGCGACCAACCTGGGCGAGTTCGAGATCCGCGCCGCCACCCAGCCCAGCAACCAGTTCCCCACGCCCTCCCAGAGCACGCACGGGCAAACCGTCGTGAACAGCGCGGGCGACCTGCACAGCGTGTTCATCGAGAACGGCAACCTGCTGCACCGGCGCGTGACCAATTCGGGCCAGGTCACGATCACCCCGCTGCCCGCCTTCGCTGGCGTGCTGCGGGCCACGGTCGCGCTCCTGGGCAACGGCTCGCCCGTCATCGTCGCCGCCACCGCCGACACCATCCGCCGCTTCAACTTTGACGGCACGAACTGGACCGACGAACTGCTCTCCGCGCTCACCCCCCCGGTGGGCCGCTCGGTCACCGCGATCTCCGCGGTGGTGGACGCGACCGGCGCGCTGCGCGTGGGCTATGTGCTGAGCGGGCCGGTTGAGCCCTCAAACCCCGCCGACACCACCAGCCTCTTCCTGCTCACGCAGAACAACCCCGGCGACAGCGCGGCCACCACCGCCGTCGTCACGCAGATCGGGCTCAACTCCACCGGCACGACCGAGACCACGGTGCGCAACTTCCAGATCGTGACCGACGCGCAGAGCAGGGTCCACATGATCTTCACGCCCGAGTACTTCCGCAGCGGCAATCTGCTCCGCACGCGCCTGTTCTACACCAACAACGTGGGCGGCAACTTCTCCTCGCCGGTGGTCGTTTCCGAGCCGCCCGCGGGCTCCGCCGCGGGCGACGCGGGCCTGACGGCCACCCTCGCGCTCAACCCGCTCACCAACAACGTGGGCATCGCGTCCATGTTCGTGCAGCGCAACCAGACCTCGGGCGAGGTGATCCGGGCCAGCCTGCTGCTGCACACCCGCCAGGGCAACGGCTCGTTCGTCACCTCCACGGTCACCAACAAGTCCGCGGGCTACAAGGGCTCGGGCGACCGCGGCGCGGGCGCGCTGCCCTCGCTCCGCTATGACGCCCAGGGCCGCCCCAACATCGCCTTCGCCGACTACGCCCTCATCAAGAACGGCGCCGATGTCCGCACCTCCGTCGGGCAGATCCGCCACGCCATCTTCGCCAACAACCGCTGGAACTTCATCACGGTCTTCAGCCAGACCGCCGCCGCCACCTCGTCCATCGCCAACATCATCCTCAACCTGGTCGGCAGCAAGCTCATCTTCAGCGGCGACGTGCGCTCGCCCTTCAACTCCACCACCAGCGTCACCCAGTTCATGTTCAGCGAATTGACCCTGGCCTGAGCCCCGATCCGCGGGCGCCAAGGTCTCCCGCTCACGCCCGCAGATGCCGGCGGCCGATCCATACGGTGGGCGCGGAAGGTGCGCGCCCCTCGTCTGGAGGTTCCGCCATGCCCCGCTCGCTGTTCGCCCGTCTTGCCTATCGCCTTTCGCCGCAGGTGCGCGAGCGCCACCATGAGCTGTCGCGCCGCGATGTGCTCAAGGGCATCGCCGCCCTCGGCGCCGCTGGCATGCTCAGCGGCTACCTCACGCTCGACCCCGCCCGGGCCGCGGGTCTGGCGCTGGGCCGCCCGCGCAAAGACGCACGGCGCGTCATCGTCATCGGCGCGGGGCTGGCGGGTCTGGCCTGTGCGTACGAGCTCCGCTCCGCCGGGTACCAGGTCCGCGTGATCGAGGCCCGCCGCCGGCTGGGCGGGCGCGTGCTCTCCTTCACCGACATGATCGAAGGCGGGGTGGTCGAGGCCGGCGGCGAGTTCGTCGGCGCCTCCCACACCCACTGGATGGCCTATGCCGATCGGTTCCGCCTCACCATGAAGCACGCCTCCGAGGGCGAAGAACTCAACAACCCCGTCATGATCGGGGGCGAGAAGCTCTCGTTTGACGAAGTGGAGCACCTCTACGGCGAGATGGCCCTGGCCCTGGGCTCGCTCAACAAGCCCGCCACCGACATCGACTCTGACCGCCCCTGGCTCTCCGACGACGCCGAGGAACTGGACCGCAAGTCGCTGGCCGCGTGGGCGGATGACCTCAACGTCAAGCCCCGCACGCTCGCCGCGATCCGCGCACAGATCGAGGGGGACAACGGCGTGCCCCTGGGGCAGGCCTCGTATCTGGGCATGCTCGCGGTGGTCAAGGGCGGCGGTCTGGAGCGCTACTGGACCGAAACCGAGACGCACCGCTGCGTGGGCGGCAACGCCCGCCTCGCCGCCGCGCTCGCCGAGGCCATCGGGTTCGAGGCCATCGTCACCGGCCTTTCGGCCCGCAAGATCGTGGTGGGCGAAGAGACGGTGAACGTCACGCTCACCGACGGCACCATCCTCCCGGGCGATGAGGTCGTGCTCGCGATCCCGCCGTCCACCTGGGACCGCATCGAGTTCGACCCTGTCCCGCCGGCGGAACTGAGCCCGCAGATGGGCTCCAACAGCAAGATGCTCGCGCACGTCAAGTCGCGCTTCTGGCTTGACTCAAGGCTCGCCCCCGACGCGCTGGCCGACGGGCCCATCGCCATGACGTGGGAAGCCACCGACGGGCAGGACTCCGACGAGGCGGTGCTCACCGGCTTTGCCGGGGCGGGCGGGGCGCGCGAACTCTCCGCCATGGCCCCGCGCGAGCGCGACGAGGCCGCCCTGAACCAGATGGAACGCCTGTACCCGGGCCTGAAGGCCCAGCTCAAGGGCTCACGGTTCATGGACTGGCCCGCCGACAACCTCTCCCGCGGCAGTTACTCCTTCCCCGCGCCCGGGCAGGTCTGCGCCTGCGGACCGCTGCTGGCCCGCCCCCACGGGCCCGGCGCCCATCCGCGCCTGCACTTCGCCGGTGAGCACACCCTCTACGCCTTCGTCGGGTACATGGAGGCCGCGCTCGCCAGCGGCGTGCGCGTCGCCAAGCGGATCGCTGAACGCGACGGCGTGCTGACCCCCGCCAAGTAACTCCCTGAAGGCCCCATCATCCAATCTGGATGAACGCCAAGACCAAGAACCCCCTGCCCGCCCCGGCCCGCAAGACGGTGATCGGGCTGCTCAGCGCCCGTCTCGCCGATCTGCAGGACCTGTACTTCCAGTCCAAGCAGGCCCACTGGACCGTCCGCGGCCCCCACTTCATCGCGTACCACCAACTCTTCGACCAGGTCGCGGAGATCGTCGAGGAACCGATCGACGACGTGGCCGAGCGCATCGGGCAACTGGGCGGGCAGGTGGCGGGCACCGTCCAGGCGGTCGCCAAACGCACAACGCTCGCGCCCTACCCGCTTGATCTTGTGGATGGCCCGGACCACCTCGGGGCGCTGTCGACCGCGCTGGCGCATGTGGCGGGCAAGGTGCGGGGAGATATCGACGCCGCGGCGCGCGCGGGCGACGCCAATACCGCCGATCTGTTCACCGAAGTCAGCCGTGGGCTGGACAAGGCCCTGTGGCTGGTGGAGTCTCACGCTCAGGCCCGGACCTAGGTGGTTTTCGGGACACTTGCGGCAACCATCGCGGTCCCGTGAACCTAGGGGTGAGCCGGGCGTACGGGCAAGCGCGGGGCGTGGTGCCCCGCTCCTCTCGGGGAAGCCCGCGCGCCTACGCTTGGCCCTTATCCGCGTCGCCCTCCCGACCTAAACCCTCACAGTCACGGAAACACACCGGTGGCCACCAAGGACAAGAAAAAGGCGGGCAAGAGCGCTCCGGCAAAGTCCGGAGGGGCTTCCACGAAGGCGAAGGCTGCCCCCAAGAAGCC
>JALHNL010000064.1 GCA_022843545.1 Phycisphaerales bacterium | reverse complement strand
GGAGGCGGAGCCGGCGCCCGCGCCCGTCGCGGCGCAGCCCGCGCCCGCGCCGGCGGTGGAGACGTTTGCTCCGGGCGAGCACCCGGCGGAGCATCCGCTGGTGAAGCGCGTGCAGCAAGTGCTGGGCGCGCGGGTGGTGGGTGTGCGGAAGCGTTCACAAGGGAATCAACCGGGCGCCTAGCCCGCGAGGAGTGCGCATGTTCGGATCGCTGAAGAACCTGGGAGCCATGACGTCGCTGATGGGCAAGCGCGAGCAGATCGCGGAGGCCTTCAAGCGCGTGCAGGGCGAGCTGGAAGAACGCAAGATCACCGTGAACGCGCCGGACAACTCGGTGCAGGTGATCGTGAACGGGCACATGAAGGTGCTGTCGGTGAACATCGCGCCCGAGGCGCTCGTGATGGCGGCGCAGGACCCGCAGGCCGCGGAGCAGCTCAACCGCGTGCTGGCGGGGGCGTACAACGCGGCCGCCAAGCGGGTGAAGGAAGTGGCCTCGGAGATGATCAAGCGTGAGGCCGAGGCGCTGGGCCTGCCCGATGTGCCGAATCTCGACAAACTGCTGGGCGGCTGACCCCGGGGGCTGAGCGCATGGACGTGGTGGCATGGCCGATCAGCGGGCTGGAGCTTGCCCATGAACAGGGCGACGCGCCCGCGCTGCCGCCCGCCGGCGAAGCGGCGTGGCGCGAACTGTGCGACCACAACCCGCGGCTGTTCGACGGCCCGATCTACCGCGTGATCGCCCAGCGCGAGGGCGACGCTCGGCTGCGCGTGGCGCTCGATTCGTACCAGCGGCTGGCGATCCAGGACCACCCCTCGGTGGGCGACCTGGGCGTGAGGCTGCTGGGGGTGAAGGCGGTGATCACCGGGGAGGACGCCGCTGGACGCGCCCACGTGCTCATCGCCCGCCGGCACCCGCAGACACGGTCGTACGGCGGGATGTGGGAGGTCGCCCCGGGCGGGAGCGTGGGCCCGCGCGACGTTTCACCCGCGGCGCTGAGCGAGCCGGGGTTGCTGGCCCATCTGGCGCGCGAGGCGGAGGAAGAGCTGGGGGTGGACCTGGTTCGCAGCACCGCGCACGGCGAGCGCGGGCTCTGGCTGCTGAAGGACGAGGCGGCGAGATCGGTGGACGTGGTGTTCCACCGGGCGTGGAGGGGCGCTATCGACCCGCGCGGCGCGGCGTGCCGACGCGAAGACCGCGACTGGGAATACGTGGATACGGCGTGGCTGGCGCTGGCGGACCTGCCGGCGTTCGTGTCGCGGTCGCCGGAGGCGATCTCGCCGGCGACGGTGGCGATTTTCGGTCGATGGTCGTGGCTCTGAGCGGGCGCGGGCTAGGCGTACCTGTACACGATCGGCGCGTCCACCTCCGGGTGCAGGCTGGCGTGGACGGGGCAGGCGTGGCCGATCTTCTCGGCGCGCTCGCGCATGTCGGGCGGGATGGCGCCGGCGGGGATCGTGACGGTGACGGGCAGGCGGGCGATGCGGCGCGGGGCGGGGGGAACGCTCATGTGCTTCTCGACGCTGGCGGTGGCGCCGGTGATGTCCATCCCCTGGCGCTCGGCCCACATGGCGATGGTGGTGAGGATGCACGAGGCCAGCCCGCTGGCGACCAGGTCGGTGGGGCTGAACGCGCTGGCGTCGCCCCCGATGTCGCGCGGCGCGTCGGTGCGAAGGGTCGCGCCCTCGGGGTGCTTGAGGTCGCACTTCTTGGAGCCGGAGTACCGCACGCTGATCGTGAGCATGGTGGAGCGTACGCCGGCGCCGGACGTCGGCTAGCGTTGGGCATGGGCGTATTCAGCCGATGGCGTGTCCGGCTTGGGCCGGGCGGGTCGACGATCCTCCGTCTTCATGATGATCTGGAGGGCATGCTGGCGGTCCGCGAGTCGGCGTGGCTGTACCGCACGGCGCGCGGAGGGCGCGAGATCGTGGAGATCGGTTCGTACCGCGGCAAGTCGTGCGTGCTGCTCGCCAAGGGGTGCCAGAGCGCGGGCGGGCGCGTCACCGCGATCGACCCGCACATCGTGGGGCGCGACAATCCGCGGTTTGAGTTCGACGGCGAAGACCGCCGCACTCTGCTGGCGGCGATCGAGCGCCACGGCGTCAAGGACCGCGTGAACGAGCTGGTCATGACCTCGCGCGACGCGATTTCGCGCTGGGACGGGCGCCCCATCGACCTGCTCTGGATCGACGGCGACCACAGCGAGGCCGAGGCGGGGTTCGACATCGAAAGGTGGGGGGCCTTCGTGCGCCCCGGCGGGATCATGGCGGCGCATGACTACGGCCGCTTCCCGGGCGTGAACGCGGCGTGGGACCGGCTGGTGACGCCGGCGCGCGGCTGGGAGCCGGTCGCGCCGGTGCGGACGATCGTGTGGGCGACGCGGCGGTAGCGGAGTGTTCCGCGAAGGATCACGCAAGACTCAACACCCATCCCCAAACGCATTCACGAACGCGATGATGTCGTCGACGGTGAGCTGCCCGTCGGCGCCCGCGCCGGTGTCGCCGATGTCGGTGACGTCGGCGCGGTTGCAGGGCGCGGTGCCCGGGCAGCCCGTGGCGTCGCCGAAGGTGTTCACGAACGCGATGATGTCGTCAACGGTGAGCTGCCCATCGGGCCCTGCGCCGGTGTCGCCGATGTCGGTGATGTCCGCGCGGTTGCAGGCGCTGGGGCCGGGCACGATGGGCACGCGGATGATCGCCTCGCCCAGGAACGTGCCCGCGCCGGGCGTGGCCGAGTCCACCAGCCGCGCGACGACGTAGACGTGCCCGTCGTTGCCGAGCACCTGCGTGAAGAGCTCGCCGCCGGAGCCGCCGTTGAGGTCCACGAACACATTGTCGTCGGTGAGCCCGTTGCCGTTGAGGTCGATCGGGTCGCGGTCGGAGATGATGACGCGCTCGTTGTTGTACACGATGCGGGCGATGTTCGCGCCGCCCGAGAGGGTGCCGCCGAAGATCGTGAACTGCCCGGCGTTGTTCACGTCGGCGTTCAGGAACGTGCGCGAGAAGTTGGTGAAGGAAGCCCAGGTGTCGGTCGACGCGGGCAAGATGCTGCCCAGCCGCTGCGCCACGACGCTCCCGCTGCGGTTGATGAAGTCGATGGTGCCTGAGAGTTGCTGCGCGCGGTGGATGTAGTGGGCGCCGTCGCCCGAGATGTTCACCGCGGCCAGCCGCCCCGCGCCGCGGACCACGAGCCCGCCCAGCGTCGCGCCCTCCTGCGCCACGACGGACCCGCTACGGACCACCACCTCGTCGTCGGTGGTCGCGCCGCTCATGTCGCCCGAGGCGATCCACGTGCCGGCGGTCGCCCCCGAGCGCAGGTCGTTGCCGCTGCCCAGTGAGTCGTACGTCCGCGTGGGGAAGCCGGTGACGGGCGTGACTCCCGACTGGATCACGGTGGGCCCGATCACCACGAAGTCGTCCTGGGCGTCCGGCAGCGCGCCCACCGTGCCCACGCCCCGGAAGAACACGTCGGCCCCCGAGGCGCTGAGCCCGAAGGGCAGCAGCACGCCGCCCCACACGTCGGTGCCCGCGTCGAAGGGCACGTCGTCGCCCTCGCGCACCGCGACCGACCACGTGCCGCCCACGCGCTTGGCGATCACGCGGTCCTGCGAGATCTGTTCGCGCAGCGAGATCGCGATGTCGCCCGCGTCGTTGATGGCGTAGGTGCCGTTGTCGATGTCCAGCGAGGTGATGCCGCCGGCGCCCGGGATCGCCACCTGGTAGAAGTCGAGGTTCGGCTCGCTGGTCCAGGGGAGCACGGTGGTGCCGTCGGCGATGAAGTCCACCTCCACGCTCGTGCCCGAGCCGGTGAGGATGCCGACGCGGGCGGGCACCGCCGTGGTCCTGAACGCGACGATCCAGCGGTTGCCCGATGGGCTGCGGAAGACCTCACCCAGGTCGGTGCCGAAGCGCTCGTCCACCAGCCCGCCGGGGACCAGGGAGGTGGAGCTCGCAGCGTGGCTCGAGATGAGGACCCGGGGCGGGGCGGCGACGGCGGAGCCGGCGAGCAGGGCCAGGGCCACGGGGGCGAGGGCGATGGGCGTGAAGTGGGCGGGGCGACGACGGGAAGCGCGCGTGAACATGGGGAAGCTCCGATCCTCGGTCGCCGATGCGGGCGCCCGGGATAGGAACCTACGCGAAGAACGCGGTGCGGGCCGCACGCGCGCGGGCAAATACCGGCACTTTCCCGCCGCCGCGCCCAAAAAAACCGGCCCCGGCGCAGGGCCGGGGCCGTGATGGTCAATCTCCGGTCTTCGCCGCCAAACGACATCCTCGTCCCCGTGCGCGGCACCCGTCAGGGCGAGCCGAGCGTCGCGGTGAGCGTGGAGTTGGGTGGGGGGGGCGGCGGGGGTGGGAGGGGTGGGGGGGGAGTGGGGGGGGTGCGCGCGAGTGGCGAATCGCGAATCGCGAGTCGGGAGAGGGCCCGGGCGGCGTAGCGAAAGACCGCCGGGGACGGCCCCGTCGTCGCCCTCATCGCTGGGCCCTCCGCGCTCCGCACCCTCGTCTTCTCCGCCCTCATCGCTCAGCCCTCCGCACTCAGCACCCTCTTCTCCCCCCTCATCGCTCAGCCCTCCGCACTCAGCCCTCAGCACTGATCGCTCCCCACCCTCCCCGGCCTCCGCGTCGCCCGCTCGCGGGTGCGGGTCTTCGGCCAAGCCCCGCTCCCGGGGCCTATCGTCGCGCTCGGACCGTTCTGGCCGACCCGAATCTCTCGCCCCCCCACAGGAGCAGCCGTGGCTGACACCCATTTCGATCTGATCGTCATCGGCGGCGGGCCCGCCGGGTATGTCGGCGCCATCCGCGCCGCCCAGATGGGCATGAAGGTCGCCTGCGTCGAGCGGGCCAAGCTCGGGGGCGTCTGCCTCAACTGGGGCTGCATCCCCTCCAAGAGCCTTTTGGCCAACGCCGAGCTCGTCGAGAAGATGAAGAAGCAGGACGACCAGAAGTTCTGGGGCCTCAAGATCTCCGGCGAGATCGGGCTGGACTGGGACCGCATCATCGGCCGCTCGCGCGACGTGGCCGGCAAGCTCAACAAGGGCATCGAGTTCCTCTTCCGCAAGAACAAGATCACCCACATCGTCGGCAACGCCAAGATCCTCTCGGGCGCCGTGGGCGGCCGCCCCTGCCGCGTGGAGGTCCAGGAGTGCGCGGTGCAGGAGGAGCTCACCAGCGCCCCCGCCACCCCCGGCAAGGCCACCCAGACCCTCACCGCCGACAACGTCCTCATCGCCACCGGCTCGGTGGCCCGCGACCTGCCCTTCGCCAGGTTCGACGGCGACAAGATCTGGGGCGCCCGCGAGGCGATGTACAACAAGCAGCAGCCCAAGAAGCTCATCGTCATCGGTGCCGGCGCGATCGGCATGGAGTTCGCCTACTTCTACCACTCCATGGGCACCCAGGTCACCGTCGTCGAGATGATGGACCGCGTGCTCCCCGTCGAGGACCACGAGGTCTCCGCCGCCATCGGCAAGCTCTACGCCAAGCACGGAATGACCCTCAAGACCAGCACCACCACCACCGCCGTCGAGAAGACCAAGGACGGCGTGAAGGTCACCGTCGCGCCGTTCGTGAACGGCAAGGCCGACGAGAGCAAGAAGGAAGTGCTGGAGGCCGACCGCGTGCTGCTGGCGATCGGCGTCAAGGGCCGCACCGACGGGCTGTGCGACGCGAGCCTGGGGCTCAAGATCGAGCGCGACCACATCGTCACCGACTACGTCCCCGGCAAGACCACGAATCAGCCCATCGACTACAAGACCAACATCCCCGGGCTGTACGCCGTGGGCGACGTCATCGGCCCGCCCTGGCTGGCCCACGTCGCCAGCGAAGAGGCGATCATCGCGGTCGAGCGCATCGCGTGGCGGCGCAACCCCAAGGCCCACCACGAGCCCATCCCCATCGACTACACCGTCATCCCCGGCTGCACGTACTGCATCCCCCAGGTCGCCAGCGTGGGCTCCACCGAGCAGGCCCTCATCGCCGCCGGGAAGGTCAAGGGCAAGGACTACGAGGTCGGCAAGTACGCCTTCCAGGCTCACGGCAAGGCCATCGCCGCGGCCCACACCGACGGCTTCGTCAAGATCATCCGCGGCCTGCCCCGCGGCGAGATCCTGGGCGCCCACATCTTCGGCGACCAGGCGACGGAACTCATCGCCGAGATGACCCTCGCCCGCCGTCTGGAAGCGACCACCGAAGAACTCATCGTCACCATGCACGCCCACCCGACGATGCACGAGGCCATCCACGAGGCGGCGCTGGCGAGCGAGGGCAAGTTGATCCACGGGTGAGCGAACACCGTCCGCGCCGCCGATCGGCGGCGTCTGGTGACGAGCGGCGATTTCGGTTACGCTGTCAGCATCGGCGCGTCTCTGCGCGCCCGCGGGCGGAGCCTGCGCACTTTGTCCGCGTGGCCACGGTGGGTCGCTCACTTCGGAGACCTTCACGTGTCCCATCCCGCTGCTCGACGCCGCCTCACCCCGTCCGCCGTCATCTTCGCGGCCTCGCTGCTCGCGTGCACAGGGGCGGCTCACGCGCAGTGCCCGGTGGTGCTGACGCAGCCCACCACCCATGACACCCTCGCCGCGGGGCGCACCTCGGTTGCCGCCGGTGATCTCAACGGTGATGGCTTCCCCGATCTGGTGGTTGCCGGCCAGACGAGCCAGAGCGTCTCGGTCCTCATCAACAGCGGTAACGGCGCCTTCGCCCAGCCCGGCACGAACTACCCCTTCGCCAACGCGACGTGCTGCGGGTACATGGTGCGGATGGGCCACGTCAACAACGACACGAACCTGGATGTGGTCTGCGCCGTGCGCGGCGTCGGCGTCGCCGTGTTGCTGGGCAATGGTGACGGCACCCTGCAGACTCCCGTGAACTACGGGGTGCCCGCCACGACCGAGCTCGCCGGGTTTGCGGTCGCACGGTTGAACGCCGACGCGTTCGCCGACATCGCGCTGCCCACGACCAACGGCGTCGCGGTGTTCATCAACAACGGGGACGGCACGTTCGGGACCCCCACGCTGCTCGGGGGCGCCATCGCGCCCTCGATCGTGATCGCGGCCGATTTCAATGGCGACGGCGCGCAAGACCTGGTGCACAACGCCGGCAACTGCGGTCTGCTGCTCGGAGACGGGCTGGGCGGGTTCGCGGTCGCCAGCGCCAATCTGGGCATCGGCGGCGGACGCGGGCTGACCACCGCCGACTTCAACGGCGACGGGCGTCCGGACATCGCCCGGGGCAGCTCCAACGTCGTCATCGCCCTGGGCAACGGCAATGGGACCTTCTCCCCCGGCGACCCGACGGGCCCCGGCACAAGCCCCTGGTTTGTCCGCGCCGCGGACTTCAACGGCGACGGCAAGCCGGATCTTGGCCTCTCGTCTCTCGGCAACCCGGTGAGTCAGTTCCACGTTCTGCTGGGCAACGGCGACGGGACTTTCGCTTCCCCCACGTCAGCGCCGCTCGGCCCCCTCGCGCTTGAGCACGACACCGCCGACCTCAACGACGACGGTCTGCTCGATGTGGCCGTGCCGATCCTGAACGAGAATGTCGCCGTGATTCTGCAGGGGCCCAGCGCCGGCGTTGTGCCCGAGCCCCTCGCCGCCGTTCCCGCCCTCAACGGCTCGGTCCGCGCCATCCTGCCCTATCTCGATCCGGACAACCGCGGCACGGGCGAGACCACGGTCGTCGCCGGCTCGTTCACCAAGTTCGGCGTCACGCCCATGCCCCGCGTGACGATCTTCAACGGGACCACGTTCCTTCCTCTGTCCCCCGGGTTGAACGGCGCCGTCAACGCCCTGGTCAACAGCGACGCCGCCGTGCAGCGCGCGGGCCCGCTGCAGCTGGTGGCCGCCGGCGCGTTCACCAAGTTCGGCTCTACCGCGCTTCAGCGCATCGCGTACTACGCGGGCGATGAGGGCTGGAAGCCGCTGGGCGATTCCGCGCCGGTCACCCCGGGTGAACGCAAAGCGCAAGAGGGTGACACCGGTGATGGACTGGGCTCGAACGGCACGGTTTGGGTGTCGCAGATCCTCTACCAGGAAGCCGCCATCAAGGGCTTGGTCCCGGGCGATGTCATCCGCGGCGTGCGGTTTCGACGCGATGGGGCGGACCAGGCCTACCCGACGTCCCAGCAAGTGTGGCCCCGCTTTGACCTCAAGCTGGGGCGCGGTGTCACGGTGCCGGGGGACACGTTCGCCCAGAACTTCGTGGGTACGCCCGTCAAGGTGCGCTCGGGCCCGTTGACCATGCAGCCCGGCGCGTATCCCGGCGCCGGCTCGCCTAGGGCATTCGGCACACCGATCATGTTCACCAAGCCCTTTGTGTACCGGGGTGGCCCGCTGCTGATGGAAGCCCGGACCATCGCGCCGACGGAGCAATTCTCGTTTGACGCTCACGACGTATCGCCGAGCATCGGCGAATCGCTTTTCTCGGGCGGGGCGGCCAACGACGATCCCGACGCCCTCGTCGCGGAGTTCAGGGACAACTATGTCTGGATCGTGGAGTGGGTGATTGAACCCGGGCCCGGACGCGGCTTCAACGGCAACGTCAACGCCCTGGTGAGCGACATCTTCCCAGGCCAGGCCGCCCGCGGAGCCGACCCCGTCCTCGTCGCCGCCGGCGCGTTCACGCGCTCCGGAACCGACGTGCTCAACCGCGTCGCCATGTGGAACGGTGAGAAGTGGCTCCCCATCGGCGCGGGCTTCAACGGCGCCGTCAACGCCCTGATCATCGCCGACCCCGACGGCACCGGTCCGCTGGGCCAGTGCCTCATCGCCGCCGGCGCGTTCACCCGCTCCGGCGCCACCGTGCTCAACCGCGTCGCCCGCTTTGACGGCGCCGCCTGGCAGCCCCTTGGCGCGGGCTTCAACAGCACCGTCAACGCCCTCGCCATTCACAGCTTCGGGGTTGGCGGCGCTCAGCTTGTCGCCGGCGGCGCGTTCAGCCGCTCGGGCCCCACCACGGTCAGCCGCGTCGCCCGCTTCGACGGTGCCAACTGGCAGCCCCTCGGCCCCGGACTGGGAGGCACCGTCAACACGCTGCTGTCCGAGTCCATCGACGACCAAGGCGCCCGTGCGCTCTTCGCCGGCGGCGCGTTCACCAGGTCGGGCACCCAGACCATCGCCCGCCTCGCCCGGTGGGATGGCGCACAATGGCAGCAGGTCGGCGCCGGCGCCGCCTCCACTGTCCGCGCCCTCCGCCTCACCGACGACTCCACCGGCCCGCTCGGCCCCGTCATCAAGGTCGGCGGCGACTTCAAGAAGATCGGCGCCGTCGTCCAGCCCTACCTCACCGCCTTCGGTTGCCCGTCCAACGCGCTCCGCGTCGCCGCCATGAATGCGCCCCCGGCCCGCTCGGGGCCCTGCTCACTCGCCGACCTCGCCGGCGGCGGCGATGACCTGGGCACGCCCGACGGCCAAGTCACGCTCGACGACGCGCTGGCCTTCCTCCGCATCCTCGAGCAGCCGGAAATCGCCCCCGCCTCGCCCGCCGACGTCCCCGAGGGCGAGACCACCCGCACCGACGACATCATCGCCTTCTTCAACGCCTTCGCCGACGGCTGCTGAACCAGTTTGCAGGCAATAGGGCCCGCACTCATTCGTTGCTCCTCGGGGCCCGCGCCCCGGGGAGTGTTTTTATGCGCCGATCCGTCCCCGTCCTGGCTCTCACCTGCCTCGCCCTCTCCGCGCGCGCTTCCGCCGGCGGCGTCACGTACGACTTTGCCCCGGTCACCACGCTTGCGCAGGGCGCCACCCAGGGCGTCGGCGTCTCCACGCCTGTGCAGGGCTTCGAACTGCTGCTCATGAAGGACGGCGAGGTGGTCTACCAACGCGCGTTCGGCGCGTGGACCATCGGGCGCGTCGCCGCCGCCGACTCCGCCACCAAGACCCTCTCGGGCGCGCTGGTCATGGCCGTGCTCGAGTCCAGCGCCGGGGCCTACTCGCTGGACACGCGCCTCAGCCAGGTGATCCCCGCCTTCACGGGCAACAAGGCGAACATCACTCTCCGCCAGGCCTTCTCGCACACCTCGGGCCTGGGTCGGGCCGCCGCCGTCGGCAGCGCGACCATCACGCTCCAGCAGGCCGCGCTCCAGATCGCCGCCGCGCCGGTCTCCTTCACTCCGCCCGGCTCGCGGTTCCAGTACGGCGGCTCGTCCATGCACGCCGCGGGCGCGGTGATCGAGACCATCGGCGGGCAACCTTGGAACACGCTCTTCGCCCAGCGCATCACCGGCCCGGTGGGCATGCCCTCGACCACGTTCGTCCTCACCTCGCCAGCCAACCCTCGCATCGCCGGCGGGTGCGAGTCCACCGGCATCGAGTTCGCCCGCTTCATGGAGATGCTCCGCCGCGGCGGCGTCACGCTCGAGGGCACACGCGTGCTCTCCGCCGCTTCGGTTCAGCAGATCTTCACCCGCCAGACCGCCCCCGGCATTCTCATCAACAGCACGCCGATCGAACCGCCCTTCACCGACGGCGCCGATTACGGCGTGGGAGTCTGGCTTGATGAGCGCGATGCGAGCGGCAACCTGCTGGGCGCGCTCGCCGCCGGAGCCCGCGGCTTCAGCGCGTGGGTCGACTTCGACGACGGCCTGGTGGGCGTCTTCGCCACCGACCTCACCGTCTCGGGCAACATCCAGCCCCTGCTCTATCAGATCCGCGCCGCGGCGCAAACCGCCGTCCGTAACCCCGTCTGTGCCCTCGCCCCCTGCAACCGCGCCGACATCACCAGCATCGGTGGCGGCCCCTGCCCTGACAGCCAACTCACCGTGGATGACCTCATCGCCTTCGTCAACACCTTCGGCGATGCCGTCGGCTGCCCCGGCCCCGCGCCCTGCAACCGCGCCGACATCGCCGACATCGGCGACACCGCCGCCGGTCCCGACGGGCAACTCACCGTCGACGACCTCATCGCGTTCGTGAACGCCTTCGGCGATGGGTGCTAAGGCCAAGCGAGCCGGAAGCCACCCGCTCGAGAACCGTCGCGGACAAGCGATCAGTCAGGGAAAACCCTGGTTGAGCTCCGGCGCGGAACGCCCGGATTGTTGACCATATCATCCATTGTCTGACGCATGAAGTGGTGAGGCCTGAGGCTTACGGCTCAAGATATTTGGGCTTTACCACGGGTCATAGCGGACTTCGAAATCGTGATTCTTCGGGCCGAGCGGGTATGCCGGCGGCCCAGACTCACGGGGAGGTGCGTCATGCGGAGTGCGAAGACTCTCGTCCTGTTGAGCGGGCTCGTGGTGTCGGTTCATGGATCCGCGGCCCACGCCATGGAGCCGGTGACCGACCTTGGCCTGCTCCCGGGTGATGCGGCCGTGCTGCCCGCGGTCAGTTCGCAGTACGAACCGGTGATCGCGCCGGGCGGCGCGCAGTTCTTGGTGGTCTGGAGCGATCAGCGCGGCCGTCGCGCCGGCAGCCAGTCCGTCCAGAGCGACGGCGATCTGTTCGGCATCCGCCTCGACTCGGCGGGCCTGCCCATCGAGGCCGCGCCGTTCCTGATCGCCGGCGGCATGGGTCTTCAGGACCGCCCGCGCGTGGCGTGGAACGGGCAGGCGTGGCTGGTGGTGTACCAGTCGCAGGACCCGACCCCCGGGTACTTCGACACGTTCATCCGCGCGCAGCGCGTTTCAGCGACCGGTCAGGTGCTGGACGCGGTGCCGCTGTCACTGCCTCAAGAGGCCTTCTCGCCCTCAACCATCGGGCTCACGGTGAGCGGGCAAAGCGGCGAGTGGCTGCTGGCGCGGTGCGTGTACCACGCGGACGGCTACGGCACCTTCGTGGGCGGTCAGCGCATCAGCGGGCAGGGCGCGCTGCTCGACGCGTCGCCCGTGATGCTCAGCGACTGGGTGTACGGGCAGGTGCAACTGCTGCCTTCGGGCGGCTCGTACCTGGTGGTGGGCCCGGACTGGAACAACAGCGACGCGCTCAAGGCCCGCCGCGTGAGCGCGAGCCTGCAGCCGCAGGGCGCCGTCTTCAACCTGCCCGCCGACACGCGGAGCATCGCCGCGGCGCTGGGCGGCGCGGGCGGAGAGTTCTACGTCACCTGGGTTCCGGACTTTGTGAACCTCGTGGGCTCGCGCATGACGTGGACGGGCACGCTCTCCACGCCCGCGGGCACGCCGCTCATGCCCGCCTTCGGCTACGCGTTCACCATGACGCACGACGGGACCAATTGGTGGCTCCTGCGCACCGGCGGAAGCGAGGCCAGGACGATGCGGATCAGCAGCACCGGCGCGGTGCTGGACCCCGGCGGCGTGCCGCTGCCCATCGTGGTCACCGGCACCGTGAGCGCGCTGTACTCGCCCGCGCTGACGCCGCGGGCGGAGGGCGGGGCCCTCATGCTGTGGAACGACAGCCGGGCCGCGCTGGGCAACGACTCCAACGTCTTCACGCTCCCGCTCAGCCCGACGAACCAGCCGAGTACGGAGCGCTGCGTGTCGCTGGCCACCACCGGTCAGCGCAGCGTCGAGATCGCGGGCGGTCCCGCGGGCACGTCCGCGGTGGTGTTCGTGAGCGAAGCGGCGAACGACGCGCGGGTGCTGGTGCACCGCCTTGACGCGTCGGGCACGCCTCTGACGCCCGAACCCATCGAGATCTTCAGAGGCCCCACCGTGGGACGCGCGGGCATCGCGTGGAGCGGCTCGGTCTACGCGGTCGCGTTCGATTCGGGCGCGTCGGGCCTTTCGCCGACGCAGATCAAGATGCGGCGCTTCAGCCCCGATGGCACGTTCCTTGACCCTCAGCCTGTGAGCGTCATGACGGGCTTCAGCCCCGCCGTGGGCGTGCTGGGCGACCGATTCCTGGTGGTGGGGGCCAACTTCGGCTCCACCGCCCAGATCATCAACCTCCTCGCCCGGCGCTACGACGGCGCGACCGGCGCGGCTCAGGACGCGGGTCCCGTCTATCTGGCGGGCGGCTACGTCTCGGGTCTGGCGCGCGTGCGCAGCGACGGCGTCAACTGGCTCGTCGCCGCCCACTCGCAGTGGACGCACAACTCCTCGCAGGGCGATGCGATCCTCGTCACCGTGCCCCCGATCGGCTCGCCCAAGCCCGCCATCAACCCCACCCCGCTCGCCGGCGGCACGGGCGACCTGGACATCGCCTTCAGCGGGTCCGGTTATCTGCTCGCCTGGCGGAACAACTCGCTCTCGAGCGCCAACAACTTCATCGCCGGCCGGCTCATGAACATCGACGGCACCTTCCCGGGCGCGATGTTCACCATCGCCGAAGCGCCCGGGCGTCAACTCCGCCCCGTGGTGTCGTGGGACGGCTCAACGTACGTGGTGGCCTGGGAAGATCAGCGCAGTCAGACCGCGTTCTACGACGCGCGCACCGACATCTTCGCCCAGCGCGTCGACGTCTCTGGTGCCCTCATCGGCTCCGCCTTCCCCATCGTCGCCACCCCCGACGGCGACGCGGGCGTCGCGCTGCTTTCGCGCGGCGGATCGACGCTCGCCGCGGCGACACGGTTCGTCACCACCCCGCCGTGGGACTCGTACCGCATCGGCCTCTCCCGCTTCGGCGCGCCGGCGGCCTGCAACCCGGCGGACATCACCGGCATCGGGGGCTCGCCCGCCGCGCCGGGCAACCCCGACGGCCAACTCACCGTCGACGACGTCATCGTCTTCGTCGGGCTCTTCGGCGACTCCACGGGTTGCCCCGGCGCTCCCGGCGCGCCCTGCAACCGCGCCGACATCACCGACATCGGGCACACCGGCGCCGGCCCCGACGGCCAGCTCACCGTCGACGACATCATCGCGTTCGTCAACGCCTTCGGCGACGGCTGCTGAGCCGCCCCGCGACGCGCCACTCTTCACCTTTCCCAATCCGGAGACTTCACATGAACACGCACGCTGACACGCACTCCCTCGCCTTCCAGCCCGGCCTCGCTGCCCGCACCGGGGCCCTCGCGGCCCTGGCGTTCCTGGGCGCCTCGGGTGGCACCGCCCTGGGGCAGATCGTCACCACGCCCACCTCCAACGTGGCGACCCTCAAGGCGGCGCTGCCGGTGCGAGGGCTGACCGTCGACCAGATCATCATCCGCTCGGGCTCGCCCGGACAGATCGGCACCTACGTCGGCTTCAAGAACCCGCCCATCACCATCGACGACGGGCTGGTGCTCTCCAGCGGCAACGTCGCCCAGATGGGCCCGCTGCCCGAGATGCTGCTGCCCGATTACGAACCCTCGTCTCCCCCCGCCGCGGTGAACAGCGCGATGGACCCCGGCGGCCTGGGAGGGACCTTCGAGTTCGACGACTACGGCCACCGCAGCAACAACATCGAGAACTTCAACGCGTCCTACGACGTCGCCGCCATCGAGGTCCACTTCTCGCTCGATGATGACAGCCAGGTGAAGTTCGACTTCATCTTCGGCTCCGTCGAATATCCCTACTGGACCAGCCAGTTCACCGACGCGTTCCTGGTCTTCCTCGACGGCGTTCAGCACACCGACATGGTCACCTTCGACGCCAACGGCAACGCCGTGCAGGTCGGCAGTTCGTTCGCCGGCCTCACTCGCATCGAGGACACCAACACCGCCTTCGCCAACCCTCACGGGCTGATCCACCACCTCACCACGACCACCCCGCTGCTGGAGTCGGGCGAGCACGTGCTGATCTTCGAGGTCGGCGACGTGAACGACCAGGTGCTGGACAGCGCGGTCTTCATCACCAACCTGCGCGCCGAGGCCGGCACCCCCGGCACCGAGCCCAGCGACGATCCCTGCAACCCCGCCGACATCGCCAGCATCGGCGACACCACCGCCGATTCCATCGAGCCCGACCATCAGCTCACGGTGGACGACGTCATCGTCTTCGTCAACCTCTTCTCCGACGGCACCGGCTGCCCCGGCGCGCCCGGCGCGGCTTGCAGCGCCTCCGACGTCACCGACATCGGTGACACCGGCGCCGGCCCCGACGGGCAGCTCACCGTCGACGACATCATCGCCTTTGTCAACGCCTTCAGCAACGGCTGCGCGTAACCGGTCCCGCACCGGCCCGGCGGTTCGCGCCGCCGTGCCGGCTTCTCCAGGTCAGGCCTGCGAAAAGGTCGCGCCTTCCAGTACCTCAAACGTGACCATGCGCCCGACGGGAAAGTCCCCGGGCGTTTGGCGCGAGTCGGTGAGCTTCACCACCACCGGCAAGCCCCAGTCCACACCCGGGATCGCCGCTCCGCCCGCGTCAACCGTGATCGTCCTCGCACCGGCGTCCTGCGCGATCACCGTGCCCTGCACGCGCCGCGGGCGACCGTACACCGGCTCCCAGTAGCGTCCGCCGCTGTCCACCAGGTCGCACCGCCGGCACTCGCAGCGGATCACACCCCGCACACGCTGCCCGGGCTGAGCGGTCATCGCCCCACTGGGGCGAAGGTGGATCTGATACGACGTCCCCGGCACCGCCAGCACCACATACCCCGGCACGGTCGCCGTGGTGGGCACGATCTCCTGAAGGATGCCGCGGGCAACCGGCGACGACGGAGCGGAAGTGGTCATGGGAGCGGAGAGTACCCCAGAATCCGACCGATGAGGTCGGCAGGGGGCTAAATATCCCCCATTTTGGTGGCATTTGCGGCCGGTCCACCACCCACACGAGTGTCTGCGGGCCACCCTTTCGGACCTTGCAGGCGATTTTTGATAGCAACCTGTGAACAGGGATTTGCACTGGGCTGTTTCTGGCGTACCTTTCGTCCTGATGGCCGGGTCCTCCGGCTGGTTTGTACACACACGCGCCCCGGAAGGGGCAGGAGAGGAGAGAGATCATGAAGCGTTCTGCTTTCGCTGTGGCCGCTCTGGCGGCTGGTCTGTCCGCTGGCACCGCCAACGCTGACGTCATCCTGAACTTCACCAGCCAGACTTGGAACGGCTTCCAGTTCACCGATGTGAGCTCGATCCCGGGCCTCGTGGGCACGCTGACGGCGGTGTCCGTCAACGCCACGCTCGAGAACAGCGTGAACGACACCTGGGCCGACGACCTCACCATCTACGTCGACCCGGCTCCGCTGACCACCGGCGGCCTCCTCCAGTCCGGCGGCTTCAGCAACCTCGGCGCCGCCGAGCGTTATCTGTGGGCCAACGGTGGCAGCCCGCTGCCCGGCACCATCGTCAACGACTCGTACACCCTGCTCGCCCCGATCGTGTTCGCCGGCAACGCCAGCGACCCGATCGTCTGGGTTGGCAACGGCTACGGCGGTTCGGGCACCAGCGGCACCTGGACTGGCACCGTGACCCTCGTCGGCGTGAACTTCGTCCCGACCCCGGGCGCCGCCGCGCTGCTGGGCCTGGGCGGTCTGATCGCCGCTCGTCGCCGTCGCGCCTGATCGCGACTCGGTGATCCCAACCAGAATCTCTGGACGCAAGCCCGGGCCCCTCGGCCCGGGCTTGTCTTTTTCCCCCGCATCCCCGCCGGGCCCACGTCGAATACGCTGGTGCCGGAGGTGTCCCCGTGTTCAGTCTCTCCACGATCATCGCGGCCTTCACGCTGCTCCAGCCCACGGCGCTCGCCAATCCCTCCGCTTCCCCCGGTCTCACCGGCGGAGCCGATGCCCGTCCGGCCCAGCCCGACCCCAAGCCCGCACCCCCCGCCGAGGCTCCCGCGATCCCGCCCGCCGACCCCAAGGTCGCCGACCTGCTCGCGCGCCTGGAAAAGTCCAACTCGACGCTCAGGACCGCCGTCGCCAACATCCGCTACCTCAAGGTCTTCTCGGAACTGGAAGGCGGCGACAAGCACATCCGCGACGGGGTGATCTACTTCGCCCAGGAACTGAGCCGCGATCTGGCCCCCGCCCTCGCCCCGCCCGTTGCGGGCCAGCCCCCGCGGCGGGGGTTCGCCATCCACCTCAAGTCGCTGGAGATCGACGCCGGCGGGCCCACGAACATCCTGCGCGAGGAGCCGCGCCGCTGGGTCTTTGACGGAGTGTGGCTCACCGAGTTCCGCGACGCGGAGAAGCAGTTCACCAAGCAGCGCGTGGTGGCTGAGGGTGACGACCGCGACCCGCTGCGCATCGGCCAGGGCCCGCTGCCGCTGCCCTTCGGGCAAAGGCCCGCCGACATGCTCGCGGTCTTCGACCTTGCGGCCCTGGGCGCGCTGGACGAGTTGCCCGAGAACACCCCGCCCTCGCTGAAGAAGCGGCTGGAGGGCTCGTCCCAGCTCAAGCTCATCCCCCGCGCCGGCACCCGCCAGGCCAAGGACTTCCGCGAGATCCGCATCTGGTACCGCGCCGACGACCTGCTCCCCATCTTCGCCCGCACCAGCAAGACCGACGACACCCGCGACGAGGTGCTGCTCACCGACCTCAAGCTCAACGCCCCCATCCCCCCCGGCACCATCGACACCACCACCCCGCGCGCCCAGGACGGATGGAAGGGGTCGGTCAACGAGCGCTGAACCCGGCGGGTCTCGACCCCGGGCGGGTCCGGTTATCATCAGTCCTGTGACCAAGCTCCCCGCCGACCTCATCGCGCGCGTCGCGCCCGCCTTCGCGGGCCAGACGGTCTGCGTCACCGGCGGCGCGGGCTTCATCGGCGGGCACCTGGTTGATGCGCTGCTCTCGCTGCCGCCCCAGCCTGGCCCGAGCGGGCGCGAGCGCACCGTCCGCGTCGTCGTGATCGACGATCTGTCCAACTCCTCCATCGACCACCTCGCCGAACTCATCGAGCTGGAGCCGGATCGTCTCCGCTTCATCCACAGCTCGATCCTCGATCCCGTGGCGCTCAACGAGGCCATGCACGGCGTGGGCGTGGTCTTCCACCTCGCCGCGATGGGCTCGGTGCCCGCGTCCATCGCCGACCCCGCGCGGTCCTTCGCGGTCAACGCCACCGGCACCGTCCGCGTGCTGGAGGCCGCCCGCGCCGCGGGCGTGCGGCGCGTGGTCAACTCGTCCTCCTCGTCGGTGTACGGCGAGAGCGAGACCAACCCCACCGGCCCGAAGGTGGAGACGCAGCTCCCCGCGCCCCGCTCGCCCTACGCCGCGTCCAAACTCGCGGGCGAGGCGAGCGTGCTCGCCTGGGCGCTCTCCTTCGGCATGCAGGCCGTGAGCCTGCGCTACTTCAACGTCTTCGGCCCGCGCCAAAGCGCCGACAGTCAGTACGCCGCGGTCATCCCCGCCTTCGCCCGCCGGGTCATCGGGGGTCAGTCGCCGGTGATCTACGGCGACGGCGATCAGTCGCGCGACTTCACGCCCGTCGCCAGCGTGGTGGCGGCCAACCTGCTGGCGGGCGCGGTCACGACGCCCCTGACGGGCCAGGCCCTGAACATCGGCACCGGGCAGCGCACGTCCATCGCCGAACTGGCCCGCGCCGTGTGCGAGGCCCTGGGCGCCTCGGGGCGGGAGGTCATCCACCAGCCCGCGCGCACCGGCGACATCCGCCACTCGCTGGCCGACATCGCCGCCGCCCGGCAACTGCTGGGCTACCAGCCGGTCGGCACGGTGGGTGATGCGCTCACCGCGACGGTCAGTTGGTACCGCCAGGCCCTGGCCGACTCGGAGGCCGGGTCGTGATGAACCTCTTGCGCTGGATCCGCGACACGCTGGGTGGGGCCTGGGAACTGGCCCGACTCGGGCTGATCACCGGCTTTCGGTTCAAGGGTCCGTACTGGCAATGGCGGCTTCACACCGCGTTTGGGCGGGGTTACCCCTCTGGCGGGGCCTACCGCCGGTCATTGCTGGATTACGGCCGATGGGTCCACCGCCTCCGCCGCGATCACGGGTGTTAAGTCTGGCGTTGGGCGGCAAGATTTCAGTGCTGAAGCGGGTGTGACGTTTATGCTGGGGGTGCCGACCGTTCGATGTTCGGCTCTACGTGGAGACCAGCTATGTCCCAAGCGACCATGAATCCCCCCGCTTCCAGCACCTCGCCCGCCCGCCCCGCCGCGCCGGGGATGAGCCCCTTCCTCAAGTTCTTCGCTCCCGGGCTGATCATCGGCCTGGTGGGGGGCCTCTTCGGCGGGGTGTTCCTTGGGCCGATGCTCGAGAGCTGGTCCGCGTCCGCGAACGCGCCCTCGCCCACTGGCGGCCCGGCGCGCCCGCACCTCGTGACCCCTGCCGCGCCCGCGACCGACGAGCGCGGCCCTGACGCCGGCGGCACGCCCGCTCCCGCTCCGGCTCCCGCCGAG
>JALHNL010000063.1 GCA_022843545.1 Phycisphaerales bacterium | reverse complement strand
CCAGGCCCAGCGCGCCCAGCAGAGCCGCGGCGCCCGGGGCGGGCACGGCCGCGCCGCCCGCGACGATCAGCAGGTAGTCGCCGCTTGTGCTGTGGTTGCCCGTGAACGCGAAGTCGGCGAATGCGGTGACCGCAAAGTAGTAGGTTCCGCTGGCGGGGAGCGTGAACTGCATGGAGGAAGCGGTGCCGGGTCCGCCGTCGTCATCAGAGGACAGCAGCGTGCCGGTGGAGTCGAAGAGCCCCAGCACGCTGTCGAACCCGAGGTCCGTGTAGGCCCCGATGACTTCGCCGGCCGAGCCCGTGAACGAGAAGTAGTCGACGTCGCCGGCGGAGAGCGACCCGCTCATGGCGAAGCCCGCGCTGCCGTAGATCGCCGCGTCGGCGGTGAGATGGGTGTTGTTGGAGCCCGACTCGGCGCCGGTGGCGCCGTTGCAGCCCACGAGCCGATTGGTGAACGCCGAGCCCGCGTTGCCGGCGAAGGCGAAGTCGGGGAACCGGGAGAGCTGGATGTTGTAAGCGCCGGTGGCGCCGGCCACGAATGAGAACCCGGAGCTCACGTTGGGACCGTTGTCGTCGTCGTTGACGACCTCGACCGCGCCCGGGTCCAGAATGCGCATCACGGTGTCGTCGTTGGTGCCGAAGTTGAAGAACGTGTACCGCGTGCCGGCCCCCAGACCGATGCCGGCACTCCCGATCCCGCCCGCGGGGACAAACACATCGGTCGCGATGACGTCGGCCGAGGCCGAGCCCGCCAGAGCCAGAAGCGCCAGGACGCTGACGATGGATGCACGTTGCATGAACTCTCTCCTCTACGAGTTGTGGGCGCGCGGCCGAGAAGGGCCGCCGCGGCCGCGGACGGAACGCCCGCGGTTGTCTGGAGGCTACCACAAATCGCGAGGGTCACCCAGGGTGCTTCCGAGGTGGTGAAGAATTGAGGAATCGGGCGAGGTGATACCTAAGGCCTCCGGCAGCCTGACTGGGGGAGACCACGTGGGCAATTGGGCAAATGAAGAGAAGCGATGAGTGCTGAGTGCTGAGCGATGAGCGATGAGTGGGGAGCGGGAGGCCGCGGGGAGGAAATCTCTTCCTCACCTCTTCCCTCCGTCCCTTCTTCCCCCCGTCCCCTTTTCCATCCACCCCGCCTAGCCTCCGCCATGTCCTACATCGATGGCTTCGTCCTCCTCGTCCCGCGGTCCAAGGTGAAGGCGTACGCCGCGATGGCGAAGATCGCGGGCAAGGTCTGGCGCGAGCACGGCGCGCTCGACTACCGCGAGTGCATCCAAGACGACGTGAACATGAAGTTCGGCCGCCCGTTCCCCAAGCTCGCCAAGCCGAAGAAGGGCGAGGTGATCTTCTTCTCGTACATTCTGTACTCGTCGCGGGCGCACCGCGACCGCGTGAACAAAAAGGTGATGGCCGACCCGCGCATGCAGGGCATGGGCGACATGGCCTCGATGCCGTTTGACATCAAGCGGCTGTCGTTCGGCGGGTTCAAGGTGCTGGTGGAGGCGTGAGGCGTGGCCAAAGGGCCAAGTGAAGAGAAGCGATGAGTGCTGAGTGCTGAGTGCTGAGTGCTGAGTGCTGAGTGCTGAGTGCTGAGCGATGAGTGGGGAGCGGTGATCGCATCACCGGCCCGCCGCCCGATTCAGCACCCGTCGGAATAGGTGTTGACGAAGGCGATGATGTCATCGACAGTGAGCTGGCCGTCGGGCCCGGCACCGGTGTCGCCGACGTCGGTGATGTCGGCGCGGTTGCAAGCCGGGCACGCCGCGCCCTGAAGGCGACGCAGCGCCTGGCCGCTGCCGTTGGGAGCCGAGTTGCCCCATCCCACCACGACCTGACCGTCCGCTGAAACGTCATAGGCCATCGACTGAGTTCCGCCTGGCAGAGAGCGTTGCCCCTTCATGCCTTCCGCGGCCGTCCAGCGAAACTCGCGCTCGCCGATGGCCGACCCCACGTGTCCCACCACCATCGACCCGTCCGCGGAGACGCCGGTGGCCTGATACGCCGCGGCGGTGGGGATCCCGGCCAAGGTGCCAAGGTCCTGCATCCCTTCGGCCGCGGTCCATCGGAATGCCCGCATTCCGCTGACGGAATCGCTCCATCCGATCACCGTGGAGCCATCGGCAGAAACATCACGGGCGTAAGAGCTCGCGCCACCGGGCAGCCTGCCAAGGTCTTGCATGCCTCCGGTGGCTGTCCAGCGAAATGCACGAAGCGGGCCGGTACCCGAGTTCGCGACGCACCAGCCGACAACGACCGATCCGTCAGCCGAAACTCCAGTGGCCCCCGAAGCCGACATGCCCGGTAACGTGCCAAGATCTTGCAGCCCTTCCGCCTCGGTCCACCGGAAGGCCCGGATGCTGTCGGCGCTGTCAGCGTTGCCACTTTCACCCACGATGACCCCACCGCTTGCCGATGTGGCGTATGCACCCGATCGAGTTCTTCCAGAAAGAGTGCCAAGATCCTGCATCCCTCCAGCGGCGGTCCAGCGGAATGCTCGCGATTGGGCGGGTGGCCCGCTCTGTCCAACAACGACCAAGCCATCAGCGGAAACGCCATGGCTGAACGAGAGCGCGTGGCCGGGCAGCGTGCCGAGGTCCTCCATGCCACCCGACACAGTCCATCGGAAGGCATGCGTGCCGTTGATCGAGCCGCTCCACCCAACCACCACCGAGCCGTCGGCGGACGTGCCGTAGGCAATCGACTCCACTCCTCCTACGAGCGTGCCGAGGCTCTGCAAGCAGTTCTGTGCTTTCGCTTCAGCGCACGCTACCGCAACCACGCCCACCACCCCAACAACCAGTGACTTCAACCACATAACCCAGTCTCCTCTTTCGCACTCGCCTTCGCCTGCGAAATACCCGACCTCGCGGGCGAGCCGCTGGAAGATTATAACGATGGGTGGACCTCTCGCAACCGGAAGCGGGTGGTTCAGGGCGAGCCTTTGGTCGCCCGGCAGCGTGAACACATGAGGGAGCGGGCCGGATCGGGCCCCGAAGGCGTTGGCCCCGGCGGTCGTTATCCGGGCTTGGCCGATGGGGGTGACAGGGACGGGGGTGGAGGGAACACAAGGCCGCACGGAGGCCGAAAAGCGGCTGATTTGGGCTCATTCCTGCCCCGTGTTCCGCCGTGATCCGCCGTGTTGAGCGGTTTTGGGGCGGACAAAGACGGTTTAAGTTTCGGTACGCGGCCCGGTGCCCGAAACTTCAGCGACTTAGAGCCGGACAAAAACAGTTTGAGTTTCGGTACGCGGCCCGGTGCCCGAAACTTCAACGACTTAGAGCCGGACAAAAACAGTTTAAGTTTCGGTACGCGGCCCGGTGCCCGAATTGTTTTTCGTCTTTGTCCGCCATCACGCCGTCCGAAGCTCAACCTCCGCGGCGGATGCGTCGATGCTGGTCAAAAGGGCCCGCCCTCACGCGCCGAGCCTGCGCGCCCGCGCGGCCAAGGTCGGCGCTGATCACGGCTCACCGCGCGACGATCGCTTGCTGCACTCGCTCGGCACTCCGCACTCATCGCTCCGCACTTCCGCCCCTCACACCGTCCCGTACATCCGGTCGCCCGCGTCGCCCAGGCCCGGCATGATGAAGCCGTGCTCGTTGAGGCCGCGGTCGAGCGCGGCGGTGTAGATCGTCACGTCGGGGTGGTCGGCGCCGATCCTTCGCACGCCCTCGGGCGAGGCGACCAGGCAGATGAGGCGCAGGTCGCGGGCGCCTTCGTCGCGCAGCATGCCGATGGCGGCGCTGGCCGAGCCGCCCGTGGCGAGCATGGGGTCGACGAGCACCACCGGCCCCGCGCCCAGGTCTCTCGGCAGGCGCTTGAGGTAGGTGACGGGTTCGAGCGTCTTCTCATCGCGCGACAGGCCCAGGTGCCCCACGCGGGCCTCGGGCATCATCTCCAAAATCCCCTCGGCCATGCCCAGCCCGCTGCGCAGGATGGGCACGACGGTGACGGTGGCGCCCAGCCGCTTCCCGATCGTCCGCTCAAGCGGCGTGTCCACCGGCACGTCGACGGTGGGAAAGCCGCGGGTGATCTCGTAGCACATGAGCCCCGCGATCTGATACATGAGCGCGCGGAAGGGGCGGAAGCTGGTGGCCTTGTCGCGGATGTAGGTGAGCTTGTGCTGGATGAGCGGGTGGTCGAAGACGACGAGGTTTTTGAGCTCCGGGTGCTTGGAGGGCATGGGGGCAGTGTATCAGAGGCTGCCCATGAGCCGCACGCGGGATCATGACTGCGGCTCGGGCAGCGGGTCGGGTGGCGGCGGAGGGATCAGCGGTTCAAGGAGCGTAACGAGGGCCGGGATGTGAACGACGGCGACTCGCCAGATCTTGTCGTGATGAATCACGCCGTACTCGTGCACCAGGATGTGCCGCTGCGCGATGATGGCGGACCAGGGCAGTTCGGGGTGTGCCTCGCGGAATGGACGGGAGACCTTCGAGGCGGCCTCGCCGATCGTCTGGACCGTGCGCTCGACGGCGGCCCGGAGCATGGGCTGCCGCTGCTAGTCCTCGAACGACTTGCCCGCGACGAAGTCCGCGGTGAGCCGCGCATACGTGAGCATGTCCCAGAGCAGGGCGGCGTCGAACGTGTCAGGCCGCATACACCACCCGGCGCGTGGTGAGGATGTGATGACGGCGGAACGGGTTCAGGACCGCCTTGCGTTCGACGAGGTCGATGGTGCGTCCGGGGAAGATGGCGGCGAGTTCATCGTGCATGGACATCCACTGATCGAGATCGGCGCCGGCGCCCGGCGCGAAGGCGACGAGCACATCCACGTCGCTGCCGGGGCTGTAGTCGTCGCGCAGGATCGATCCGAAGAGCGAAAGCTCGGCGAGTCGCCAGCGCTGGGCGAAAGCGCGAAGGGCTTCCAGAGGGATCGTGTCGCGGGGATTCATGGTCTGCTCCCGGCGGGCCTTTACCACTCCGGTCCGCCCGTGTACCGCCCATAAATGTCCGCCATCGCCTGCACCATCTCGCCCAGCGTGCAGCCGCAGAGCGCGGCGTCCACGAGCGCGGGCATGACGTTGGTCTTGTGCAGGCCGGCGCTGGCGCTGTCGGGGCCCATGCCCGGGAGCGGGTTGATGAGCGGGTGGCTCTTGCCCTGGCAGGCGGAGCGGAGGTGGTCCAGAGCCATCTTCACCTTGCCCGCGTCGCGCTTCTTCTTGAAGGCGGCGAGGCGATCGCACTGGTCGACCTCCACCGCGTGGGGGATCTGCAGGATCTCGATCGGGCGGTTCTCGTCGGTGTCGACGTAGGCGTTCACGCCCACGATCACGCGGTCGCCCGCCTCGCACTCCTCGCTGAAGCGGTAGCTCGCCTCGGCGATCTGGCGGCGGAAATAGCCCTTGTTGATCCCGTTGACCACGCCGCGGCCATAGGTCGGGTGCGGCGCGTACACGCCCGCGGCCTTCTCCTGGGCCCTGGTCTGGCCATTGGGCGACTGGGCCCTTTGGCCGCTCCCGTACGCCCCCATGGCGTCGATGTCGGCGATGTACTCCAGCGCGCCCTGTTCGATCACGTCGGTGAGGTGCTCGATGAACCACGAGCCGCCCAGCGGGTCGACCACGCGCGTGACGCCGGTCTCGTGGGCCAGGATCTGCTGGGTGCGGAGCGCGACGGTGACGGCCTGCTCGGTGGGCAGGCCCAGCGTTTCGTCCATGCTGTCGGTGTGCAGGCTCTGGCAGCCGCCCAGCACCGCCGCCATCGCCTGGTAGGCGACGCGGACGATGTTGTTCAGCGGCTGCTGCTCGGTGAGGCTGCAGCCGGCGGTCTGCACGTGGGTCTTCATGAACCACGAGCGCTCGTTCCTCGCGCCGTAGCGGTCCTTCATGGCGCGGGCCCAGATGCGGCGGGCGGCGCGCAGCTTGCAGATCTCCTCGAAGAACTCGTTGTGGCTGTTGAAGAAGAAGGAGAGCCGCGGCGCGAACTCGTCGATGTTCATCCCGCGCTCGACGCACGCCTCGACGTACTCCATGCCGTCGCGGAGGGTGAAGGCGAGTTCCTGGATGGCGGTGCTGCCGGCCTCGCGGATGTGGTAGCCGCTGATCGAGACGCTGTTCCACTTGGGCAGGAACTTGCTCTGGAACTCGATGGTGTCGACGACGAGCTTCACGCTCGCCTCGGGCGGGTAGATGAACTCGTTCTGCGCGTGGAACTCTTTGAGGATGTCGTTCTGGAGCGTGCCGCCGAGCTGGTCCCAGCCGATCCCGCGCTGGATGGCGTGGGCCAGGTACAGCGCCCAGATCACGCACGCCGGGCCGTTGATGGTCTGCGACACGGTGACCTTGTCCACCGGGATGTCGGCGTACAGGCGGTGCATGTCTTCGAGCGTGCTGATGGCGACGCCGCACTTGCCCACCTCGCCGGTGGAGAGCGGGTCGTCGCTGTCGCGCCCCATGAGCGTGGGCAGGTCAAAGGCGGTGGAGAGCCCGGTGTTGGCCGCGGTGCTGCTCTTGGCCGCCTCCAGCAGGTACTTGAAGCGCTTGTTGGTGTCCTCGGCGCTCCCGAAGCCGGCGAACTGCCGCATGGTCCACAGCCGCGTGCGGTAGCCCTGCTTGAAGAGCCCGCGCGTGTACGGGAACTGACCCGGCTCCGCGATCTCGCGGGCCTGGTTCACCAGCCCCTCGGGCTTGCTCGCCGGGCCGTACGAAGGCTCCAGCACCAGCCCCGAGATCGTCACCGCCTGCGGATCAACCCGGCCGGTGCGCCCCGGCACGGCCGGCGGCGGGGGCGGCGTCGGAGTGTGGCACGACTGGCCCACCGTGTGCAGGTGAGGGGTCGTGTGGCCGTTCCCGGCGGGGGGATGGTTCGGGTGGCTGGGGGGCGGGGGCGGGATCGCCATGCGCGTGGCTCCAGAGGCACGGATGCGGAATGTGAGCCTTATGGTAGGGGAGCCGCGGCTGGGCATGCGTCGGGGTATCGAGAACCCGGGCTGGCGGGTTGGGGCGCCGGGTGTTACCCGTTCGTGGCGGGCGACATCCAAGCGCACCGCCTGTCCGAACAAATCCCAGAACAATCACGTACCTGCACTGAGTGTGGGTATAGTTGAGACCGAGTATCAGGAGTAGCCATGGCCCTGAAGTTGCCAGTCTATATGGATCACGCCGCCACCACCCCCTGCGACCCCCGGGTCGTGGAGGCGATGCTGCCCTTCTTCACCGAGAAGTTCGGCAACGCCGGCTCGCGCAACCACCGCTTCGGCTGGGAGGCTGAAGAGGGCGTGGACACCGCCCGCCAGCAGGCCGCGGACCTCATCGGGGCCAGCGAGAAAGAGATCATCTTCACCAGGGCTCGACCGAGAGCAACAACATCGCGATCAAGGGCGCGGCGTACATGTACGCCAAGGCCCCGGCGGGCCAGACCGGTCGCGGGCACATCATCACCTGCACCATCGAGCACAAGGCCGTGCTGGACCCGTGCAAGCGCCTGCAGAAGGAAGGCTTCGACGTCACCTTCATCGACCCGCCCAAGGACGGCGTGGTGACCGCGAAGATGGTGGAAGAGGTGATGCGTCCGGACACGATCCTGGTGACGCTGATGTGGGCGAACAACGAGATCGGCACGATCAACGAGATCGAGGCCATCGGCAAGCTGTGCAAGAGCAAGAACGTGCTGTTCCACACCGACGCGACGCAGTGGGTGGGCAAGATGCCCACCAACGTCGAGACCGCGGGCGTGGACCTGCTTTCGTGGTCGGGCCACAAGATCTACGGGCCCAAGGGCATCGGCGCGCTCTACGTCCGCCGGCAGCGCCCGCGCGTGCGTCTTCAGGCGCTGATGGACGGCGGCGGTCAGGAGCGAGGCTTCCGCTCCGGCACGCACAACATCACCGGCATCGTGGGCTTCGGCAAGGCGTGCGAGATTGCCAAGCAGGAGATGGAGAACGACGCCATCCGCCTGGGCAAGCTCCGCAAGAAGCTGGAGCAGGGCGTGCTGTCGCAGCTGGACACCTGCGCCGTGAACGGCCACGCCGACAAGCGGCTGCCTCACATCACCAACATCTCCTTCGGCTTCGTCGAGGGCGAGGGGCTGATGATGGCGGTGAAGAACATCGCCTGCTCCAGCGGCAGCGCGTGCACCAGCGCCAGCCTGGAGCCCTCGTACGTGCTCAAGAGCATCGGCGTGGGCGACGACCTGGCGCACTCCTCGCTGCGTCTTTCACTGGGCAAGTGGACCACCGAGGAGCAGGTGGACTACGCGATCGGCGAGATCGTGAAGGCCGTGAAGAAGCTGCGGGTGATGTCGCCGCTGTACGACATGCACAAGGAAGGCATCGACCTGAGCAAGGTGGAGTGGGCGCATCACTGATGACGAGGGCATCGGCCACGAGGGGTCGCGTGCCAGTTGCCGGCGTGCGGCCAGGATCGTGGCGAGCGGATGGATGGTTGGCTGGCGATTTCAAGACCCCGAGCGTCCAGTGCCCAGTGCCTGGCGCCTCTTTCCCGGAGATTTTCCATGGCTTACGGCCCCAAGATCATTGATCACTACGAGAACCCCCGCAACGTGGGCAACTTCGGCACCGGCGAGAGCATGAAGGCCGACAAGCGCATCGGCGTCGGGCTCGTCGGCGCGCCCGAGTGCGGCGACGTGATGCAACTGTGCATCAAGGTGGACCCGTCCACCGGCCGCATCGAGGACGCCAAGTTCAAGACCTTCGGCTGCGGCTCGGCCATCGCCTCCTCCTCCCTCGCCACCGAGTGGCTCAAGGGCAAGGACCTCGAGGGCGCCGAGGCCATCAAGAACACCGACATCGTGCAGGAACTCAGCCTGCCGCCGGTCAAGATCCACTGCTCGGTCCTGGCCGAGGACGCGATCAAGGCCGCGATCGCCGACTACAAGCGCAAGAACGGGATCCCGGTTGAGGATCACGACCACGATCATGCCAAGGCCTGATTCGTCCGAGCGACCTACCCTCTCGCAGTCATCGCGCCCCCGGGCGCACGGAGTGTGAATATGGCTACCACGACCCCCGCCACGACCCCCAGCACAGCCAGCGACGCCCCGGTCCGCATCAGCGAGGCCGCGGCCCGCGAGATCCAGAACATCATCAAGCAGCAGGAACTCGACGCCGACAAGGTCCGCCTCCGCGTGGGCGTCAAGGGCGGCGGCTGCTCCGGCTTCTCCTATCTGCTGGACCTCACCGAGACGCAGAAGGACACCGACGAGATGTTCGAGATGCACGGCATCAAAGTCATCGTCGACCCCAAGAGCCTGCTGTATCTCTCCGGCGTCACCGTCGACTTCAAGGACGAGATCATGGGCCGCGGGTTTGTGTTCAACAACCCCAACGCCACCAGCACCTGCGGCTGCGGCAGCAGCTTCAGCGCCTGAATCCGTCCCGACATCCCCGCCAGATATCCCCCCGGGCCCGCGACCATCGCGGGCCCGCGGGCGTTTCAAGGGGGGAGTGATGACCGGTCGGTTGCGGCGTTATACTCCTCATCGCTCGCGCCGAGCCGCGGTCCGGAGGCCTGAATGTCGCAGTCACCCACACCCATGGGCACATCGAGGGGTTACGAATCGCCCGCGGTGAGCCAGTTCAGCATCTTCATGCCCAACCGCGTGGGCAAGATGCTCGAGCTCGTCAAGGCCTTTGAAGACCACATGTGCCGCATCTGCTCCCTGGGCGTTCACGACGCCTCGGACCATGCGGTCATCCGGCTGATCACCAGCAACGCGGCGGAGTGCCGCAAGGTGCTGGCCGAGCAGGAACTGACGTACCTCGAGACCGACATCCTCATCGTGGGCATCGACGAGAACCACACGCTGGTCAAGATGTGCCACTACCTGCTCGGCGCCGAGCTCAACATCCGCTTCGCCTACGCCATGATGGGCTGGCCCGCCGGGCCCACCGCCATCGCTCTGGCCGTTGACGACATCACCCTCGCGGGGCAGATCCTCATTCGCAAGGAGTTCCGCTTGCTGGGTGAGGCTGATTTACCCAGATTCGGCGAGTGATATGGCTCCCGCCGCGCGGATTGTGCTCTGCCTCGTGCTTCTGTACTGCTGCGTTTTGGGCGGCTGCGGCGGCCATTCCTCGGCATTATCCGACAGCATCGATCGCTCCGCGGTGCCGATCAGCTACGGCGTCGGGGGTGGTCGGGAGGGCGTGTTCGCTCTTGAGGCCGGGGACTGGGAACGGATGTTGCGACGGTTCCGGCCGTTTGCGCCCGACCCGCACAGCGAGCGCGAGCGGATCGCCGAGGCCGTGGCGGACTTTGAGCGGATCGCCGCGCGAACGACGCCCACCGGGGGCGACCTGGCCTTCAACCGCGGGTCCTCCACTCCCGGCGGCCAACTCGACTGCATAGATGAAGCGCGGAATACGACGACGTACATGCTCACGCTGCAGCAGGCAGGGCTGCTGCGGTGGCACCGCGTGCAGACAGCCGTGACAAGGGTCCACGGCCCGTTGATTCACAGCGCGGCGTGCATCGAAGAGGTCCTGCCCCCCGGGGCTCGCGTCGCCAGGTTTGCGCTGCCCGGGCGGCGCTGGGCGGTGGACTCGTGGTACGGTGCGTCGGGCGAGCCCCCGATGATCCAGCCGCTGGAGCGCTGGTTTGAGGGACGCCTTGAGCCCCTGGGCCAGCCCACCCCCCCGTGGACCCTGATCCCCGGCGTGTCCTCGCCGACTCCCGCTCCGGCCGCCGCCCCCAGCCCCGCCCACCCCGCACTCTTGACTCCGACCGGCCCCTCCGCTCCGCCTGGATCTCGCGGCATGACCCCGGGTCGGCCTGTGCCCACCGGCGAGCCAACGAGGCCTCCGAGTTGACGCGCGGGAGCGAAGTGGCCATGATCGGCGAATGAGCAGCCCGGTGGATCAACTCGCGCAGGCCGCGGTGCAGCCGGTGACCTCCGGTATGGTCGTGGGCCTGGGGACCGGTCGGGCCGCGGCGCGGGGCATCCGCGCGCTGGCGGCGCGGGCCGCGGGCGAGGGCCTCGTGCTCACCTGTGTGGCAACCAGTGCGGCCTCGGAGACCATGGCCCGCGGGCTGGGCCTGGTGGTCACCGACCTCCGCTCCGTCGAGCGCGTGGACTACCTCTTCGACGGCGCCGATGAGATCGACCCCGGCCTGGCGATGATCAAGGGCGGCGGCGGCGCAATGACCCGCGAACGCCTGGTGGCGCACGTCTGCCTCGCGTCGGGCGGACGCTGCGTCTACATCGCCGACGATTCCAAACTGGTCCGCCGGCTGGGTGAGCGGCGGCTCTTGCCGGTGGAAGTGCTGCCGATGGCCGCGTCGCATGTGCTGGCGCGGCTGGACGAACTCGGGCTCAAGGCCCGCGTTCGAGCGACCGACACGGGCGCGGAGTTCGTGACTGACAACGCCGGGCTGGTGCTGGATGCGCAGGTGCCCGAGGAGTGGTCCACACGGCTCCGGCTGGCGGAACTGGCGGACGAACTCAAGGGACTCTCCGGGGTCATTGATCACGGCCTGTTCCTGACCGAGGCGAGCGAGGTGATCGTCGAGAAAGCGACCGGCGGGCTGCTTCGGCTGCCGCGCTGAGCCGTCCGCGGCGTACTCTCCCGAAGATCAGGAGCCGCGCCATGAGTGTTCCGGGACCATCTCCCGCCGGCGAGCCGCGGGCGTCTGCTTTCGACCTCGCGGGCCTTCTGTCGGCCCGCGGGCACGAGGCTCTGCCGCTGATGGACCGGCACGTCAACCCCGCGATGGCGGCGGTGCTGCGCACGATCGGCTTTGACCAGAATTACGTCCGCGGCGAGGGCGCGTATCTGTTCGACAACCAGGGGCGGCGCTACATCGACTGCCTGGGCGGATACGCGGTCTTTGCGGGCGGACGCAACCACCCCGTCATCCGCGACGCCATCCGCCAAGCGATGGACCTGAACCTGCCGAATCTTCCTGGTGTGGGCACGCCGCGGCTGGCGGGGCTGCTCGCCGAGGAACTCGTGCGGATCGCGCCGGGCGACCTGCCCAAGGTGTACTTCGCGTCGGGCGGGGGCGAGGCGGTGGATGCGGCGATCAAGTTCGCCCGCGCGTTCACCGGCAGGCCCAAGGTCGTGTTCTGCCATCGCGCGTACCACGGGCTCACGGTCGGCGCGCTCTCGGCCAACGGCAACCACGAGTTCCGCGAGAGCTTCGGGCCGCTGCTGGAGCACACGCGGGAGATTCCCTTCAACGATCTCCGCTCCCTGGAGCACGCGCTGTTCGACGACGACGTAGCGGCGTTCATCGTCGAGCCCATCCAGGGCAAGGGCGTGAACATCCCCGACCGCGACTATCTCCGCCGCGCAAAGGACCTGTGCCGCAAGCACGGCGCGCTGCTGATCCTCGACGAGATCCAGACCGGCCTCGGACGCACGGGACGGATGTTCGCCTGCCAGCACGACGGCGCGGGCGAGTCGTGGCAGCCCGACCTGCTGGTGATCGCCAAGGCGCTGTCGGGCGGGTACATCCCCTCGTCGGCGGTGCTGATGCGCGACGATGTCCACGCCGCCACCTTCGCCAGCATGCAGCAGTGCTCGCGCATCCAGAACACCTTCGGCATGAACGACCTGGCGATGGCCGCGGGGCTCGCCACGCTGCACGTGCTGCGCGATGAGCGGATCGTGGAGCACGCGGCGGAAGTGGGGGGCTACCTGCGAGAGCGCCTCGCCGCCCGGCTCGCCGGCCTGGAGATGGTCAAGGATGTGCGCGGGCGTGGGCTGATGATCGCGATTGAATTCGGCCGACCCGCGTCGCTCGCGCTGCGGGCGGGCTGGTCGCTCCTGCACAAACTCGATGAGTCGCTGTTCTGCCAGGCGGTGATCCTGCCGCTGATGAACGACCACCGCATCCTCACGCAGGTGGCGGGTCACCGGCTGGACGTGATCAAGCTCATCCCGCCGCTGGTCCTCAGCCGGGCCGATGCCGACGAGATTGTCGAGGCCTTTGATCGGACGGTCCGCGCGTGCCACCGGCTGGGCGGGCCGGTGTGGGAGGTGGGCAAGAAGCTCGGCGCGGCGGCCATGAAGCGGCTGGCGCCGGCGCGCAAGGGCTGACCGCTCGGCGAACTCACCCTACCATCCGGCATGCTCGGTGACGTGGTGAATGTGCTCGCGCAGGACGCCGCCCCCGCCGGGGTCTGGTCGTGGATTTGGCCTTTGCTGCTCTCGCTGGTTGCGGCGGCCGCGGCGGGTGTGCTGGCGTGGCTCTATGTGCGCGAGCGCAAGCGCAACGACGGGCTCAGCGCCGCGCTGAACGTCGAGCGCGGCAAGCCCCAGCAGAAGATCGTCGTCCAGAGCCTGGTCGACGGGCAGCGCGAAGACCGCGAACGCACGCTGCAGGAACTGCAGATCGCCCGGCTCCGCACCGAACTGGAACTGATGCGCCGGCAACTCTCACCCGAGAGCCAGGACGCCCGCGCCGCCGCGCGCGAGGCCCACGAACTCATGATCGAGAAGACCCGCCTGGAAATCGACAGCCTGCGCCTGCACATCGCTGATCTGCGCCGCCGCAACGAGGACTGGCGCGGCGAGCACGAGTGAGCCTCAGGTCGCGGCCTTGGCGTCGGGGCGTTTGTACGTCATCACCAGGCGGCTGCCGTTGTTCTCGTGGTGGACCGAGGTCATGAAGGCCTTGATGAGCATGAGCCCGCGGCCGGAGGGCAGCTCGACGTGCTCCTCGACGGTCGGGTCGGGCACGTGCTCGGGCTTGAAGCCCGGCCCGCGGTCGGTGACCGCGATGGTGACCTGCTCGGGCGAGACGCGATAGAGGACGTGGACCGTCTCCTCGGGCGGCAGGCCGCGGTGCCCGTGCATGAAGGCGTTGACCAGGGCCTCCTCGAGCGCGAGGCGGACCGCGAATCGCGACGCGTCGGGATACCCAAACCGCTCGAGCGCGCCAAGCACGGCCGACTCCACGCGGTCGATGTCCGCGCGGCGGTTCGCCGGCTGCATTTCGGCGATCTCCTCGGGCGGCGGGCGCGTCAAGGCGTCATCTCGCGGAGGGGCGGGGTGGGGAGCGTGGACCGGCGCTGTGCGGCGCGGCCCGAGGACCGGGCGGCGCGATCGCGCCTCAGCGGAAGCTGGCGCGGGCCTTCTCGGCCGTCTCGTGGATCTCGAACATCTTGTTGAGCTTGGTGATGACGAACACCTGGTAGATCTGCGGGTCGATGTTCGACAGGCGCAGCTGGCCCTGCGTGCCGCGGACGCGGGCGTGGACGGTGATGAGCGCGCCCAGCGCGGCCGAGGACAGATGGTCCACGTCCATGAAGTTGATGAGCAGCTTGCACTTGGGCTCGCTGTCCACGATGGCGCGCAGTTCTTCGCCGATCTGCTGGATGTTCGCCTCGTCGAGGATGTTGCGATCGCGGAAGCTGACTTCGATGATGCTCCCGTCGCGCTTGACCTTCAGTCGGGATTCGCTTGGCGGCATGGCTTAACCAACTCCTGCACCGGGGGATGCGGCGCTCGCGCCGCCCGTCCCGGTGAAGCGGGAGGATAGCCCGGGCGTGATCCAGAGGAAACGAAAGCCGGGCGGGTCCTTTCGGGCCCGCCCGGTGGGTTTGCGGAAATCAGCGGATGCCGCCGGTCCGGACCTGGTCGCCCAGGCCGGGGAAGTTCTTCTCTTCCAGTTCACTCTGGATGAGGATGGTGGGCTTCAGCAGGATGAGCAGGGTGGCCTCGGTCTTGGACTCGATCCGGTTGGAGAAGAACCGGCTGATGATCGGGATCTTGGACAGGATCGGCACGCCGGTCTCGATCTCCACCTCGTCCACCAGGCGCTGGCCGCCCAGCAGCACGGTGCCCTCGTCGGGCACGGTGACGGTGGTCGAGATGTTGGTGACGGTCTGCGAGGGCAGTTCGATGAAGCTGTTGGCCGTGCCCGAGTTCACCAGCTGACCGCCCGCGACGGCGGTGACGGCGACCTGGCGGATGCTGTCGGTGCGCGACACGCCGGTCTCGATGTTGATGGTGACATAGCGGCGGTCGGCGGAGATGACGCCCTCGACCAGCAGGGTGACGCCCTCGGGGACGACGCCGGTGGTGGGGTCGAAGCCGACGGCCGACTCGCCCACGATCGGGTCAAGGTCGGAGATGAAGGACCGCTGGGTGGCGACGTAGACGTTGGCGGTCTGCCCGTTGGTGAAGGTGAGGCGCGGGGCGGTGAGCGAGAGGTTGCGCCGGTCGGCCTGCGTGGCGCGGACGATGAAGTCCACCTGCACGTCATCGAGGAAGCGGCCGGCGATGCCCAGGGCGGGGGCGGCGGAGATGATGTCGCGAGCGAAGCCCGAGGCGGGGGCCAGGAGCTGGCCCAGGCCCAGGCTGTTCTGCCCGACGCCGATGGGCGACCAGTTCTGCGGGGGGACGGTGCCCTGCCCGGTGACCTGCGTGTTGGGCGGGGTGGCGCCGGTGAGCGTCTGCGCGCCGGTCACGTTGCGGTTGAGCGACGTGGTGGTGAAGTTGAAGAAGTCGCTGGGGAGGATCGACGGATCGACGGCCTGGGCCGCGCCGATCTGGTTGTTGGTGGCGTTGAAGACCACGTCGAGGCTGAAGCCGATCTGCTCGAACCAGGCCTGGTTCACGAGCAGGAAGCGGGTCTCGACGTTGATCTGCATGGAGCGGATGTCGCGCAGCTTGCTGAGCAGGCCGGCGATCTCGCGGTGGTTGCGGGGGGTGGTGGTGATGATCAGCGAGCCCTTGATCTCGTTGATCGAGCCCACGTCGCCGCCCGACTCGCGCCAGCTGTCGGGGTCCACGGTCTGCTGGATCACGTTCATGATGCTGCGGACGCGGTCGGCCCGGGTCTCGCCCAGACGCTCCGACTCGGTGTCCATCTTGCCCACGAACGGGGACTGCTCGCGGCCCTTGGAAGCGGCCAGGATCGTCTGCAGGTCCAGCGGCGGAACCTTGGTGTAGTCGGGCACCACCAGCAGCAGGTCGGTGATGTTGTACACGTTGGTGACGGTCTGGCGCTGGATGTCGTCGGCGCTGGCCACCGTGACGATGCCGTCGGCGACGGTGTAGTCGGCCTTGGCGAAGCGATCACGGCTGACCTGGGCGAGCACGCGCTCCAGCACCACCTGCGCCCGAGTGTCCTTCAGGCTCAGGTTCACGGGCGTTTCGCGGGTGATGCCCACGGAGGCCAGGCTGTCCCAGTTCACGTCGAAGCTCGTGTTGGTCGTCGTCTGGATGTAGCTCAGCACGTCGGCCAGCTTGTTCTGGCGGAACTGCACGGGGATCTTCTTGTCATCCAGCGCGGCCAGCGTGCGCGAGTTCTCGGGGGTCTCGGCGAAGCCCGCGCCCTCCACGCGCTCGATCGTCTTGGACGGCCAGTCCAGCGGATACTCGACGATGTTGCGCGGCGGGATCGTGGCCTCGTTGTTGTCCAGCTCGTGCTTCAGGATGTTCTTGGCCTTGCGGTTCTGCTGATCCCAGTACCGGCGGTAGTTGATCACGTCGGCGATGGCGTCACGCAGCAGCAGCGCGGTGGGCTGGCCCGGGTCCAGGAACAGGACCTGATCCAGCACCTGCAGGCACTCTTCGTACTTCTGCTCCATCTGCAGGGCGCGGACGCGGTTGATCGCGTCCACGATCTGCTTCTCCTTCTTCTTGGCCAGGTCCATCTGCTGCTGCTGGGCCTTCTTCTTCAGTTCGGCCTCGCGCGTGACGGCTTCCTTGGCGCGCTGGGCCTCGCTCGCCGCTTCGATGCGGGCGCGAAGATCGCTCACCTTCTTGTCAAACGCGTCGTTCTCGGCCTGCCCGAAGAACTCCCGGTTGCGGTCGGCCGTGGTCTTCGCCGACACCTGCATCTCGGTGGCCTTCTGCATGTCGCCCGCGGCCAGAGCCTTCTCGGCCTCGGTCACGAAGTTGTCGAACTCAGCCTGGGCACGCTCGCGGGCAACCTTCTCGGTCTGCAGGACCTGACCCGCCAGACCCTGGGTGGTGACGGCGGGGCCGGCGGCGGCGCGGGCCTGAGCCAGCTTGCCTTCGGCGCTGGTGATGTCGTCAGCCGACATGTACGCCCGGCCCTGAGCCAGGGCGGCCTCGTACAGCCGGACCGCGTCGGACGAGCGCTTCTCGCTCATCGCCAGATCGCCCTCGGCGATCTTGGCCTGAGCCTCGGCGCGGGCCGCCTGGGCGACCACGTCATCCGCGGGGGCGGCCGTCCAGGTCACCGAGGTGTTCTGGCTGGAGCTGGTGTCGGTCCAGGTGGGGGTCGTGTTCTGAGCCGGGGCCGTGGAGGGCTCGCCGCCGGTGCTCGACGGCGCGGGCGCCGGCTCGCTGGGCTGCGAAGGCTGGGCGGGCTGGGCCTCGTCGCGGCGGCGGACCACGCCGGGCTGCATCATGCCCAGGGAGACCTGAGCGGGGCTGATCTTGCCCTCGCGCTCCAGTTCGTGGATGCGGACCTGATAGCCGTCCACCTCGCGACGCTGCGCGCTGGTGAGCTCGACGCCCGAGCGATAGATGGCGGAGATGGCGGTCTTGGCTTCGGCGTACTTGCCGGCGGCCATGTCGCCCGCGGCCTGGGTGATCAACCCGGGCACCAGGGGCTTGAGGTCGTTGCGGCGAGCCTCGACCGCGGCCAAGGCCGCCTCGGCCCGCTGCTTCTGCTCGGCTTCGAGCTTGGGCAGGCGGAGCACGGCGCGGGCATGACGCTCGGCGGTGAGCAGTTCGCCCGTCGCCAGGCCGTACTCGGCACGCTGCAGGCTGATCTCACCCACGTCGGTGGTGCGGATGCGGCGCTCGACGCGCTGGAGCATCTCGGCGGCCAGGTCGCGCTCACCCTCATCAGGGCTGGAGCGGACCGCGCTGGACAGCACGGCCTGAGCCGCGATGAGTTTACCCTCGCTGAGCAGGCTTTCGGCCTGCTGCGTGGGGGTCAGCGCCTCGCGGGCCGCGGGCACGTCGGTGCCGGCGATGTTCGCCAGCGCCGCCGGGGTGAGCGGCGCCACCGCGCCGAACGCCACCACACTCATGAGACCCGAGAGCGCCAGTCGCGCGTTCGCACCGAAGAAAAGCTGCATGCCGTGCCTCCATCGCCGTCAATGCGGCGGTCGTCAGACTTCCCCAACAGGGCCCCAAAGATACCCACCCCGGCGAGTGAACGCAAACCTGACCCCCATCCGCCCCTCAACGCAAGTCTTTCCACAATCGACGGTTGAGAAGAGCCGGCCCCTGTCCCGCCGCCCCGGCCGGTCCGGGGGCGGGTTGGGCTTTGGCCTGCGGCGGGGTCAGTCACCCTTTCGCCAGCCCCACACCCGGGACTGCTTCACCGTGGCTTTGCCGTTCTTGTACCCCATCTCCTTGGCCAGTTCTTCCAGTTGTTCGGGGGCCAACCGGTCCATGGCGATCACGTCCACGGTGGTCAGGGCTTCGGAATCCCCCTCGTCGTCGGCGTCGTCCTCCGGCTCGTTGGTCCGTCGTCCCGGTCGGCCGACGCCAGGGGCGCCGGGTGATGCCCCTAGTCGAGGGGGTTTGGCTCTGGCCTTCTTGGCTTCCGGAGCCTCGGGCTGGTCGGCGGGCTCCTCGGCCTCGTGCTCCGCGGCGAAGAGGGCCAGGTCGTGGGCCTCCATCAGACTCGCCGCGCTCAGGCACACCTCCAGATACTGAATCATCCCGTCGGGCCCGATCCGCCGGACGACGCACCGCCAACCGGTGATGCCCAGTTCGCGGCCGCGGTCGTCGAGGTTCCGGTGCGGGTCCACATTCAGTTCAAGTCCCCACACATCGCGCAGTTCTTCCACGATCTCCTCGGACGTCAGCAGATCCGGGCGGTCGGGCGGGGCCTCGAGCACGCCGCGGTGCTCGTGGACGGCCGAGTCGGCCCCCGCGAGCTGCTCGACGGTCTTGAGGTCGTAGGCCTGCAGCACCCGCTCCACCTTCTCCTTCATCGCGGCTTCGGCGCGGATGGTGACCATCTTGTGCTCGTCCACAAAGATGTAGTAGAAGGGCTCCTCGGACATGACGCCGAAGCCCACGAAGCCGTCTTCGAGCAGGTAGCCCCGGAAGCGGCGCACCGCGTCCAAAAACTGCTCGGTCCCGACCATCTCGTACGCCACGTACGGGTCGATCTCGCGGTACGCGTCGTTGCCCAGCACGTCCAGGATCGGGAAGACCCGCCCGGGGAGCAGGCTGAAGAGCGTCCGCAGGAACGGCTCGATCCGCGAGGCCTTGACGAGCACGTCGTAGACGTACCGATCGGGCCACTCCTCCCATTCGCCCTCGCCCGCGTCGCGGGCGCTCTCGCGATCGGAGGGGGCGGGAGGCCCGCCGCGGCCGCGCTCGCCGGGCAGGTCGTCCTCTTCATCGTCATCGGGCTCGGGCGCGCCCGCGTCAAACTCGGCGATGGCCTCGGGGGCGTCGTCCTCCTCGCGCTGGTCGCGGCCGCCGTCGGCGGGCTCGAAGTGCAGCGTGTACCCCTCGATCGGCGCGACGGGCTCGACGGGATAGCAACCCAGAGGGAAATCAAACCCCTCCATCACCACACGCTTCACCGACGGGTCCACGCGGCATCGGCCCATAGTCGGCGAGCGTAGGGCGACGGGGGGCTCCACCGGCGCGGGCCCGGCCGCCCGGGGCGCGCACCGGCCCGCC
>JALHNL010000062.1 GCA_022843545.1 Phycisphaerales bacterium | reverse complement strand
GCGGTGAGCTCGACGCCGCGGCCGGTGCGGTCGAGCAGGGGCGCGCCGGCTTCCTCTTCGAGCTTGCGGACGGCGGCGGAGAGGGCGGGCTGGCTGACGGAGAGCTCGCGGGCGGCGCGGGTCATGTGCCCGGCGCGGGCGATGGCGATGAAGTATCGCAGGGGGGTGAGTTCCATAAACGGATGTTATCGCTAGCCCACCGGCGATCAGCATGACCGGGTGGGTCCGCGCGGGCTCAGGCGGCGAGCCAGCCGGCGCGCCAGGCGAGGAGCCAGGCGGCGGCGTGGGCCGCGGCGATGGAGGCGGTGATGAGCCAGAACCCGGGCTTGCGGTTTTTGTGGCGGAGCCAGCGGATGGCGAGGAGCGCGCCGGGCCAGCCGCCCAGCGCTTCGAGAACGTGAAGACGGCGCTCAGGGACCCTCGGCGCGGCGCGGGCGGCGGCGCGCTTGTCCCAGGCGAAAGCGGCGAGAGTGACCGCGCTCATGGCGGCGTAGGCGACCGCGGCGAAGAGCAGGATCGCGGAGTTCACCCGACGGGGTTCTTCTGGTCGTAGTCGGCGGCCTTCATGCACTGGTCGAGCCCGCCGCGGGCGGTGATCTTGAGCTTCAGGAGCCAGTTGGCGAAGGGGTCCTTGTTGAGCAAGGACGGGTCGGCGACGACGGCCTGGTTGACCTCGGTGATGGTTCCGCCGGCGGCGCAGTAGACGTCGCTGGTGGTCTTGACGGACTCGACTTCGCCGACGCCGCCGCCGGGGGCGATGGTGGTGCCGACGGGCTTGATCTGGACGTAGGTGACGTCGGTGAGGGCGTCGACGGCGAAGCGGGTGATGCCCAGGGTGAGGGTGTCGCCCTGCACGCGGTGCCACTCGTGGGTGGAGGAGTACAGGCAGTCGGCGGGTGAGCCCATCGCGGTGGTCCTTTCGTGCAAGCCCGGCCGCGAGGGGCGGGGCGGTGTCGGGCGGATGCTAGCCCGACGCCCCGGGCGTGGGGAGTTGGGCGGGAGCGGGGTTTGGCGGGATAGAGGAGGGAAAGGCGGGGCGGCGGGGGGGAGTCTTCTAGAAACCCCTCGGGGAATGTTGCCCACCCCCCCCGATGGCCGATACGCTGGGCCATCCATGCTCGTGACCCTCTGTGCGCGTGCGCTGAAAGGACGACTCCGGGGCCACGCCCCGGGCGGCTCTCTCGCGCTCACCGATCTTCCCCGGCTGGCCCGCGAGGAGCTGGGGCTCTCGGGCATGGTGCTATCGACCGACCTGCTGGTGGGGGCGGATCGGCAGTCGCTGACCAAGATCCTGGAGGCGGCGGACAAGGCGGGGTGCCCGTGCCTGGTGCTGATCGAGGTGACCCCGCAGCCGCTGGCGAGCGATGACGAGAACACGCTGACGGCGGCGACGGACCGGCTGCTTCGGGTGGCGCAGGCGGCGGCGTGGCTGGGGTGCTCGGCCTTCTCGCTGGCGGTGGACGCGCCCGACAGCGACGACGCGCTGGCGGACACGGCGGCGTCCTTGAAGCCGATCTCGCGGAGGTCGGAGAAGTTGGAACTGAATCTGTGCGTCGCGCCCTACCCGGGGCTGACGGCGACGCCGGAGCGGACGACGGAACTGCTGAAGAAGATCGGCGGATTCCGTGTGGGCACGCTGCCGGACATCGCGGTGGCGATGGGCGCGCCGGACCCGCTGGGGTACATGCGGCGGCTGGCGCCGTACGCGTCGGCGATCCTGGTGCCTTCGGGGCCGATCACGGTCGAGGCGCCCAAGGCGTCGGGCAAGAAGAAGTCGCCCGTGGCGGCGGCGCCGGCGGGCGAGGCCAAGCCCAAGAAGAGCAAGAGCAAGAAAGCGAAGGAGGCGGGCGAGGACGCGGCGGAGGTGGATGTGGCCGCCGCGGCGGCTCCTGAGCCTGAGGCCTCGGGCCCGGTGACGCTGGAGGACATGGTGGACGTGCTGTCGGCGGTGGGGTTTGACGGCCCGCTGGCGCTGGACTTCAAGGGCCCGGGCGACCCGATGCCCGCGCTGCTGGCGACGCGCGATATCATCTTCAAGGCGATCGGTCGGCCTGACCCGGCGGCTCCGCTGCTGGATCTGGACGACCTGCCCGATGAACCCGAGAGCGCGGAAGCCGCGGGTGAGGAAGACGAAGAGTAGTGGACTAACCGCCCAGATCCCCGGGGAGCAGTTCATGCCCGCCATGCTCCAGACCGTCGCGAGGACCGCCGAGGATGCCATGCCGCCGCTCCCTTCCTCAGACCAGGTTCCCGGCCGCGTGATCGTGACCATCGACGGGCCGGCGGGGACCGGGAAGAGTTCGGCGGCGCGTGACCTGGCTGCACGGCTGGGTCTGGAGATGCTGAACACCGGGCAGATGTATCGCGCGGCGACGGCCCTGGCGATCGACGCGGGCATCGACCTGAGCGAGGACAACGAGAAGGACCCGGCGACGATCACGGCGGTGTGCGCGCTGGCGCAGCAGGCGGACCTGCACTTTGACTGGAGCCAGCGCCCGCCGGTGCTGCTGGTGTCGGGGCGTCCGATGATCGACCGGCTGACGGAGCCGGACGTTCGCCGGCTGGTGTCGAAGGTGTCGAGCATCCCGCACCTGCGCCGGCACATGGAGCGGAAGCAGCGGCTGATCGCGGCGCAGCACCCGCTGCTGGTGACCGAAGGGCGCGACCAGGGGAGCGTGGTGTTCCCGGACGCGGACGTGAAGTTCTTCCTGGAGGCGACGCCGCGGGAGCAGGCGGTGCGCCGCGCCCGCGAACTGGAAGCGAAGGGCGAGGTGGTGGATCTGTTGACGCTGGAGGAGGAGATCCGCCAGCGGAACTTCTTCGACTCGACGCGTCCGGACAGCCCGCTGGTGTGCCCGAGCGACGCGGTGGTGATCGACACCGACCCGCTGACGCTGGAGCAGGTGGTGGACCGGCTGGAGCGGATCGTGCGTGAGCGTGTGCCGCACCTGAAGTCCTCTCACGCCGCACATCCCCCCCACTCCAAACCCCCCGGCGCGTGATGCTGTCGCGCTGGCGAAGCCGCAACCCCGGTGCGTCGTGGGTCTCGATCGCGCTGTTCGCGATGGGCACGGCGATCTGCAGCGCGGTGTTCACGCTGGTGTTCCGCTATCGCAAGTACGGGATGAGGCACATCCCGGCGGAGGGGCCGCTGCTGGTGATCGCGAACCATCAGTCGCACTTTGACCCGGTGACGCTGGGGATCGCGGTGATCCCGAGGCAGATGAACTACCTGGCGCGGGCGACGTTGTTCTTCCCGGGCTTCGGGCTGCTGATTCGCGCGTTCAACGCGGTGCCCCTGAAGCAGGACGCGCCGGACACGGCGGCGATCCGCACCGCGCTGGACCAACTGGCGATGGGGCGGTGTGTGATGGTGTTCCCGGAGGGCTCGCGGACGCCCGACGGCGAGTTGCACGAGTTCAAGCGGGGCACGTGGCTGCTGCTTTCGCGGGCCAGGTGCAACATCCTGCCGGTGGCGCTGGAGGGCGGGTTTGACGCCTTCCCGCGGCGGGCGAAGCGGCCGAAGCTCTTCGGTCAGCGGCTGGCGGCGAACATCGGCCCGGTGATCGACGGCGCGGCACTGCTCGCGATGGGGCCCGACGCGGGGCTGCGGCACCTGGAACGGACGATCGAGACGCTGCGGGTGGAACTGGCGGAGAAGATGGTGCGCGGGGGCGCGACGATCACTTCGCGCCCGGCGGCGGAACCTCCGACGCCGGTGGATTGACCGGGGGCGGGGCGAAATCGCGCACCAGGGCGCGGAGCGTGTCGCGCACGGCCTTTTCGCTCACGGGCGTGGACTCGTTCGCGGTCACCACGACGGCGACGCCGGCTTCGGGGATCACGGCCATTTCCGCGTACCACATGGTGTTGCTGCCGTTGTGCCAGATGACCCGGCGTCCGGCGGCCCACTTGGGCTGCTGGATGACCCAGCCCAGGGCGTAGTCGCCATTGGGCGGGGTGTGGAGCGTGGCGAACGACTGGGCCTTGAGGAAACCGAAGTCTTCAGCGCGCGCGCCGCGGAGTTGCGCGCGGACGTACATGCCCAGGTCGGCGAGCGTGGCGTGGACCGTGCCCGCGGGCCCGAGGGAGGGCGGGTTGTCGGCCATCGGGCCGGGCTTGATGGGCGCGCCGCCGAGACCGTGCCCGCGGGCGTTGTCGACTTTGTCCGCGCTGCCGGGCGGGCCGAAGCCGGCGCTGGTGATGTTCAGGGGCGTGAAGACCTCGTCGCGCATGAGGTCTTCCCAGGCCTTGCCGGTGGCGCGCTCGGCCATGAGGCCGGCGATCATGTAGCCGAAGTTGGAGTACTCGAAATGCTCGCCGGGGGTGCCCTTGGGCGCGCGGGTGAGGATGTCCTTGGCGGTGAGTTCGCGACCTTCGGTGGTGGTGCCCTTGTGCTTCCAGAGCGCGCCCCAGAGTTTGGGCGGGGGCTCGCCCTGGATGCCGGCGCGATGCGAGAGCAGGTCGCGCAGGGTGACCGCGCGGTAAGCCTCGTGCATCTGGTCCTTGAGTTCAGGGAAGGCCTCGGCGAGGGTGCGGTCCCAGGAGAGCAGGCCGCGCTCGATGAGGCGGGCGCAGAGCGTGGCGGTCATGCTCTTGGTGCAGGAGCCGACGTGCCAGCGGTCGTCGAGGGTGACGGGCGCGGACTCGCCACGGGCCCGGACGCCGGCGACGCCCTGCGCGAGCACACCCTCGGTGTTCACCACGATCGCGCCCAGCGCGGGCGGACCGGCATCCTTGATCGCGGCGCTGAGGCGAGCGGAGAGATCCTCCGGCACGGAGGGCGGAGCGGCGACCAGGCCCACGGCGGGTAGCAGCACGCCGCAAACGGCCGGGATCACTCCGCCGCGACTGGCTCGGCGGGGCGCATGGCCCCCACCAGTTCGGCGATCGAGCCCGAGCCCTGCCTGCGGACCCACTTCGCCAGGCCCTTGCTGATCGCGTAAGGCAGGCGCGGGTTGACGAAGAGACCCGTGCCCAGTTGGACGGCCTGCGCTCCCGCGAGAATGAACTCCGCCGCGTGTTCCCATGTCAGCACGCCTCCGAGGCCCAGGATGGTGGCGCCGCGCTCGCGGGCGACCTTCTGGTACACGTCGTGTACCAGTTTGAGGGCGACGGGGTGCAGCCCGGGGCCGGAGAGCCCGCCGGTGGTGTTGGCGAGGATGGGCCGGCGCGACTCGACGTCGATGGCCATCGCGGGGATGGTGTTGCAGATGGTCAGCCCGTCGGCGCCGGCGGCGAGGGCGGCGTGGGCGACGGTGGTGAAGTCGGGGGTCATGGGCCCGAGCTTGACGAAGAGGCGAGTGCTCTTGAGCACGGTTCGAACGGCGGAGACCACCTCGCGGCAGAGCGCGGGGGTGTGCCCGAACTCGGTGCCGGTCTTGACGTTTGGGCAGGAGATGTTCAGTTCAACCGCAGGGAAGCAGGCGGCGTTGTCGAGCGAGAAGGCCTCGATGTTGGCCGCGACCTTGACGTAGTCCTCGACGCTGAAGCCCGCGACGGAGACGAAGACCTTGCAGGGCATGGCCTTAGCGCGGGGCGCGTGGTGCTCGAGAAACGCGTCGAGCCCGGGGTTGGCGAGGCCGATGGCGTTGAGCATGCCCGCGGAGCCCGCGGGGATGACGCGCCAGGTGGCGTTGCCCTCGCGCGACTCGGGCGTGATGGACTTGGTGACGAGCGCGCCGACACGCGACAGGTCGATCACGTCGGCCATCTCGTCGAGGACGCCGCAGGTGCCGGCGGCGAGGATGACCGGCGCGGCGAGGGGGATGCCGGCGACGGAGGTGGCGAGAGTGGGGTCGAGGGCGGGCACGGGGGGAACGGTACGGCGACCGCAGACATCCGCGACGGAGGTGCGACGTGCAGGCTTCAATCCGGACTGACGAGTCCTGATCCGGAGCGAACCGACAACGGGCGGTGGGCTGAACGGGGGAGTAAGGTTCCACCATGGACATCGCCAAGCGCATCGCCCAATTTGAGAACATGGCCCAGGCCGATCCGACCAACGAGATGGCCCACTTTTCGCTCGGGAAGGCGTATGCCGACGCGGGGCGGCACGCGGACGCGGCGGCGAGTTATCTGCGCTGCACCGAGCTGGTGCCCGACATGAGCAAGGCGTACCAGCTCGCGGGCGAGGCGTTTGTGAAAGCCGGGGAGAAGGACCGGGCGATCCAGATGTTCCTTCGGGGCGCGGGGATCGCGGCGGAGCGGGGCGACCGGATGCCGCTGAGCGGGATGGTGAGCGGGCTCAAGTCGCTGGGGGTGGCGGTGCCGCCCGAGGCGGAGAAGGCGCTGTCGGGCTCGGGGGGGACGGTGCCTCTGGGCGGCGCGGGCAAGGCCAGCGCGCCGCGGATCGACCCCAAGGACGTGCCTGAGGGGATGATCGTGGACGCGCACTCCGGGCGGCTGGGGACCAAGATGCCCCGCGCGCCCTTCCGCGGGCCGGTGGGCGAGTGGATCGGCGCGAACATCAGCGCCGAGACGTGGCGCACGTGGATCGGGCAGGGGACGAAGGTGATCAACGAACTGCGGCTGGACCTGTCGCGCGACAAGGACCAGGAGACGTATGACCAGCACATGCGGGAGTTTCTGGGCGTGCCCGACGAGGTGCGATGAGCCGTGCGGCTTCGGGCGGGTGGTCCGCCCCGGTCCTATGCTGCCGCGATGCTCGCTACGCACACCAACGGCGACCGCCCGGCGGGTGCCTTACAACCCGGTACGCCGGTGATCGATTGCCGGGGAGTTCACAAGCGCTACCACCTGGCGGAGGAGACGGTCCACGCGCTGCGCGGGGTGGACCTGGTGATCCCCGAGCCGGGGTTTTACGCGATCATGGGGGCCTCGGGCTCGGGCAAGAGCACGCTGATGCACCTGCTGGCGGCGCTGGACACGCCCGACGAGGGGTCGGTGCGGATCGCGGGGCGCGAACTGGCGCAGTTGTCGGACAGCGAACTGACGCTCTTCCGTCGCAAGCAGATCGGGATCGTTTTCCAGCAGTTCAACCTCATCCCCACGCTGACGGCGATCCAGAACGTGGAACTGCCGGGCATGCTGGCGGGGGAAGACGCGGGGACGCTGCGGGCGCGGGCGAAGGAACTGATGGCCGCGCTGGGCGTGGGTCATCGCGAGGGGCATCGCCCCGACGCGCTCTCGGGGGGTGAGCAGCAGCGGGTGGCGATCGCGCGGGCGCTCTTGTTCCGCCCGCCGCTGATCCTGGCCGACGAGCCGACGGGGAATCTGGACAGCAAGAGCAGCGACCGTTTGTGGCGGCTCTTGGGCGACGTGGCGCGAGAGCAGAAGACGACGATCGTGATGGTGACGCACGAGCCGGCGGCGGCGGTGCACTGCCGGCGCGTGTACGTGCTTCAGGACGGGCGGGTGAAGGGCGTGATGGAAGTGGAGGGACTCGATGTCGGCGGCGTGGCGGCTCGCTATCAACACCTTGTCGCAGCGTCGTAGCCGTACGGCGCTGCTGGTGGCGTCGGTCTCGCTGTGCGCGGCGCTGATCGCGGCGATCTCGTGCGCGATGGCCTCGCTGCAGGAGGCGGTGCGCGACCGCATCGCCGAGACGGTGGGCGTGGCCGACGTTCGGGTGCAGAAGCTGGGGGGCGGGGCTTTCGAGGCGTCGATCCTCACGACCATCGACGCCTGGCCCGAGGTGGCCAAGGCGGTGGGCCGGGGCAAGGAGTCGGTGGCGCTGCGCAACCCCAAGACGGGCGACACGGCCGTCACGGTCGCGACGGGCATCTTGCCGGATCGCGAGGCGGGGCTGAAGCCGCCGAAGGTGACCGAGGGGCGGTTCCTGAAGAGCACGGGCGAGATCGTGCTGCAGAAGCCGCTGAATGTGCAGCTCAAGGCTTCGGTGGGCGACGAGATCACGGTCGACAAGTTCGGCGACGAGGTGAGGCTGACGGTCGTGGGCGTTCAGGACGCGCCGCCGCTGTCGGCGGTGTTTGATGAGACCGCCTGCACGGTGGCGTTGGACGACCTGGCGCGGATGACCGACCAGGCGCCCCGGCTGACGGAGGTGGACATCCAGATCAAGCCGGGGGTGGAAGCCGAGGCGATGACCAAGGCCCGGCGGGGCGATCTGCCGGAGGGGATGCTGCTGCAATCCACCGCCAAGATCACCAGCGGGCTGGACAAGAACATGCGGAGCAACCAGCTGGGGCTGCTGCTCGCGAGCGTGCTGACGTTTCTGGCGGCGGCGTTCATCATCACCACGGGGCTGATGACGAACGTGACGGAGCGGACGCGCGAGATGGCCGTCCTGCGGTGCATCGGCGCCTTCAAGCGGCAACTGGCGGGGTCGCAGTTGCTGGTCGGGCTCGCGGTGGGCGGGCTGGGCGCGATCATCGGCGTGCCCATGGGCGTGGCGGGTGCGGCGGCGCTGGTGCTGATGTTCCCGCAGCAGTTGCCGGGCGGATTCGCGATGTCGTGGCTGGGTGTTTCGCTCGCGCTGATCGGCGCGGTGGCGGCGGGGCTGATCGGCGCGATCTGGCCGGCGATCGCGGCCTCGCGCGTGTCGCCGCTGGAGGGGCTGGCGGTGCGGTCGGTGTCGGCCCGGCCCAGGTGGATCTGGGCGTGCCTGGGCGTGGGGCTGGCGTGCCTGGGGATGCACGTGGCATCGCTGACGCTGCCCCAGGACGCGGACCTGGCCTTCTGGCTGTATGTGATCGTGGGGCTGCCCGCGCTGCTGACGGGGTGGTTCCTGATCGCGGTGCCGGTGACGTTCGTGCTGGGGCGGGCCTTGAGCGAGCCCGTGAGCCGGGTGCTGGGCCTGCCGCGACGGATGCTGGCGGGCACGCTGGCGGCGACCCCCTACCGGCACGGGTTCACGGCGGGCGCGATGATGCTGGGCCTGTCGATGATGGTGGCGATCTGGACCAACGGGCGGGCCGTGATGGTGGACTGGCTGGACGCGCTGGAGATCCCCGACGCGTTCGTCGCTGGGGTGAACATGAAGCCCGAGACGCAGCGGGCGATCGAGCGCGTGGAGGGCGTGTCGGCCACGTGCGCGGTCACGGTGCAGTCGGTGTCGTTCAGCACCACGCGCGACGGCGAGAAGGTGAGCGACTTCGGGATCGCGGGGCTGGGCAAGTACAAGACGAACTTCATCGCCTTTGAGCCCGAGACGTTCTTCGACATGACGAACATCACGTGGGTTCAGGGCGACCCGAAGACGGCCGTCCCCAAACTCAAGGCGGGCGGCGCGATCCTGGTGGCGCGGGAGTTCTACAACGCGCACCGCATCGGCGTGGGCGATGTTCTGGACCTGAAGTTCGAGGACAAGGTCTTCCCGTTCGAGGTCGTGGGCGTGGTGACTTCGCCCGGGCTCGACATCGTCAGCAAGTTCTACGACGTGGGCGAGGGCTACGTGGACCAGGCGCTCAACGCGGTCTTCGGCCCTCGCAAGGACCTGATCGCGAAGTTCAAGAACGACAACATCAACCTGATCCAGATCGGATTCAAGCCGGGGCTGCCGGCCGACGCGAAGGCGAAGGCGCTCGACGAGGTGCGGATGCTGAGGGGCACGGGCATCCTGCAGGCGGGCTCGTCGATGCAGATCAAGGCCAAGATCGGAGAGTTCATCGGGGGCTCGCTGTTCATCGCAAGCATCGTCGCCATCGGCGCGATGTTCGTGGCGTGCTTCGCGGTGGCGAACCTGGTGGTGGCGGGCGTGCAGGCGCGGCAGTTCGAGTTCGGCGTGCTGCGGTCGCTGGGCGCGCAGCGCGGGCTGCTGGGGCGGCTGGTGCTGGCCGAGGCGCTGATCATCGGGCTGGCGGCGTGCCTGCTGGGCAGCGCGATGGGCGTGCAGGCGGCGTGGGGCGGGCAGAAGATGTACCAACTGGTCATCGGGCTCGTGCTCACCGTCAAGCCGCCGATCACGCCCATGCTGCTGGGCTGCGTGGCGGTCCTGGCGATCACGCTGCTGGCGGCGTGGCCCACGGCCCGCGGGCTGGCGAAGCGCCAGCCTCGCGAACTGCTGGCGGCTGTGAAAGGCTGATCGCCCGGACCTGATCAGGCCGCGTGACCCATCCGGACCCGCATGCACGAGGCGATGAGGTCCTGGACGGGCCGGGCGGCTTCGCCCAGACTGCCCGAGGCGTTCACGGATCGCAGCGCCTCATCAGCGGATCGGCTGACCGGGTCGAGCCCCAGCGTGCCCGCGACACCCACGATCTGGAAGCACTCCAGCCGCACGGCCTCGATGTCGCCGGTCTTCATGGCGGCGCGCAGCCGCGTGGCGGCCTGGTTGAGTTCCTTTACGAAGTCGGGCACGAAGCGGGCCATGGGGTCGTCGGCCCGAAGGGTGGACATGATCGCGCCGCCGCTGTCGGCGCCGAGGCTGGTGTTGAGCAGGAACTCGGCGAGCGCGGCGAGGAGGGTCTCGCGCCGGAAGGGCTTGCAGATCACGCCGTTGGCGCGGACGGCCTTGGCGCGGTCGCGGACGACCTGCGTCTTGTCGGCGGTGACCATGATGATCGGCACCTGCACGCCCTCGGCGCGGAGCTTCTCCACCAGGTCCAGCCCGCTGATGCCGCCGGGGAGCTGCACGTCAACCAGGATCACGTCCCAGGGTTCCTTGGCCTTGGCGAGCGCTTCCTGAGCCGTCTCGACGGACGTGACGACCAGCCGCGTGGCCTCGAGCAGGTGACGCAGGAGCCGGCGATCCAGCGGGCCGTCCTCAACCTGCAGCAGTTTGCCGCTGAGCTTTTCTTCCTTCACCGCCTCGACGCTGAACTGACCCTTGAAGGGATCGACCTCGAGGAACGAGGCGAGCTCGATGGGCTGCGCGAACTTGATGCCCACCTCGTGGAGTTTGCCCGTCACGTGGCGGCAGCGCTTGACCACGCCGGGAATCTGCGTGGGGCCCTGAGTGTGGTGGTTGAGCTGCACGGACACCTTGGTGCCGGGGTGCATGTACGCGCTGTGCAGCACGGCCATGCCGCCGGCGGAGAGATTGCGGCAGGCGAACAGCAGCGAGACGAGGTGTCCGTTGGGGTGCTGGATCTCGATGGGGATCCCCCCGTGGCGGAACTGCCAGCGCTTGTGCTCGCGGCGCACGGACGAGGTCTGACCGGCCTTCTCGCGCGCGGCCTCGCTGGCGTCCAGCGCCTCTTGCACGCGGCCCAGGGCCGTGCCCTCCAGCCGAAGGGTGTTCACGGGCTGGCCCGCGCTGTTCTGGGGCGTGGAGTGCTTGGCGTCCGACATGCTGTTGAGTATCGACTCGCCGCGCGCTGGGCTGGACCGATGAGGGCAAACCCGCGTCCGAGAACCCCTCGCGCGGGCGTACGCTTGGGCGTGCCCTCGGCAAGGCCCTTCCAGGTTGTCTCCCCGTTTAAGCCGATGGGCGACCAGCCGGCGGCGATCGCGGCTTTGCTGGAGCGCCTGAAGGACCGGCGCGAGCGGCACGCCTGCTTGCTGGGCGCCACGGGCACGGGCAAGACGTTCACCATGGCGAACGTGATCGCGGGGCTGGGCAAACCCACGCTGATCCTGAGCCACAACAAGACGCTGGCGGCGCAGCTCTTCGAGGAGATGCGCGAGCTGTTCCCCAACAACAGCGTGAACTACTTCGTCAGCTACTACGACTACTACCAGCCCGAGGCGTACATCCCCGCGCGGGACATCTACATCGAAAAAGACTCGTCGCGCAACGACGACCTGGACAAACTGCGGCTGGCGGCGACGAGCAACATCCTGTCGCGGCGCGACACCATCGTGGTCGCCAGCGTGTCGTGCATCTTCGGGCTCGGCTCGCCCGAGGCCTATGGCTCCAAGGTGCTCACGCTCTCCAAGGGCATGGCGCTCGACCGCCGCTCGCTGCTGCTGGGCCTGGACGCGATGCAGTACAAGCGCTCGGACATCGAGTTCAAGCGCGGGCAGTTCCGCGTGCGCGGCGACGTGCTGGAGGTCTACCCGGCGTACGACCAGTTCGCCGTCCGCATCGAGCTCTTCGGCGACGAGATCGACACGCTCCGGCTGATCAACCCCACCAGCGGCGAGGAACTGGCGGAGGAGCGGACGTTCCACCTCTTCCCGGCCAATCACTATGTGCTGCCGGAGGACCGAATGGCCGCGGCGCTGCAGGCGATCCGCGAGGAGCTCGACGCGCGGGTGATGCAGCTTCGCAGCGAGGGCAAACTGCTGGAGGCCCAGCGCCTGCTCTCGCGCACGCGCTACGACCTGGAGATGCTCGAAGAGGCGGGGTTCTGCAACGGGGTGGAGAACTACTCGCGGTTCTTTGACGGGCGCAAACCCGGCGAGAAGCCCAGCACGCTGATGGATTACTTCGACTACGCGCCGACCACCCAGAGCGGCGGCGTGGACATTGGCCGCGAAGGCGCGCTCGATGGCGCCTCGGGCTCGTACGGGACGCGGCGCAACAAGAACGACTGGCTGCTCATCATCGACGAGTCGCACGTGACGCTGCCGCAGGTGCACGCGATGTATAACGGCGACCAGATGCGCAAGAAGGTGCTGGTGGAGCACGGATTCCGCCTGCCCAGCGCGCTGGACAACCGCCCGCTGAAGTTCGAGGAGTTCGAGGCGTTTGTGCCTCAGGTGCTGTTCGTTTCGGCGACACCGGGGCCGTATGAACTCAAGAAGGTGGGCGGTGAAGTGGCGGAGCAGGTGATCCGCCCGACGGGGCTGGTGGACCCGTTGATCGAGGTGAAGCCCGCGGCGGGCCAGGTGCCCGACCTGCTGGCGCGGTGCAAGGAGCGCGCGAGCGCGGGCGAGCGTGTGATCGTCACGGCCCTCACCAAGCGGCTGTGCGAGGACCTGACGCTGTACCTGCACGAGAAGGGCGGCGGGCTGCGGGTGCGCTATCTGCACAGCGAGATCGACACGCTGGAGCGCGTGGAGATCCTCACCGACCTGCGCAAGGGCGAGTTTGACGTGCTGGTGGGCGTGAACCTGCTGCGCGAGGGGCTTGACCTGCCCGAGGTTTCGCTGGTGTGCATCCTCGACGCGGACAAGGAGGGCTTCCTGCGCAGCAGCACCAGCCTGATCCAGCAGATCGGGCGGGCAGCGCGGAACGTGAACGCCCATGTGGTCATGTACGCCGACCAGATCACGCCCGCGATGAAGGGCGCGATGGACGAGACCGAGCGGCGCCGCGCCAAGCAGATCGCCTACAACGCGGAGCACGGCATCACGCCGCAGACGGTGAAGAAGGCGATCCGGCAGGGGCTGGACGCGGAGCTGCGGGCCGGTCGGATCGCGCGCGAGGCGGTGAAGAGCAAGGAGCCGGAGTTTGAGCTCGCCGAACTCATCCGGATCCTCGAGGGCGAGATGCTGGAGTCGGCGCAGTCGCTGGAGTTTGAGAAGGCCGCGAAGATCCGCGATCAGGTGAAGCAGCTCCGCGAGGGCAAGGGCGCGGCCGCCCGCGCCCGCGAGGGCAAACTGCGGCGCAGCGAGGTGGAGTCGGCCAGCGCGGGCACGGCCGGGGCCGCGGCGGTCCGCAAGGCGGGCATGCCCGGGGTTCGCGCCAACAAGCGGAGCCGCAAAGGGCGCAAGAGCCCCGGACGAGGAGGAGACGCATGAGCCGCGATGAACCGCTGCTGGCGCAGCAGCGCCCGTTGCCCGACCCGGAGTCAGCCGTTGACCCCGACCGCATCTCGAAAAAGGTGTTCCGCGAGCGGCTGGGCACGTATCTGCTGGGGATCGCCATCGGGCTGGTGCTGGTGGGCGTCTTGCTGTCGATGCGGGCGAGGATGACCGCCCAGCCCGCGCCGCCATCGCCGCCATCGCCTCAGGGCGTCACACCCGCGCCGAGCCCCACGCCTTAGGCCGCTCTTTCGCGGGGCGAGCGGCACCCATACCCTCCGAGAGATGGGCAAGCCCAAGGACAACTCATCGGAGCGCGTAATCGAGAACCGCAAGGCGCGGTTCGAGTTCGCCATCGGCGAGACCCTGGAGTGCGGCATTCAGCTCCTGGGCTTTGAGGTCAAGAGCGTCCGCGAGGGCAAGGTGAGCCTGGGCGAAGGCTGGGTGGAGGCCCGCCTGGAGCCGCTCTCCATGTGGCTGCACGGCGTGAACATCTCGGAGTACGGGCCCGCCGGGCCGCCGCGGACCAGCCCCACCCGCACGCGCAAACTGCTGGCGAACAAGCGCGAGATCCTGCGCTTCTTCAAGGCGTCGCAGATCAAGGGCAACACGCTGGTGCCGCTGAAGATCTACTTCAAGAACGGCTACGCCAAACTGCTGGTGGGCGTGGGCGCGGGCCGGAAAAAGCACGACAAGCGCGAGGCGATCAAGGAGCGCGAGAGCAAGCGCGAGATCGCCCGGGCGACCAGCAAACGCGTGTGAGACGGGTGTCCCGACGCGCGGCCCCCACGCGACTTATCCTCCCGCCCATGCCGACCCTGCAGCTCTCCAGCACCGACGGCCGCGGATACCTGCTCACGCTTGGCGAGACGCCGATCGTGATCGGTCGGCACCCCGAGTGCACGCTGGCGATCAACGACGAGTCGGCGAGCCGCAAGCACGCGGTGATCGAGCCCGACGGGTCGGGCGGGTGGAGCATCCGCGACCTGGGCTCCCGCAACGGGACCAAGGTGAACAACCAGAAGCTGCTGAGCCAGTCGGCGACTCTGCACCCGGGCGACAGCGTGAAGATCGGCGGGCACTCGTTCATCATCGAGTCTGAACAGTCGATGGACGAGGTGCGCCGCGACGTGCGGTCGCGGTCGATCGACTCGGAGAACTCGTGGGCCGAAGAACTGCGCGGCATGCTGCTGGCGCTGCCCCCCAAGGGCGAGGGTGAGGACCCGATCGGGATCGTTGACGGGTCGGGCAAACCCACCGGCGCGCTGGGTGGCGACGCGCCGGGCCCCACCGCCACGCGGCTGCTGCTGCTCCTGGCGGGCAAGAGCCGCGCCACCGACATCCACATCGAGCCCAAGCTGTACTCGTACCAGGTCCGCATCCGCGTGGACGGGCAGATGGTGCAACTGGTCGACCTGCCCCAAAAAGTCGGCCAGCTCATGATCGGGCTGATCAAGACCGCGTGCCTCATGCGGATGGCGGCTGAGGACGCGGTGCAGGACGGCCACTTCACCAGCAAGTTCAAGAGCCGGCGGGTGGACTACCGCGTGAGCGTGACGCCCAGCGTGCACGGGCCCAAGATGGTGATCCGCGTGCTGGACGCGTCGATCGCGCCGCGCAGCCTGAGCGAGCTGGGCCTGCCCACGTACGTGTACGAGCGGATGCGCAAGGTGTGCCAGAAGGAGCAGGGCTTCGTGCTGGTGTGCGGGCCCACCGGCTCGGGCAAGACCACCACGCTCTACAACGCTCTGCGCGAGATCGACCGCGAAACCACCAACGTGGTGACCATCGAAGACCCCGTGGAGTATCAGCTCGAGAACACCACGCAGATCCCCGTGGACGAGGCGAAGGGCAACACCTTCAAGGAACTGCTCCGCTCGGTGCTGCGACAGGACCCCGACGTGATCCTCGTCGGCGAGATCCGCGACGAAGAGACCGCCCGCACCGCCATGCAGGCCGCCATCACCGGGCACCTGGTCTTCAGCACCGTCCACAGCAAGGACTCGATCTCCGCGATCTTCCGCCTGCTGGACCTGAAGGTCGAGCCTTACCTGGTGGCGTCGTCGCTGGACGTGGTGCTCGCCCAGCGGCTGGTGCGCGTGCTGTGCGACAACTGCAAGAGAGCCACCCGCATCTCGCCCGGTCAGGCGACACGCCTGGGGCGGTTCCTGGAAGGCAAGAACGAGGTGAGCATCCCCGTGGGCTGCGCCGCGTGCCTCAAGACCGGCTATCGCGGCCGCCGCGCGATCTACGAACTGCTCGACTTCAACGACGAACTGCGCGACGTGGTGCTCAAGGAGCCCAACATCGGCGCGATGAAGAAGGTGGTGGACAAGGGCCTGTTCACCTCGCTGCTTCAGCACGGCTGGACGCTGGCCGCCAAGGGCGTGACCGACCTTGACGAGGTGGAGCGCGTCGCCGGCGCGGGGTGATCAGGTCAATTCGCCCGGGCGATCACCGCCCGACGACCAGCAACTGCTGGAGCAACTGGTCGGTGGTGGTGATGAGCCGCGAGTTGGCGGAATAGCCGGTGCTGGTCAGGATCATGTTGATGAACTCCTGGGCCAGGTCCACGTTGGAGAGTTCCAGCGCGCCGCCGACGATCCGCCCGGTGCCCAGCTGCGTGGGCGTGGCGATCACGGGCGTGCCGGAGTTGGGGCCGACCGCGAAGAGGTTGGCCCCGATGTCCACCAGCCCCTCGGGATTGCTGAACTTGGCGAGCGCCACCTGACCGATCGGACGGGTGAGCCCGTTGGTGAACGCGCCGGTGATCACGCCGTCCTGCCCCACGCTGAACGTGGTGAGCGTGCCGACCTGCGTGCCGTCCTGGAACGTGGCGGCGAGCGTGCTGTTGGTGGAGGCCAGCGAGGTGACGGTGCTGGTGGGCGAGGAGAGCTGGAGCTGGATGGACATGGGCGACTGCGCGCCGGTGCCCGTGCGGTCGATGGTGACGCTGATGGGCGTGCTGGTGACGAGCCGGCCGTTGTTGTCGAACTGGATGGTCCCGGTCCCCAGGCGGGGGTCGCCGCTGGCGTTGTCGGTGCTCTCGGCGAAGTAGCGCCAGGTGGTGCCGTTGGAGTCGCGCGTGTCCAGCACCGCCGTCAGGTCGATGCTCAGCGGGTTGCCCAGAGAGTCGAACGCGACGAAGGTGGTGCGGATGGCCTCGCCGTCGGCGGTGGCGGTCTTGGCGGTGGTGAAGGGCGCGGCGATGAGCGTGCCGGAGGGGCCGCTGAGCTGGCGGATGTTGGCGTTCTGGATGAGCACGTCGTTGCTGGTCCCGGTGTTGCCCACGATCTGGATCTCGCCCAGCGCGGTCACGCTGGCCCCCGGCGTCGAGCCGTCGGGGTTGGCGCCGCTGGTCGTGTTGATGCCCAGCTTCTGCACGAGGAAGTCCAGGTAGTCCTGCACCGTGGTGGTGGTGGTGATCTCAAACTCGGCGGTGGGGACCACCTTGCCGCCCTTTTGCGCACCGGTGAGCTGCAGATACTGGCCCGCGGTGAACAGCGGCGTGGCGGGCGTGCCCGCGCTGTTGCGGATGTCCACGAGCAAAGACGCGGCGGTGATCGGGGCGTTGCCCGAGCCGGTGTCCACCGTGGTGAGCGCGCCGAAGAGGTTGGTCGAGCCGCGCGAGGGCAGCGTGCCGCCCGCGTTGAGGTTGCCGGTGAAGCGCACGTTCTCCGTCGCCTCGGCCAGGCGCAACTGCCCGACGGGCAGGTTGAGCGGCACCAGCGTGCCCTCCACGATGTTGAAGTTGTCGTCGATGGCGTAGCCCAGCACGCGGTCGCCGGTGACGGTGACCAGGTCGTTGGACGACGACTGCTGGAAAGCGCCGACGCGGGTGTAGTAGCGGTTTTCGGCCTGCTGCACGATGAAGAAGCCCGCGCCCTCGATGGCCAGATCGCGCTGGTCGCCCGTGGCCGAGATCGCGCCGTTGTTGAAGTTGCGCTGCGTGCCCGCGATGGTGACGCCCAGGCCGATCTGCGCCGGGTTGGTGCCGCCGGTGGTCTCGCCGGGCGTGGACCCCAGCGAGAGGTTGCGCGAGAACTGGCTGGCGAAGAGCATGCGGTTGCTCTTGTACGCCGTGGTGTTGACGTTGGCGATGTTGTTGCCGATGACGTCGAGGTTGCGGGCGCTGGAGTTGAGCCCGGAGAGGCCGGTGAACATCGCGACGGTGGACGCCATGGGTTGCCTTTCGCTCTCAAGCCTGAGCCCGGATCACCCGGGCGCTTCAATCCCGCACACTCCGCACCCGGGCCGGCGCGCACGCGCCGCCCGATCGTCGATCATCCGCCCGCGAGCCTGGCCAGCAGGTCCAGCGGAGCCTTGGGCAAGTCAAGCAACGAGCGGACCAAACCCTCCGCCCCCCCCACTCCGCCCGCCGGGGTCACGCTCGCCGCGCCCGGCGCGGGCGGGATGCCCAGCACGCCGTCGATGCCCGTGAGCACGTCCTTGCTGGGATCAAAGCGGGCGGAGACGGTGCGGGTCTGCACTTCGAGCACCACCGCCTGGCCGTCGATGAACGCCACGGCGCGGGTGATGCCCATCGCCTCCGCACGGTCGGCGGCGGCGCTGAGCCGGGTGAGTTGATCTTCGGAGAGTTCCACGCCCGACGAGCGCGACACCTCCACGCGCAGCCCGCTCTCCAGCCCGCCCTCCTGCGCTTTGCGCAGCATCTGGGCGAAGTCGGCCGAGGATGAGTTCTCGACCTGCCCGGCGGGCGCCGCCGCCGATCGCTGGGCGAAGGGGCCGCCAAGGCGCGAGAGCAGGTTGGCGCGTTCGCTGGTCATGGGTGGTGATCAATCCTGGGGCCGCGTGCCGGTGGAGCCCGTCGCCGATGAGCCCGCGCCAGCGGTGTTGCCCGAGCCCGAACCGCCGCCGGCGGGCGGTGCGCCCGAGCCGGGCTGCGTGGTCAGTCCGGCATTGGGGTTCGTGGATGTCGCCCCTCCGCCGCCACCGCCTCCTCCGCTTCCGCCGCCTGTGTTCCCGCCCCCGTTGCCCGGCGGAGTGACGGGCGGCGTGGTCGGCGGTGCGGTGAAGTCGGCGGGCCAGACCTGGTCAACGTTGTTGAAGTTGATCCGCTCGCCGGAGCGGAGCGTCAGGATCGGGCCCTCTTCGGTCTTGACGACCGAGGCCACCAGACCCTGCACGCGCTGGTTGGCGTCGGTGATGCCGCTGACCTTGGCGCCGATGAGAAGGCTGGCGCTGGAGAACGCGTTCTGCCCCACCAGATCGTCGAGCTTGGTCTGCAGCGAGATCGAGCTTTCGATCTCGCGCAGGCTGCTCATCTGCTGGAGCAACTGGTTGGAGTCGTTGGGCTTCAGCGGGTCCTGATTCGTCAGTTCGGTGAACATGATCTTCACGAACTGCTCGCTGGAGAGCGCGGAGAACTTGTTCGGCGTCGCGCCCGCCTGGCGCGTCAGGATGCCCGAGGCGTCGGTTCCGCTCAGTGCGCTCATGTGACATCCTCCCGGCGGCGCGCGACATCGCGCGGGCCGCCCGCCCTTGAACATCCGCCTCGATCCGCGCGGCTCACGCCATCGCGTCCAGCCGCAGCAGCAGCCGGCCCATGTCGTCGTGGACTCCGTCCATGATCAGATGCACGGCTCCGCCGGCACCGTCCGGGGTCGGTCCTCCGACCGCCCTCCGCCCGTCAAGCCCGCCGTCGCGCTCCGCGAAGGCGTGACCAGGCCGACGATCAGGGTTCTGCCCCGTGTCGCGGCCGAGGTCACCGGGCCCTCCGTGGCCCGGCGTGGCTGGCGCTTCGCGCGGCGAGGCCGCCGCGCTGTCCGTCCGTGGCGCGCCAAGAGCCGGCTCCTTCCGGCCCGGATCCGCTTCGCGCGGTTCCTCGACCGACACGCGGTCGAGCGAGAGACCTTGACCCTCCAGGGTCGCGCGGAGCGCATCCAGCGATGACGAGAGCAACCCGCGTGCCTGACTGCTGGAGGTCGTGAACCGAACAGCCGCCTTCTCTCCCTTGAGTTCCACCGCGATCTGCACCTGACCCAGCGCCGCGGGGTGGAGCTTCAGCGTCACCGTCCCGCCGCCGGAGCCGCCCTGCTTCAGCGCCGCGGTGAGCCCGCGAGCCAATTGGGCGGCGGGCGGAAGGTGCGGATCGGCTTCGAGCGTGGTCACTACGGCGCGGGCGGGCGTGCCGGCGTGATGCTGCCCGGTGCCCGCCTGATCGCCCCCGCCGCGGGCCTGACCGGGGTGGGCCGCCGGCACAAGCGCGGGCTCGCCGACGGCGCGAACGG
>JALHNL010000061.1 GCA_022843545.1 Phycisphaerales bacterium | reverse complement strand
CGCGGCCCACCGTGCCGCCCCGCCCGTGAAAGAACCGCAGCGCCACGCCCCGCGCCGCCGCCGCCGCGCCGATCCGCCGCTGCGCCACGTCGAGCGCCAGGTTCGCCGCGAAGAACCCGCCGTCCTTGTTCGAGTCGCTGTACCCCAGCATCACCTCCTGCAGCGGCGGCCCGCCGTCATCCGCCAGCGACTCCAGGTGCGAGCGATACAGCGGATCGCCGAGCATCTCGCCCAGCAGCCCCGCGCCGCGCTCCAGGTCGTCGAGCGTCTCGAGCAGCGGCACCACGTGCAGCGAGCCGGTCAGCCTCACCCCCTCCACTCCCCCCTCCACCCCCCCCTCCACTCCCCGCTCCACCCGCGCCAGCCCCGCCTCTTTCATCAGCAGCAGCACTTCGAGAATGTCGCTCAGCCCGTGCGTCATCGAGATGATGTACGACCGCACCGCCCGCCGGTCCGTCGCGATCGCCTCGCGCACCACCGCCAGCGTCTCCAGCGCCTCGCGTGTCTGGTCCGTCGCCGGCGCGCCCAGCGGGCGCAGGGGCCGCGGCTGCGCGAGTTCCGCCCGCAAAACCGCCACCCGCTCCGCCTCGCTCAGCCCCGCGTAGTTCTCCACCACGCCCGCCATCTTCAGCAGTTCGCCCACCGCGTGCTCATGAACCCGGCTGTGCTCGCGGATGTCCAGCGTGGCCAGGTGCAGACCAAACACCCGCGCCCGCACCACCGCGTCGCCCAGCCGCCCCGCCTCCGCCGCCGCGCCCAGCCCCGCCTGCTCCACCGCGCCGCGCAGTTCCACCAGGTCGGCCAGCAGCGCATCGCCGCCGTACGCCGCGTCGCGCAGCACCCGCTCGCGGATCTGCATCACCCGCACCCGCAGCGGCTCGTTCTGCCGGTGCTGCATCCACACCGGGTCAAAGTCCGCGGGCCGGCGCGCCGCCTCCGCCTTCACGCGCTCGTCGAGCCACGCCGGGATCGGCACGCGCCGGCGCGAAAGCGTGAGTTCCTGCTGCAGCTCCAGCAGCGCGCGGTCCCACAGTTCCACCGCCGCGCCGCGCAGCAGCCGCAGGGTGGACCGCGTCACCTCGTGAGTCACGCGCGGGTTGCCGTCGCGGTCGCCGCCGATCCACGTGCGGTACGCCACGATCGCGGGCAGATCGGTCAGCCGTCCGCCGCCGCCGGGCGCAACCGCGTGCGCCGCCACCGCCGCCCGTCGGAGCAGCCGGGGCACCGCCGACCAGATCGACGACCGCAGGAAGAACAGCCCGTTGCGGACCTCGTCGATCACATCCAGCCGCCGCGGGCGCACGTCATCGCTCGCCAGCAGCAGGTGGATCGTCGCCCGCAAGCGGTCCATCAGGTCCGCCCGCTCCGCGCCGATCGTCCCCGCGTCCTGCAGGCGGTCCAGCACCTCCGCCGCGCGCACCAGATGGTCCAGCACCGCCCGCCGCTTCGCCTCGGTCGGATGCGCCGTCAGCGTGGGCTGCACGTCCAGTCGCGAGAGCACGCCCCACGCCCCGCCGGAAGCCCTTTGCCGCGCGAGCGTCGGCATCGCCTCCGCCAGCGACTCGGGCTGGGGCTTCTCGTCGGTCGCCACCCGCGCCCGCTCGCGATTCACGCGGATGATGTTCACCTGCTCGATCTTGTTCAGCAGGTGAAACCGCGCCGTCACATAGCGCAGCACGTCCGCCATCTCGCTCGCACCGAGCCCAGCGATCACACCCGCCGCCTCTTCCCGCGCGGCCGACTCCACCGCATCGCCCCCGCTCTGGCACAAGCCGTGCAACCGCGCGGCCAGATCCCGCCCGCGAGAAAGGCCGCAAGCCGCGGCGGCGTCGGTCAGCAGAGTGTCGATGGTGTCCGTTGTTTCGATCGCCATGAGCAAACGTAGTTTAGAACCGTCGGAACTGACTACCGCCTTCCCACCACATCGTCACTCTTTGCGAACTCGCCTGTTCGCAGCGTTCATGCTCACCCACGCTTCGTCGGCTTGAACCGAAGAAACTGCACCAGATCACGCCCGGCCGCCTGAAACTCGTGCGCAGACCGCTTCTGCAATTCTCGCAGAATGTCGCCGTACTCAATGACCTTCACGCCCCGATCCCTGATCATGTCAATCTCTCTTTCGAACGCCCGCCTGTGGACCACCATCTCACGCGTCCACTCTGCGTCGCACAGGTCTTTCTTGAGCTTCCGCTTGTCGGGATCATCGAACTTCAGCGCACACCAGCGCTTAACCGCCTCTCGTAGGTCCTTCGTCGAACGCTTCTTTGCGGACCTCGCCGAAGTCCCGGCTCGCTTCTGCGCAGCCTTCGACAGCGGGGTGATGTAGGACAGTGGCGAATGGGACACTTGCACCTCGATGTGCCGACAGCGAGCCCCATCGCTGTCAACCTTTAGAGCGAGAATGTCCATCTCGAGTTTGCCACGCTTCACCCCTCGAATGGTGAAGTAGCCCTGGACATTGAGCCACTCCTGAACCAGCTCTTCATCCAGCAGCGCCATTCGCGACGTCCCCCTTCCCCCTCACGGCCTCACCCCCACCTCCGCCCGCCGACCCGCGATCTCCTCGCGGATCCCGGCGACGAACTTCTCCAGCGGCATCGCCCCCGCGTCCTTCTCCATCCCGCGCACGCGCACGCTCACCGCGTTCTGCTCCGCGTCGCGCGGGCCCACGATCAAGAGGTACGGGATCTTCATCTCCGCCGCCGCCTTGATCTTCCCCTGGATGCGGTCGTTGCTCTCGTCCAGCGTCACGCGCACGCCCGCCGCCCGCAGCGCCGCCTCCACCTTCTTCCCATACTCCAGCGTCTTCTCGCTGATGGGCAGCACACGCACCTGCTCCGGGCTCAGCCACGTCGGGAACGCGCCCGCGAAGTGCTCGATCAGGAACCCACAGAACCGCTCCAGGCTCCCGAACGGCGCGCGATGGATCATCACCGGCCTGTGCGGCTTGTTGTCCGGCCCGATGTACGACAGATCGAACCGGATCGGCAGGTTGTAGTCCACCTGCACCGTCCCCAGCTGCCACTCGCGACCGATCACGTCCTTCACCACGAAGTCGATCTTCGGCCCATAGAACGCCGCCTCGCCCGGCTCCTCGCTGAACGGCACGCCCAGCGTCTTCGCGGCGTCCCGGCAGGCCTTCTCCGCCTTGTCCCAGTTCTCCGCCGTGCCCGTGTACTTGTCCGCGCTCGGGTCGCGCAGCCCCACTCGCACGCGGTAGTCCTTCATCCCCAGCGTCTGGAAGATCAGCTTCACCAGCGCCAGGCAGCCCTGCACCTCCGCCCCGATCTGGTCCTCGGTGCAGAACAGGTGCGCGTCATCCTGAGTGAAGCACCGCACCCGCAGCATCCCCGACAACTCGCCCGACTGCTCCCAGCGATACACCGTGCCGAACTCCGCCAGCCGCACGGGCAGATCGCGGTACGAATGCGCCCGCGACGCGAAGATCTTCACGTGGTGCGGGCAGTTCATGGGCTTCAGCAGGAAGCCCTCGATCAACTGATCGTCCGGCTTCACCCGGTCGGGCGTGATCGTCGGCTTCTGCGTCCGCTCGTTGATGTCCTTCGCCAACTTCGCCGACACCGCCTCCACCCGGTTGCTCATCTCCGCGCACGAGCACCCCTCGGCGCTCAGCTTCTCGAGCGCCTCCCGCTCGATCACCGGCGCGTACTGGCTGTCCTTGTAATACGGGAAGTGCCCGCTCGTCTTGTACAGCTCCAGCCGCCCGATGTGCGGCGTGAACACCTGGAAATAGCCCTGCTTGGTCAACTCCGCCGAGATGAACGTCATCAACTCCTGCCGGATGATGCCCCCCGCCGGCGTCCACAGCACCATCCCCGAGCCCACCGTCTCGTCGATGTGGAACAGGTGCAGCTTCCGCCCGATCTCGCGGTGGTCGCGCTCTTTCGCCTGCTCCATCTGCTGCAGATGCGCGTCCAGTTCCTCCTTGCTGCCAAACGCGGTCCCGTACACACGCGTCAGCCGGTCAGACTTCTCATCGCCGTGCCAATACGACGACGCCAGCGACATCACCTTGATCGCGCCGATCCGCCCCGTGCTGGGCACGTGCGGCCCGCGGCACAGGTCCTCCCAGCTCTTCCCCGGCTCACCCGTCGCGTAGAACGTCAGCGGCGCGGCCGCGTCCGCCGCCAGCGCCCGCTCCGCGTTGTCCACCTTGTACTTGTTGCCCTCGCGCTTCAAACGATCCAGGCACCGGTCCTTCGCCTCCTCATACCGCGTGAACCGCCGATCCTCCCCGATGATCGCCCGCATCTGCTCCTCGATCGCGGCAAAGTCGCTCTCGCGCAGCGGCCGATCCTCGGGGAAGCGGATGTCGTAGTAGAACCCCGTGGGCAAGGGCGGGCCATACACCAGTTGCGCGCCCGGCACCACCCGCTGGATCGCCTCCGCCATCACGTGCGCCGCCGAGTGGCGGATCAGCATCAGCCCGTCCGGGTTCGCCGTGCCGTCGCGGTTCTTGGGCGTCACGATGCTCACCGCCGCGTCGCGCTCGATCTTGAACGACAAGTCGCGCAGCTCCCCGTCCACGCGCACCCCCAGCGCGTCCTTCGCCAGCCGCGGCCCGATCTTCTCGGCCACCTGCAAGCCCGTCACCGGGCCGTCAAAGGGGAGCTTCTTGCCGTCGGGAAGGGTGATGGTCACGGGGCTGGGCATAGGTCGCACTCGTCAATCAAGGCCGTCAGATCGAACAAAAAACTCGTGAACGCGGAGGGTAGGAAGCCCTTGCGTGGGTGGACCGGCACGGTGGTGGCCTGGCTCTCCGAGACGGGTCTCCTCCCCCAACCACCAAGCCCACCCAACCTGTTCAAGACCACCTCGCCCCGGCTCATCGCGGGTTCGTCATCCGCGCCGCATGCGAAATCACGATGCAAACGCTGAAACTCATCACGCAATCCAAGCGTATGCCCTTGACTTCCGCCAAAAGCCCGGCAAACTCAGCCCCGAGCATCCCATGCGTGCCCAAACCACGCCATCCCGTCCCTCCTGGCAGCACGGCCCCAGAGCCGTCGCCTGACCCTCGGCCGCGCGCCACGCCGACGGCCCCGCCGTTCCATTTCCTCACCACACAATCCCCCGCCCCGCCCCGGGCGACGCTGGCGCGTTCAGCCGCGCACCGTCCCCATGGCGCCGGGCCCAATGGCCACACCCCATGTCCCCCGACTTCACGCCCATCACGCCCCCCATCCCGCCCACGCCCACGCCCCCCGACGACGATCCCGTCTCGACCCTCATCGCCCGGGTCGCACCCGAGGACGTGCGCGCACGCGACTACGTCATCGGTCTCTACGAGATCGAGCAGTACGTCCTGCGCGATTGCGAGGACTTGGTCAGCGGCCGCCCACGGCTGTTCGTTGTGTGCGCGCGCACCATCGCGACATACCAGTCCATCGGCCGCGTCCGTCGCATCGCCCTGCCCTTCCTCGTGGTCGAGTGCCCGGAAGGCCTGCGTCTCATCGACACGCGCCTGATCGAACTCGGCCTGGTCCCCGCGCCCGTCGGCGCGTTCGTCCTGCGCGACCTTGACCGCGCCCGGCGCAAAGCCGCCAGGCTCCGCGCCAAGCGCCGAGCTCGCCGCGCCACCACGAGCGCCCCCCACGGCCACGACCCACGCGAAGGGGCCGACTGATCACCCGCCGGCGCGCCGCCCAACCCGCAACCGGGCGGAGCGCCGGCTTTCACCCGCGCGCAGGCCCTCGCCGCCACGGTCCCTAGGCAGCCCTAGGGCCCCCCAGACCCGGTCAGTTTTCACATTTTTCTCGGTCCAGAACTGGCCGACTCGCCCGCCCGCGATAAGTTCGACCAGTCGGGCGAGTCCGACCACTCTCCTCTCCCTGCCCGCGCACTCGCGCTCGGGCGCACATCTCGTTGGAGGCCGTATGCACGCTCACTCTCGCCGCGTTCTTGTCTCATGCGCCTCGGCGTCGTTCCTCGCCGCCGCCGGTGCCCACGCCGCGATCTCGCCTGTCGGTGCCGCGTTCTTCGGCGCCGGGTCCACCACCATCACTTTCGGCGAAGTGCCCGTCAACACACCCATCCCCATGACCATCGGGATCGCCTCCTTCACCGGCACAGGCGGGCTCACCTTCTCCGGCGGGTCCGGGGCCCCACCCGCCCCGAGCGGGGACCCCTATCTCTTCAGCGGCAGTTCCGGCAACAGCGATGTCATCGAAGTCGCCTTCGCCTCCCCGCAGAGCGCGGCCGGCGCGTACTTCAACACCCTGGGCGGCGGATCCCTCGCCGGCACCCTTGTCCTCGAGTTCTACAACGGCGCCAGCCTGCTGGGCAGCGTCGACGCGGTCACCAGCATCACTTCCGGCTTCGGCGGCTTCGTAGGCGGCGAGTCCGACTCCGCCAACATCACCCGCATCATCTTCCGCGACATCGACGACACCAACGCCGTCAGCTTCCGCATCGACGATCTGGTCTTCATCCCAGCCCCCGGTGCCGGCGCACTAGCCGCCCTGGGCCTGCTGGCCGCCTCACGCCGCCGCCGGCATGGGTAGGTCGGCACTCCGTGCCGACCCTTCGTCCGCCTGCCTCCATCGGCAACCCCTGGCCACGGCAAGTGGTTGGAAGCACCCGCACACGCCCCCGCCCGCCCCGGCACGCCCTTCGCCCGCGGGCGTTATGCTTGCGCCGGTGATCTGCCCCTTCTGCGCCCATAACGACGACAAGGTCATCGACTCCCGCGCCTCCGACGCCGGCAAGGTCATCCGCCGCCGTCGCCAGTGCCTCAAGTGCAAGCGCCGCTTCACCACCTACGAGCGCGTCGAGGAGCTCTCCCGCCTCACCGTCATCAAGCGCGACGGCACCCGCGTCCCCTTCGACCGCGAGAAGATCTACAAGGGCGTCAACCTCGCCTGCGGCAAGCGCCCCATCCCCCAGGACACCCGCGAGCGCATCGTCGACGAAGTCGAGGAGCAGGTCCACCGCGAGTTTGACCGCGAGGTGCTCAGCAAGGTCATCGGGCAGTACGTCTGCGAGCGCCTCCGCGAGGTGGACGACGTCTCCTACATCCGCTTCGCCAGCGAGCACTACCGCTTCGACGACATCGAGCAGCTCCGCAAGGAACTCCAGGACCTCGCCACCCGCCCGCGCGAAGGCCGCGGCCAGGCCAAGCTCTTCTAGCTCGCCTTACCGTTCCGCGCCGCCGCCCTCCCCTTTGCCCGCGTTGTCCTCGGCCGCCGCGCCCCTGCGCACCTTGCCCAGCACCCCGGGCAGCTCAATCCCCGCCTGCCGCGCCAGCTCGTGCATCGGCGGCAGCGAACCGATCAGGCTGCTCAAGAAATCCGCCGTGGTGCCCTTGCCCCCCACGCCCAGCTTGGGCCCGCCCGAGTCCCACACCGTGATCTTGTCGATCTTCAGGTTCTGCACCGCCTTCACCTGCTCGGCGACCAGTTCGGGCAACTTCTCGATCAGCAGCAGCGTGGGCGCGATCTGCGGGTTCTCCGCGCACGCCGCCATGAGTTTGCGATAGCCCTCGGCCTTCGCCTCCAGCACCTTCTGCACGCCCGTCGCCTCCGCCTCGTACTTCGCAAGGATCGCGTCGGCCTGACCGCCCGCCTCGCGCCGGAGCTTTTCCGCCTCCGCCTCGGCGGCGATCTCGATCCGCTTCTTCTCGATCTCCTGCGAGGCCAACTGCTCCTTGCTCAGCCGCGCCAGTTCCTGCTCGCGCTGCGCGAGCAAGATCTTCTGCGCCGCCTCCGCCTGCGCCACTTCCGACCGCCGCTTCGCGTCGGCGCTGATCTCAGCCAGCCGCGCGTTGCTCTCCGCCATCTTCGCCTTGCTCTCGTTCTCACCCGTCACGGCCTGGGCCTCGGCCTGCGCCACCTTGACGCGCTGCTCCTGCTCCGCCGCCTTCCGCGCCGCCACCGTCTCCGCCTCGCGCTGCGCCATCGCCACCTCGCGGTCGCGCTTCGCCTGCGCCTCGCCCGTCACGGCCTGCGCCTCCATCGCCGCCACGGCGATGCGCTGCCGCTGCTCCGCGTTCTTCTGCCCTTCCACCGCCGTCGCGTTCTCAGCCGCCACCTTCACCGTCCGCTCGCGAACCGCGATCGCCTCGCCCGTCGCGCCCTCGCGCTCCTGCTGCGCCACTTCCACCTTCGCCCGGTTGATCGCCTCCGCCGCCGCTCGCTTGCCGATCGCCTCGATGTACCCGCTCTCGTCCGTGATGTCGCGCACGTTCACGTTGATCAGCGTGAGACCGATCTTGTTGATTTCCTGCCCCACGTTCTCGTTGATCAGCGTCATGAACTTCTCGCGGTCGCGGTTGATCTCCTCGATCGTCAGCGTCGCGATCACCAGGCGCAACTGCCCGAGGATGATGTCCTGCGCCTGCTCGCGGATCGCCGTCTCCGACAACCCCAGCAACCGCTCCGCCGCGTTGTTCATCAGCACAGGGTCCGTCGACACGCCCACCGTAAACGTCGCCGGCACGTTCACGCGGATGTTGTTCTGCGAAAGCGCCCCCGACAGCGGGATGTCGATCACCAGCGGATCCAGCGACAAGAACGCATAGTCCTGGATCAGCGGCACCACGAACGCGCCGCCGCCGTGAAGACACTTCGCCGCCTTCTGTCCGCCCACCCGCCCGAAGATCACCAAAATCCGGTTCGACGGGCACCGCTTGTACTGCCGAACGACAAACGCCGCCGCGAACAGAAACACCAGCACGATCGCGCCGATCAGGCCGATCCAGATCCACGTGTTCCGGTCCTCAGGAATGTTGATCTGCGCAAGCATCAAGGTCTGCACGGTCACCCTTTCTCAAAACGAAACCAAACTCCCAGCACCCACTCCCCACGCACCACGCCCCACGCACCACGCACCACGCACCACGCACCACGCACTGCTCACTGCTCACTGCTCACTGATCACTGATCACTGATCACTTCCCCCATCCCCCTCAAACCCCCTCCACCGTCACCGTGTTATCCGCATTCGCGCTCACCACCCGCACCCGAGTCCGCGTCGGCACCTCGCCCCCCGCGCTCACCGCCGCGCACCGCCGCTCGCGATCCCCGATCACCAGCCTCACCTCACCCGTCCCGCGCCCCGCCGCGGGCACGCCCACCGTCACCTCGCCCATCGCCCCCTTCAGCGCGCTCAGTTCGATGTTCCCGCTCACGCTCATCCCCCGCAGACTCCGCATCACCACCACGAACAGCAGCAGCATCCCCAGCCCGCACCCCACGCCCACCAAAATGCTCGCCCACACCGGCCACTTCAACCCCAGCAGCGCGCCCAGCCCGCCCCACCCAAACCCCATCACAAACGCCAGGATCGCCTGGACCGAAAACACCTCCGCCGACGCGCCCGAGTCCGTGTGACCGATGTCCAGCGCGCCGCTATCCCCGCCCCCGTCACCCAGGATCAGCAGGATCACCAGCTTCACGAAAAAGATCCCCGTCGCCGCCAGCGCGGGCACGGCAAACCAGATCGCGGTCCCATTGAACAGCGCATCAAACATGGCTCACACCTCGCCCGCAGTGTACCCGATTCGGGCTCGGTGTGAAGCCCCCCTCGGGCCCGCCCGCCCTAAAGGAAACGAGCCCGGCCCCACGCGGGACCGGGCTCGGGTGAATTCTCAGAACTCAAGAGCGTCCAGCCGCTCAGTTACCCTTCGCGAAGTCCTCGGGCGAGACCTCTTCCACCTTCGCCCGCGCGATGATCGCGTCCATGGTCTTGTGCTCGCGCAGCTGCTGATACACGCCCTGGATCTGGTTCGTGCGGATCAGTTCCTGACGCAACTGCTCCGGCCGCTGGTTCCGCTCCATGGCCATCATCGCCACGCGACCGTTCACCTCAGCCTCGGTCACCGTCACCTTCAACTGCTCCGCCGCGCGGTCCAGGATGAAGAACAGCTTCAGGTCGCGCACCGCGTCGTTCGCCGAGCGCGCCCGCAGAGCCGCCAGGTTCTCCTCGATCTTCATCGGGTCCACGCCGCGGTACATCAGTTCAAGCCGCGCACGCTCCAGGTTCCGACCGGCCTGCCCGGCGGTGATCCGCTCCGGCAGGTCCATCTTCACGCTGTTGAGCAGGAACGCCGCCACCTGCCCGCGCATCGCCTGCTGCTGCTCGATCTGCACGCGCTGCTCCAGACGCTGACGCAACGAGCCCTTGATCTGGTCCTCGCTCCCGAACCCGAAGCGCGCCAGCAGGTCCTCCGCCGTCGCCGGGATGATCCGGTCGATCCGCTCCGGCGTATACGTCACCGTCAGGTCCGCGCCGCGGATCGCCTCGTTCTCGTGGCTCTCCGGGCCCTTGGTCTTGATCGTCGTCGTCTCGCCGCGCTTGGGCGTGCCCAGCTGCTTCGCCAGGTCCTCCACCACCAGCCCGACGATCATGCCCTGGCCCTTCTTCTCCACCGGCGGGATCTGCACCACGATGCCGTCCGACTCAAACAGCACCTTGTCCCCAGGGCCCACCAGCTTCGCGTGGCCCGTCAGATAGTCACCCGGCTCGGGCGACTCGCGGTCCTCCAGCCGGCCTTCCTGAACCTTCAGCTTCCCGTACTCGCTGTCCACCAGGTCGTCGCCGACCGTGAACTTCGGCTTCTTCACCGCCATCCCGTCCAGCTCAGGCAGCGTGAACTCCGGCAGCACCTCCACCTCGAGCTCAAACTTCAGCGGCTTGCCCTGCTCCACCTCGATCTTGTCCAGATCCGGAGACGTCGGGTTGCCCAGCACGCGGATCTTGTTGTCCTCGATCGCCCGGCTGAACGCCGACGCGATGAGCTGCTCCTTCGCCTGCTTCTTCACCGCCACGCCGAACTTCTTCTCCACCAGCCGCCGCGGCACATGCCCCTTCCGGAACCCGGGCAACTCCGCCTCCACCATCAGCGTGTCCATCGACGAGCCCAAGGACTCGTTCACCGTGTCCGCCGGGATCTCGATGCTGATCTTCTTGCGGCTCGGGCCCGCGTCGGAAATCTGAACCTTGTTGGGACGTTCGGCAACACCTGCGTTCGACATGCGAAAACTCCGGGGACCAGGGCGCACGCCGAACACCGGCCAAGCGCCCCCCGCCCGTGTGCGAGTCCCCATGATAGGGGCGTATGGGCACCCCGGCACTCCGTGCCGACTCTTCTCTTCGATACCCCTACCCCAAAAACACAGGGCGGATCCGCAGTGCCCACCACTACGGACCCGCCCCAAATGTCTCGCCTTTGTCCTCAGCGCCTTCGTCCCCCGCCGCTTCCGGATTCATGCCCGAACCTGCCCAGCACGCCGACCGCGTTCCGGGTAGACTGAACCAGCCCTCACGCAAAGGAGCCTCTCATGAACATGCGCGCCACTCTCGTCCTGGCCTCCCTGCTCACCTCCGCCGGCCTGCTCACCGCGTGCGAAGAGGTCCCCGCACCCAAGAACGACGCCGCCCCCGCCGCGCCCGCTGCCGCCTTCGACACCCCCGAGGCCGTCGTCAAGGCCATGATCGCCGCCGGCTCCGCCATGGACAAGGAAGGCCTCTCCAAGGTCTTCGCCCCCGAAGGCTCCAAGGAGTTCCAGCCCTTCGTCACCAAGGAAGCCAAGAGCGAGGAATACGAGTCCTTCGCCAAGTTCGTCAAGGACGCCACCGTCGGCGAAGCCAAGATCGAAGGCGACACCGCCATCGTGAACGTCAAGTTCACCAAGCGCGACGAAAAGATCTCCTGCGCCAAGAAGGACGGCCGCTGGTGGGTCGTCGACTTCTGAATACAGCGCTGAGTGCTGAGTGCTGATGGCTGAGCGCCGGACAACTCAAAGCTCGATGCCTCGATGCCGCATCCCTCGATGCCTTCTTCAGCATCAACCCCCTCCACCACTCCCCCTGGTGCCCAGTGCCCAGTGCCCAGTGCCCAGTGCCCAGTCCCTAGTGCCTAGACCCTCCCAACCCAGTCCCTTCCCATGCCCGCCTTCCTCGACTTCCACGCCTGGATCCGCACCAGCCTTGAAGTCTCCCACGGCTACGCCGAGGACTGCGTCAAGGACATCCCCGACCACCGCCTCGCCGAGCAGCCCGCTGGCCTCGTGAACCACGGCGCCTGGACGCTCGGCCACCTCGTCTTCGCCTGCCAGCTCGACGTCGAGCAGCTCGCCGGGCCGCTCTGGCTCCCCGCGCACTGGGAATCCCTCTTCGGCACAGGCAGCACGCCCACCGCCGACCGCGCCCGCTACCCCGCCCGCGACGACCTCATCACCGCCCTCCACGACGCCCGCGCCCGCGTCCTCGCCGCCATCCACTCCGCCGGCGACGCCGCGCTCAACAACCCCCTCCCCGACGAACGCCTCCGTCCCTACCTCCCCACCCTCGGCCACCTCGTCGTCCAAACCGTCGCCGCCCACACCGCCTACCACGTCGGCCAACTTCTCCTCTGGCGCAAAGCCCTGGGCCAAGGCGGCGTCGGCTACCCATATCTGTGAAGCCCAGCGATGATCGCTGAGCGCCGAGCGCGGATCAACCGCTCAACGCCCCCAACTCCGCGTTTGCCGATTGCCGACGACCCTTCCCGCTCCCCCTTGATGCCTCGATGCCGCATCCCTCGATGCCTTCTTCAGCATCAACACCGCCCCCACTCCCAGTCCCCAAGGCCCAGTCCCCACTCCCCTACCTCTTCTCCCCCTGCATCTGCGCCGTCAAGTCCGTGATCTTCTGCTCCACCCGGTCCAGCACCCCCCGGCACCGCTTCAGCAGCGCCAGTCCCTTCTCATACTCCGAAAGCGACTGCTCCAGCCCGATCTCCCCGCTCTCGATCCGCTGAACAATCGCCTCCACCTGCGCCATCGCCTCCTCAAACGAGGGCTCCACCGGCTCCACAGACGAACTCTTGCGCTCAGCCATGCGCGAGCATATGGGCCTTCCACCGCCCACGCCGCCGCACCCGGCCGCCAACGAACCCAAACCGCGCCAGCCGTCGGCTCGTCCTCCATCGCACGCCCCACGCGACAGGTACCACCATCCCCCATCCCACCACCCGTCGAAGACACCGGGTGGTGGCACGATGGATGATGCCACCTGCCGTGTTCAACAGAAGGCAACACTCCCAGTCGCTCAGACTTCCCGCACGCGTCAGTCGCACCTAGATACTTGCTACCGCTAATGCTCGCTCTCCAAGCACGCTATCGCGGCATCTCGCTCTGACCGATCCTCAGGTCTTCCTCGGCAGTACCTACAAAGAACAGAATGCTAGATGCCGATGCTCCTCCCAGCCGTAGTGCTCGACTGCTGAGAAGTGGATCGCTACGCGACGCAACAGGAATGCTCTGGCCATTTGAATCAAACGCAATGGTCGTGTGCCACTGCGACATAACTGTTTTGGCATCGGCGTGTCTTGCCTTCCCGTTCATATCAAACTTAACCAAGTACTCTCCATTTTTAAAAGGCAAAGCGCTGGCACTTGTGTCTTGAATGAGCTCAAGCGGTCCTACGTATCCTGCTGGGATAATGACACGAACTCGCATTGCGTTCCGTGATACTGCACAGCGAGACACCGCCAGTACGATGCCACTCAAAGCAGCAATAAGAGCAAACGATAACAGCACTCGGTTTCGCAAGTACACCCCTCACTTCAGCGGCCGGAGCCGTTACAGCAGCGTTGTGGAACCGGAGCGCGAACGCAATGCCAGCCAGTGGTGAACGGCAGGTGGCACTGAAGTCTATCACAACTCGCCGCATGCCGCATGCCGCGTGCCACTGAAGTCGGCCGTCTTCGGGCGACTTCAGTGTCTTCAGGCGCTGGTCCGGGAGCACTGCGCCCCCAAGCCGCAGGAATTCAGGAGCGCGGGACCGGACTTCGGGGTCACCCGCCGTTGCGATCACGCAGCATCACGCCCGAAACTACACCCGGACCGCAGAAAACTGCCTGCCAGGCCGTGGCCTCATCCCCCAACCCCCCTTTCACCGCCCGGCCTCTCCGACAGTGGCCGAGACGCCCACCCGCCGCCCAGCGCCCCACCGCCCCCCACCCGCCCCCCACCCCTGCCCGTCAACCTGCGCAAACCCTCCCGCCAAAAACATCCGGTAATCCCCGCCCAACTCCGCCGAACCGGCACCGCCCACCGTACGGATTAAGGTGTAGGCAGTCGCGAGCATGCCCAAACCCCGCCACAACCATCCCGCCCGCTCCATCTCCGCGCGCCCGCGCACGGCAGCCGCGGCCGCCGCCGCCCTCGCCGCGTACCTCCTCGCCGCCGCAGCACCCGCCACTCCCGCCGCGCACGCCGACATCCCCGCCCCCGCCCCGCTCACGCTCCCCACGCCCACCGGCCCGCGCGCCTACTTCGTCGACACGCCCGACGCCGTCGTCTCCCGCGGTTACCCCGCCGACCTCGCCGTTCGCGATGGGGCAGGCCCCCCGCCTGCCGGCCTTCAGGGTGGGGCAGGCGTCCCGCCTGCCGTCCTCGCCGCCGACACCATCACCGCCCGCGTCATCATCGAACTTCGCAACCCCGCCGCCGCGCCGCCCAAAGGCGCCGCGCCCGTCGAGGGCGTCCCCGGCTTCGTGATCATGCCCGCCGCCAGCATCCGCGAAGCCGCCGACATCGCCAGCACACTCGCCGCCGACCCCGCCGTCGCCCGTGCGTACGTCGACATCCGCTCCCCCCGCACTCAGCGCACGCCGCCCGCCGATCCGCTCTATCCGAATCAGTGGCACCTCAGCAACGCGCTCACGCCCGCCGCCTCGATCAACGCCCCCGGCGCGTGGGACATGGGCTACACCGGCGCGGGTCTCACCGTCGGCGTCGTCGACTTCGGCGCGTCCTCCAGCCACCCCGACCTCGCCCCCAACCTCAACGCCGCCGCCTCGCAGCCCATCCCCGCCGCGCAGCGCGACGGCCACAGCACCAGTTGCGCCGGCCTCATCGCCGCCGCCCGCAACGCCATCGGCGGAGTCGGCGTGGCGTACGACGCGCGCTGGGCCAACCTCACCTTCGGCTTCAGCATCGCCGACGAAGCCGCCGCCTTCGCCTTCCGCAACGACCTTACCGCCGTCAAGAGCAACTCCTGGGGCCCGCTCGACAACGGCCAGGTCACCACGCTCGACCCGCTCAATCGCGCCGCGCTCCAAAACGCCGCCGCCACCGGCCGCGCCGGCCTGGGCACCGTCTTCATCTGGGCCGGCGGCAACGGCGGCGCGATCGACCGCGTCGACTACGACCCTTACGCCTCCTCGCGCCACGTCATCGCCATCAACCCCGTCGGCGATCTCAACCAGCCCCCCGCCTACGCCGAGGCCGGCTCCTGCCTCATCGCCGCCGCCCCCAGCGACGGCAACACCCGCGCCATCACCACCACCGATTTCAACGGCATCGCCAACACCTACACCGCCTTCTTCGGCGGCTCCAGCGCCGCCGCGCCCACCGCCGCCGGCGTCGCCGCGCTCGTGCTGCAGGCCAACCCCGCGCTCACCGCGCGCGACGTCGCCCACGTGCTCATCGGCTCCGCCCAGGTCATCAACCCCGCCGATCCCGGCTGGCAAGACAACGGCGCCGCCCGCCCCTACCACGAACGCCTCGGCTTCGGGCTCATCGACGCCGCCCGCGCCGTCACCATCGCCCGCGGCTACGTGGGCGTGGGCCCCGTCGTCCACCTCGCTTCCGGGCCCGTCACCGTGAGCTCGCCCGTGCCCGACGGCTCCCCCATCGGCCTCACCCGCACCGCGCTCATCGCCGAGCCCATGCGCGTCGAGCACGTTGAACTCACGCTCACCGTCGCCACGCCCTTCGTCGGCGATCTCCGCGTCACGCTCACCTCGCCCGCAGGCACCGTCAGCACGCTCGCCGTCCCGCGCTTCGACCCCGCCCCCGGCTACACGGGCCACGTCTTCACCATCACCCGCGCCTGGGACGAAGACGCCGCCGGCCTCTGGACCGTCACCGTCGCCGACGAAACCCCCGGCAACGCTGCCACCTGGACCTCCTTCGCCATCGATGTCTACGGCAACCGCCGCTGCATCGCCGACGTCACCGGCATCGGCGGCCCGCCCTTCCCGCCTGACGGCCAACTCACCGTCGACGACATCATCGCCTTCGTCAACGCCTTCTCCGCCGGCGACCCCTTCGCCGACGTCGCCCGCATCGGCCCCGCCATCGGCCCCGACGCCCAGCTCACCGTCGACGACATCATCCTCTTCATCAACGCCTACTCCGACGGCTGCCCGTTCTAGCGCGATGAACGGACCACGAAGCGACCGCTTCGCACCGTTGACTTCCCGCCCTCCGGCCCGAAGGGCGGAAAGTCCACGGCCGGGGGTTGAGGAGGCGTGGCGACGAAAACCCCGGAAACCGACCCCTGGACTCTGCACCCTGCAGGGGTGCGAGGAGCACGCCTCCACATTCCGACCGATGAACACAACAGAGTATCTCGACCTCAAAACACGCTCTGCGGTGGCACAGGCGTCCCGCCTGTGTCGCGAAAGCACTGGGCTCCGCAAAGGCAACACGCCCCGGCCACCCTCTCAACCCATCCCCGATCACAACTCCCCTCCCTCCGCTCCCCTACAACTGCCCGTGCCCGACCCCCTCCCGCCCACTCCCGAGTTCCTCGCCGCCGCCGCCGAACTGGGGATCGACTTTGATCCCGGCGATGTCGAGCGCCTGGGCCGCTTCCTCGCCATCTTGCTCGACGCCAACAGCCGCTTCAACCTCACCGCCATAACCGACCCCGCCGAGGCCTGGCGCCGCCACATCCTCGACGCGCTCACGCTCGTCCCCCTCCTCGCCGATCTGCCCGAGAACGCCCGCGTGATCGACGTGGGCACCGGCGGCGGCGTCCCCGGCCTGCCCCTCGCGATCGTGATGCCCGCCCTGCGCTTCACCCTTCTCGAAGCCACGGGCAAGAAGTGCGTGTACCTTCGCCAAGCCGCCGAAGCCCTTGAACTCAAGAACGTCGAAGTCGTCAACGATCGCGCCGAGCGCGCCGGCCAGGACGCCAAGAACCACCGCGAGCGCTACGACGCCGCCGTCATCCGCGCCGTGGGCGCCATGGCGATCATCGCCGAGTACGCCCTGCCGCTCGTCCGCAAGGGCGGGCTGGTGCTCGCCGTCAAGGGCGCCAAGGCCGACGAAGAAGTCGAGGCCGCGCGCCTCGCCATCGGCCTGCTCGGCGGCCGCGTCGCCGACATCCAGACCACGCCCACCGGCCGGATCGTCGTGCTCGAAAAAGCCTCGCTCACCCCGCGCGACTACCCCCGCCGCGACGGCGAACCCGCCCGCGAACCGCTGGGCGTGAAGCCCAAGTGAGCCGGCCTCTCCGCGCACCCTTCACCACGTCCGGCACGATCGCGCCGCCACTCAAGCCCGGCGGCGCCGCGCCAGCCCCAGCGCGCCCAGCCCCAGCAGCGTCGCCGCGCCCGGCGTGGGGACGATCGTGAGCGTCGCCGACACGCCGCCCGTCTCACCGAACGAGACCGCCGACCCGCCGGTCGTCTCGCCCACGCCCGCGAACGCGTCAAAGGTGTAGTCACCCGGGTCCAGCACGCCGCTGAACGAGAACGCGCCGTTGCCCGCCGCACTCACTGCCGCGTAGGTGCCGAATGGCCCGACGAGCCGCAGATTCGAAAGCGCATCCTGGAGGTTGAAGCCCGCCACGCCGCTGAGCGTAAAGGGCGTCGCCACGCTCACGCTGAACGTCACGCTGAACGACGCCGCGGCGTTCGCGAGATAAGTTCCACCGTCCATGTTCTGGAACACGTTGCTCGTGGCCAGCGCCGCGGCGATCGTGAACTGTCCGGCCACGGGCGTGAAGTCCAGCGACGCGCTCGCGTTCGCGCTGGCGATCCCCGTCGTGCCCGGGAAGCTCACCGGCAGTTCCGGGTCCGCCGGGACAGGGCCCGCCGAAATCGCCGCCAGCGACGCCACCACGCCCGACGTGCCGCTGCTGGGCACGGGGTCATCGGTCAGCGGCCCCACGAGACTTCCCGCGCGCCCCGAGAGCGCCTGCGTAAACGTGTCCGCCGTGCCGGTGTTCACGATCACCGAAGCGGAGACCGAAGACGTCAAACCAACGACCGCCACAAGAGCGACCACGTCGAGAGAGTCCCACGAACGCATGACAGGCTCCTTGCCCAAAGACCGCGCGGAGAGTGACGCGCGAACCGGCAAAGTGTACCCCACGCGCCCAAGGACGCCAGCCAAACGCCCGTCTCTCCGCGGCAGCATCACCCGAATCACGTGCCCCGGGATCGCCAGCCATCTCGCCCGCCTTCTCCAGTTTCACGCACCGCCCCCTTCACCGCTGCCGAACAGCCTGCACGGGCGGTGCAGAAGACGCCCCACCGGGCTCGCGCATCGCCACCGCCACCAGCTCCAGCACGTGCCGCTGGCCCACCTCCAGCGCGGTGATCGCCCGCGTGTTGGCCTCCAGCGCCCGCACCAGCACATCCAGTTCGGCCCTCTGCGCCATCACCCGCTCGTGCGCGGCGGTGATCTGCTTCTCGCGCTCAGAGGCCGTTCGGCGCTCGGTGAGCCACATCCAGGCGACGAGCCCCGCCGCGCCGAACTGCGCGATCATCCCCACCAGGTCGGCTTCGTTCATGGTCACTCCCTTCGCGAACGGGCTCAGGGTTCCTTCTCGAAGCGCAGTTCGTACGACAGCGACACGCGCCCCCCGCGGTCCACGCGGTCACCCGTGGTCACGCGCATCAGCCGCATCTGCTGGTATTCGCGCCCCTGCGCGTCGATCAGCAGCCCCGACGCCGGCGGGTACTCCGCCTTCGCGCTGATCGCGGCCAGCGCCTGGTCCAGGTCGCCCTCGGTGTTCGCGACGATCCGGCCGCGCACAAGGACCACGAAGTCGATCGCGCCCACCAGGATCGAGCCGGGCAGCAGTTGCCCGATCGCCACCCGCGGCACCGCCAGCGTGCCCGACGGGCCCAGGCTGAAGCGGTGCGGACCGCTGCTGAAGATCAGTTCGCCCATGAACTTGGCTTGAGACATGGTCTGCTCCGCTGAGATTCCACTTCAGAAGTACGCCGCCGGCGAAGACTGCCCGCGACACCCACGATCGCGCCGCGGACCGATCACCTAGAGATCGATCCCCACCGTGCTGCCGTCGGCCTCGCCGAAGGTCACGCCGTCGCCCACGGCGGTCTGCAGCACAGGCACAATCACGATCCGCCGCTCGGCGCCGTCGCGCGAGAAGGCGTGCCTGACCTCGATGAGCACGCCCTGGATCACTACGCCCACGCGCCCGCGGTCCGACGCGCCCGCCGCCACCACCATCCGCACCTCCACGCCGTCGCCCAGCCGCGGCAGGTCCAGGTCGGTCTGCTGCAGCCTCTGCACCAGCGTGACGCGCTGCTTGATCTCGGGCACGTCGACAAACGCCGCCCACGGCCCCTCATCGCCCCACTCTTCAACCAGCCGCCCGGCCTGGTAGTCGATCATCGCCGCCACCACGCCGCGAAGGGGCTTGCCGTTCAGGTCCACACGCTCGGGATTGAGGATCATCATGGGAGGCTCGGTGAAGGTTGAAAGCCGGGAACTGGGCAATCGGCCATCGGCCATCGCGGAATGTGAGCGGGCTCGCCCACTCCATCACGGCGGCGAAACGCTCTTCTCTTCTCGTCTCTTCATTTGGCCCTTTGGCCCTTGGCTACACCCGCCCCATCACCGCCAGCCCCACATACCGGGCCACGTCGGCCGTGCCGTCGCCGTTGGTGTCGATGTACGCCACCGCGCGCGACCGCTCCGCCGCCGACCGCTGCCGGTACATCTCGGCCCGCATGGTCATGGGGGAGTCGCCGCCCGAGAGCGCGGCCGCCGACGCGTACACCAGGTTCAGCGTCAGCAGCGCTTCCAGCAGCCACAGCGAGCGCGGACGAACGATCTGGGCCTCGGTCAGTTGACCCGGCAGCGGCGCGGTGTCCCCCGGCTCGATGCCCAGTAGACGCAGGATCTGCTCGTGCGCCACGGCGATCTGCGGCCGCAGCGTCCACACCGCCGCGCTCACGCCCGAAACGTTGCCTGGCGGGATGGCCGCGCCGTCGGGGTCGGCGCGAAGCTTGGAGACGGTGGCGGTCGTGGCGGCCGTGCGCGCCAGCACCTCCAGCGGCAGGCCGCCCACCACCACGACGTGCCCCGCGCCCACACCGGCGGACTCCAGGTTCACGCCGCCGGAGGGCGAGATCGTGAGCGTGGTGCCGCTGATGCCGCCGGTACCGTCAAACAGCCGCTGGCCGAGCCAGCCGACATCGCGGAAGAGGTTGGGTTCGAGCATCAGCAGGTCGCGGTCGGTGATGAACATGTCGTGCTCCGATGACGTGGGTGTTCGTCGCAAGTCGAGCCGTCCGCTCTCGCGAACGGCCCGGGTGATTCAGGCGGCGGGGGGAGGGGGGTGGGGCACGCCGTGCATGCGTGCCCCCGGCGGGGGCGGGCTCCCCCCCGCCCCCCCCCCCCCCCCCCCACCCCC
>JALHNL010000060.1 GCA_022843545.1 Phycisphaerales bacterium | reverse complement strand
AACCCGAATACCGGTCTGGCGGGCTATCGCGCCGGCGCGGTCACGCCCTACGGCTCGTGGAGCCGCGGCGCGGTCACCAACGGCGACGACTGGGTCCGCGGGGGACAGGTCAACACCGCCGCGGGCTCGATCCGCGGCGTGCAGGGCTCCGGCGGCGCGGGCGCCATCCAGGCCGAGGGGCGCTGGGGCAACGGCGTCACCGTCGCCCAGACGCGCGGCGGCGATGTCTACGCGGGCAAGGACGGCAACGTCTACAAGAAGACCGACGACGGCTGGGAGCAGCAGACGCGCCCCGAACCCAAGCAGACCACGCGCGAGCGGCCCACCACGCAGCCCGCGCAGACCAACGCGGGCGCCCAGGCCCGCACCCGCCCGAGCGCCGAACAGTCCAGCTACCTCCAGCAGCAGTCCGCCGCCCGCGACCGCGGCAGCGCCAAGGCCCAGCGTTCTGAAGCCCCCCAGCGCTCACGCCCCGCGCCCAGCGGCGGCCGCCGCGGCGGGGGGAGGAGGTAGGGGGGTATCGCGATGGTGCAAGACGAGCTGCCGGCGATCCGCGGCGGCCCGGCGTCCATACGCACCGACAACGGGCCGGAACGGGTCTCCAAAGCGGTGAAGGCGCTGAGTGAGGAGAGCGTCACGGGAGCGCTGTACACCGACCCGGGGTCGCCGTGGCGGCGTCTGTGGTCGTACCGTGGTCCGTGGGCGCGCTGCGCGATCGACTTGGGCTTACGCGGGTCGTCCTGGAGGGCGAGGGGTATGTCGTCGTCGACAAACCCGCGGGCGTGCTCAGCGTGCCCGGCAAGGCGATGGACAACAAGGTCTGCGTGCTCGACTGGGTGAGGGCCGCGTATCCGCGGGCGCGGGGGCCGATGGTCGTGCACCGGCTGGACATGGACACCTCGGGCCTGCTGGTCGTCGCGCTGGGCGAAGACACGCAGCGGATCCTCAGCGCGCAGTTTGAAGCGCGGCACGTCGAGAAGGCGTACGTCGCCGTGGTGGAGGGGCACGTCGCCGCCGAGACGGGGACGGTCAGCCTGCCGGTGAGAGCGGACTACGCCAACCGTCCGTACCAGATCGTCGACCGCTCGCACTCACGCCCCGCGATCACCGCGTGGCAGGTGCTGGCCTACGAGCCCGACCGCACGCGCCTGCGGCTGGTGCCGCACACGGGGCGCACCCACCAGCTGCGCGTGCACTGCGCCTTCGCGGGCGAGGGCGGAATGTCGGGGGCTGGGCGCGGCCACCCGATCGTGGGCGACGTGCTCTACGGCTCCGGGACCGGCGCGGACCGCTTGCACCTGCACGCGGCGGAACTGGTCTTCAGCGACCCGCGCACTGGGCGACGCACCAGCGCCAAGTCGCCAGCGCCGTTCTAGATGGGATCGGCGGCCGGGCTTCCGGGAGGCGCCGGGAGCGTGGGCGGGCGCTCACGGCTTGGGCGCGCGGTACCACGAGATCATCTCGATCCCCTGCTCGGTGACGCGCACCTCGGCGAGCGGGTCGCCCAGGTACTTCAGCCACTGGTCCACCTCCGGGAGGAGCTTCGTCCACTCCGGAGCGGGCGGCGGCTCGGCGGCCTTGCGCACCGGGCGGCCCTCATCGTCGAAGTCGAAGTCCAGCGGCGCGGGCGGGTTCTTGAGCATCCACAGGGCGAGCTCGAGCGTGGAGCGCATGTCCTGATACATGTACGCGGCGGCGCCGGGCTTGAAGCCGGCGGCGGCCTCCTGGAAGCCGGGCTTGTTGGCCAGCCCGCTCCCGGTGCGCCCGGCCAGGCGCATGGCGTTCTCGACGCCGGTGGGGGTGCCGATGAAGGCGTACCCGAAGCCGAGCCCGACGCTGATCCGCACGCCCAGGCCGCGGTCGTCGGTCTCGAAGATCTGGTTGCCCTCAAAGTCGCGCGGCTTCAAAAAGCCGCCGCCGAACCCGACGATGACGTTGGTGAGCGGCGCGGCGTCCTTGAGCTGGATCGCGACGGTGGTCTGGTTGGACTCGTGCGAGAGCGGGCGCGTCGTGGTGCTCACCACGTGCACCGCCGGGCCCATCGAGGCCAGCACCGGGGCGACCAGCCCCTCGGCCTGCGCGAGCTGGGCCTCGGGGATGGGCGACTCATCGGGCGGGGCGGCCTTCAAGATGTCGCGGACGGTGGGAAAGATGCGGTCGAACTTGACGTAGGTGACCCCCGCGCCGTCGGCGTCGGAGGGGGCGAAGGGCGGGGGCGTGTACCCCGCGGGGGCCGAGTCGAAGAGCGAGAGCAGCCCGCCCAGCTTCGGGTGCAGCATCCCGATGCGCATCTCCAGCGGCCCGCGGTCGGTGTCCAGGTAGATGCCCATCGTCAGCGCCTTGGTCCCCGAGATGCCCAGAAGCTGCCCCGCGACGGCGGGCATCCCGAAGGGCCCCGCCGCCGGCTCATCCGCGGCCCGCTCCTTGGCCGCGGCCTCGGCGAAGACATCCGTAAGGACCATGGCGTACAGCACCGCCTCTTCGCCGATGAAGCGGCGGGCGGTCTGGAACGAGGCCCGCTCCGAGACGGTGTCCACCCGCTGACCATCGAGCGAATCGATGGCGCGCTCGAGCACCGAGAGTTCGTTGCCGACGATCACCAGCCCCTCGCGCCGCGCGATGTGCACCGTCTGGATGGCCCGCATCTCGGCGGGCATCGGCTGGCGGCGGATCCAATCCCCCGGGCGGTAACCCCCGTCGAGCCCGTCCTCGCCCGCCTGCTTCTTGAACTCGGCCTCGATCTTCTTGGCCAATTCCTCGCGGCTGGCCTTCCAGCGATCTTCGAGCTTGGTGAGCTTCAGCGTGCGGACTCCCACGCCCAGGTGGACGGTCTCGTCCGCCTCGGCCTCGCCCCGGCGGACCAGTTCGGCGATCGCCTTCTGGATCGACTCCTCCACCTCGCCCGCGCGGGCCCCGAAGTCGGCGGCCAGCATGACCCCGGGCACCTTGGCCGGGCGCGGCGCGAACTCGTCCTCGTCCGCCTCGGCCCCAGCCCCCTTGGGCTGCTCGAGCATGTGGTAGACGGCCAGCCCCGCCGGCCCGCTGGGCAGCGGCAGGTCCTCGATCTTGATCCCCGCGTCCTCGAGCAGGTTCTTGAAGGGGAAGAGCCGCGCCATGGGCAGGGGCGACTCGTCGCCTTCGCCCGTCTCCTTCTGCACCATGTCCCACAGGCCCTTCCACATCGCCACGAACTGCGGGTCGGAGGTGAGCCCGGCGATCACGTTGCCGTTCCACTGCGTGCGCATCTTGTCCCAGTGGTCGGTGGCGACGATGACCCACGAGTCCTTGGGGGCCAGCGCGGCGATGCCGGGCTTCTCATCAGCCCGGGCGGCCAGCGCGGGCGCGGCGAGGGTGGCGCCGAGGAACAGGGCGGTGAGCATTCGCTTGAGCATGGGTGATCCTGGAGTGGGGCGGGCGGTCGCGGGTCAGGCGGGGTCCTTGGAGCCCGAGTCGTCGAGGAAGGCGGGGGCGTCGAAGCTGCCGCGGCCGGGCGCGGGGTGGTACTTGTGCCCGGAGTTGGGGTTGTTCTTGTCGTAGGCGAAGGCGTCGCGGTTGCGGACAAAGTCGCGCAGGTAGCGGGCGGGGATCGCGAAGCCCAGCCCCTCGCCGAAGGGGATCTTCATGTTGGTGACGCCGATGACCTCGCCGCGGTCGTTGAAGAGCGGGCCGCCGGAGTTGCCGGGGTTGATCTGCGCGGTGGTCTGGATGTAGGCCAGGCCCTCAAAGGACCGGGCGGTGGTGGCGATGACGCCGGTCGAGAGCGTGCGCTCCAGCCCCAGCGGCGCGCCGATCGCGAAAACCGGCTGCCCGGCGGCCAGGTCGTCCACGCCCTGCACGTACACGATGGGGAAGCTCTTGCCCGCCTGCTGAGGGAGCTTGATGAGCGCCAGGTCGGCGTGGTTGCTGACGGCGATGATCTCCACGTCGTCGATGTCCACGCGCCGCAGGTCGCCCGCGCCCGCGCCCACGTCGGCGCGGTACATGGTGATCCGGATCTTGGTCTCGCCCTGGATCACGTGGGCGTTGGTGATCGCGAACCCGTCGGGGTGGATGATGAAGCCCGAGCCCGTGCCCGAGGGCGTGCTCACCTTGATCACCGCCTCGCCGAACTGCTTGGCCAGCTCCTTCTCCGGGCGCTGCGGGAGGTTGGTCGTGACGCGGAAGAGATCGGTCTGCTTCACGTCGGCCTTGGCCTCGTCCTGCTTGCGGCGGGTGACGCTGTCGATCTTGCGCCGCGGGACCTCGACGATCGTGTAGCCCAGGTCCAGCCACACCGCCTCGCTGGTCTCCTTGATGATCGGCGCGGTGATCTGCGTGCCGTCGGTCAGCTTCACCACGTCGCCCTCGACGGGCTTGGCGGGCGCGGCCTCCGCGGGGGCCGGAGGGGTGGAGGCTGTGGGGCTGGCCGCAGGGGCGGCCGGGGCGGGTTGGGAAAGGACCAGACCGCAGGCGAGCGCACCGATCAACAGGCTCATCACGCACCTCCATCGCGCACCACCGGGCGGAGCGAACCACGCAACGCCCCGGGGGTCGGCAGAGTATATTGATCCGCCCGAACCGTGATTCACGCAAACCGAGAAAAGGGACACCGAATGCTCCCCACCCTGCTCATCGCCTTCGCCGGGGCCGCCGCCCCGGCCGCCGTCGCCGACCCGGACCTCGCCTCGTTCTTCGGGTGGGACCCGATGCGGATCGTGGTCGTCGACCGCGGGTGCGGACCGCTGGTGGTGTCGGACTTCAGCGGCGACGGCCGCCCGGACCTGGCGGTGGTGAACAACGGCAAGAGCCGCATCGAGCTCTTCCTCCTCCGCGACAAGGAAAAGACCGCCGAGGAACTGGACAAGGACCTCAAGGTCAACCAGTTGCCCCCCGCGCCCTGGTATGACCGGCGCGAGGTGAGCCTGCCCCAGCGCGTGTCGGCCGTGCGCCCGTTCGACGTCGACGGCGACGGCAAGATGGACCTGATCTACGCCGGGCAGAACCCCGCGGAGATCGTGGTCATGCAGCAGCGCGAAGGGGTGACCTTCCGCGTCATGAACCGCCAGCGCGTCCGCGGGCTGGGCGCGGGCCAGGGCGGCCTGCGCATCGCCGACGTCATGGACGACGACCGCCCCGAGGTGGTCGCGATCGCCGAGGAGAAGGTGCAGGTCTTCCCGCTGGGCAAGGACGGCACGCTGGGCACGCCCCGCCGCCTCACCCCCGACAAGGCCGTGGGCGGGCTCCTCATCGACGACTTCAACGGCGACGGGCGGATGGACATCCTGGGCGGGGTGAACGACGAGCAGACCCCCCTGAGGCTGTGGCTGCAGCGCCAGGACCCCGCGTCAACGGGCAAGAAGGGCCTGCTCGGGTCCGAACTGCGCTTTGAGACCCCCGCCCTGCGCGACGTGGATCACGCCCGGTTCCCGGGCCGCCAGGCCGCCAGCCTCGGCGTCATCGAGCGGATCAGCCGCCGCGTGGTCTTCTACGACTTCGTCTCCGAGCCCATCGCCCAGCCCACCGGCTCCGAGGGCGACTCCACCGAGCGCGACGTGCAGGCCGAGGCCTTCGGCTTCGCCGACGGTCCCAACAAGGACCGCTCCGTGCAGATCATCGACCTCGACGGCGACGGTCTGCTCGACCTGCTCGCCACCGACACCAACGCCAACACCATCGTCGCCTATCGCCAGCGCCAGGGCGTGGGCCTGGGCGACCCCGAGCCCTTCAGCGCGTTCAAGAAGCCCAAGACCATCACCGCCGCCCCGGGCGGGCAGTGGGACGGCTCCGCGACCGCCAAGGTCTTCGTGCTCAGCGAGGACGAGAAGGCGGTGGGCGTGGCGGACTGGAATGCCGCCGAGAAGAAGCTGGGCTTCCCGACCCCGATCATGCTCAAGACCGCCGGGGCCAGCCCCGCCGCCATGGGCCACATGGTCCTCGACGGCGTGGGCACGCTCGCCATCGTGGTGAAGGACAAGCGCGACCACACGCTGGAACTGCACCAGCCCAGCAAGAAGGAAGGCGACCAGCCCCTGGTCACCGCCATCCCGCTCAAGGGCGTCTCGCGCCCCCCGCAGAGCCTCATCGCCTGCGACGCCGACCAGGACGGCGCGGCGGACATCCTGCTGTTCACCCCCGGCGAGCCGATGGTGATGGTCCGCGGCGGCGCGGCCCAGGCCGGCGCGACGCCCCAGGTGCTGACCGACAAGGACATGCCCAACTTCGGGCTCGTGCAGTCCGCCGGCCCCGGCAACACGGGCCTGCTGGACATGGACGGCGACGGCAAGGCCGAACTGCTGATCGCCGACCGCAACTTCGTCCGCGCGTGCAAGTACGACGCCAAGACCGGCTGGCGCGTGGTCAAGCAGATCACCATCAGCGATCCGGGCACCGACCTCTCCGGCCTGGCCATCCTGGGCGGCGCCGCGCCGGCGGTGGTCGCCTCCGACAAGGGCAACAGCCGCCTGGTGTTCATCGATCCGGCCAAGGGCGAGGTCTCGCGCCGACTGCGCCTCAGCGGCTTCTCGCCCACCGCCATCTTCGCCGGAGCCTTCGGCGGCGACGGGCAGCCCGGCGTGCTGGGGCTCTCCGACGCGGCCTTCGCCCTCACCCGCCTCGCGGGCGAGCGCATCAAGCTCGAGCAGTTCGCCGCCTACCGCTCCGACAGCCGCGACCGCTCCGAATATGACCTCGAGTTCGGCGACGTCAACGGCGACGGCTTCCTGGACGCGGTCACGCTCGACGGCGGCGAGCAGATGTGCTCGGTGCTCACCTTCTCCGCCAAGCGCCGCGTGCAGCTCGCCACCGAGTTCGAGATCTTCGAATCGCAGATCTTCAGCGGCGGCGATCAGCGCGAGACCGAGCCCCGCGATCTGATCATCACCGACGCCACCGGCGACGGCAAGGCCGACCTGGTCACGCTCATCCACGACCGCGTGATCGTCTACCCGCAGGCCACCAAGAAGCCCTGACCGCCCGCGGATCCCCGCGATTCACCGCCTGAAAAACCCGTACTTCACGATCGCCCACAACGCCCGCACGCCGTCGCGCGGGCGTATTTTCTTGCCCTCGGCGTACGTCCGCCCGGCGTAACTCACCGCCACCTCAAAGACCCGCGCGGGGCGCAGGCCCGAGGGCGCGTCCGGGTCGGGCACGCGGGCGCGGGCGATCTTGGCCACCAGTTCGGGCTCCACACCGAAGCGGTCCTCGCAGATCGAAACGCGCGAGGCCACCTCGCGCGTGAAGGCCTTGAGGCAGCACTCGATGTCCGACAGGTTCAGGTTCGTGCACGCGTTGCTGAACAGCGTGATCACCCGGTTGGCCTTGTAGTGCCAGAAGTACAGCACGCGGGCCGCCTCGCCCTTGAAGCGCGTACCGATCACCGCGTCGGCCCGCCCGTCCATGATCGGCGCCAGCACCTTGGCGTGGTCGCGAGGGTCGTATTCCAGGTCCGCGTCCTGGATCAGCACCACGTCCGGCGGCGGGTCGTCTGACAGCGCCAGGTGCAGGGCGGTGCGGACGGCGGCCCCCTTGCCCCGGTTCTGTTCGTGCAGACCCACCCGGAATCCCTCGGCCCCCCGCTTGCCCAGAGACTCCACATACGCCCGGGTGCCGTCGGTGGAGCCGTCGTCCACCACGTACACGCGGCGCGTCACGCCCTCCGGGGGAGGGGTCGCGGTCAGGCGGTCAATGAGCCGCGGCGCGAGGCGCGCTTCGTTGTAGATCGGGACCAGCACGGCGAGGTTCACGGTGGGAGGGTAAGGGCCCTGGGGCGTCGCCTCCGCCCTCCGCCCTCCACCCCCGGGGCCGCTTACCCTCCCCCCTCCATGAACGCCTCCACGCACTGGCTGAACCAACTGCTCGACCACGGGGCCCAGCCCGCCCTCACGCCCGCCCAGATCGAGCACGCCCTGACCTTCGCCGGCTTCCCGCTGGAGAGCACCACCCCGTCCACCTTCGGCGCGCTGCCCGACCACCGGCTCGACGTGGAGGTGACCAGCAACCGCGGCGATTGCCTTTCGCACATCGGCCTGGCCCGCGAGATCGCCGCCGCCACGGAGCGGGCCCTGCGTGCGCCCGCGCTGGCCGATCTGGCGTCGCGGGCCTCGGGCGCGCCGGTGGAGTCGCTGGCCTCCCTGGCCAGCGAGGCGGGCGAGAACTGCCCGCACTTCATGGTGGCGGTCATCAAGGGCGTGAAGATCGGCCCCAGCCCCGCCTGGCTCCGAGAGGCTCTGGAGGCCATCGGCCAGCGTTCCATCAGCAACGTGGTCGACGCGACCAACTACGTCCTGCACGAGATGGGCAACCCCTCCCACGCCTTTGACCTGGGCCGGATCGCCAAGGACGCCGGCGGTCGGCACGCCGTGATCGTCCGCATGGCCCGCGCGGGCGAGAAGCTCACGCTTTTGGACGGCACCACGCGCGACCTGAAGCCCACCGACGTGGTGGTCGCCGACCCCTCGGGCCCGATCTCGCTGGCAGGCGTGATGGGCGGGCAGAGCACCGCCGTGGGCACGGGCACCACCGATGTACTCCTGGAAATGGCGACATGGGTGCCCGCGGTGGTCCGCGGCACGGCCCGCCGGCTGAACATCCGCAGCGACGCCTCGCACCGCTACGAGCGTGTGGTGAGCGCGCGCACGCTGCGTCAGGCGCTGGAGCGGCTGGTTGAGGTGGTGCTGTCGGTCGCGGGGGGCACGCTCGCCCCGGGCGTGCTGAGCGCGGGGCTGCCCGTGCCCGCGCCGGTGCAGGTGCCCCTCAGCCACGACCGCTGCCGGCGCAAGATCGGGCTGGCCCTGGACGCACCGGAGATCGACGGCGCGCTCAAGAAGGTCGGCTGTCTCGTCCAGCCCGCGCCCGGCGGCGCGATGGTGACGGTGCCCGCGCATCGCCCGGACATCGCCATCGAGGTCGACCTCATCGAAGAGGTCGCCCGCGTGGTGGGCTACGAGCGATTGCCCGTCAGCGACGCGCTGCCCGTGGTGATCCAGGAGCCGCAGCGGTCAGAGCGGGCGATCCGCGCCGTTCACCGCGTGCTGGGCGCGTCGGGGTTCTTTGAGGGCGTCACCTTCGCCTTCACCACGGCGAAAAAGGCCGCCCCGTTCCTGCCCGCCGGCCTCGACACGGTCAGCGTCTCCGACGACCGCCGCGGGCTCGACAACGTCCTGCGTCCCAGCGTGCTCAGCGGCCTGCTCGACTGTCGGCGCGTCAACCAGGACGCCAAGGTCGAGGCCCCGGGCGGGCTGCGGCTGTACGAACTCGCAGGCGTCTTCGCCCAGGAAAAGCCCGCCGGCGCGCCCGTGGGCGCCAGCATCGAGCGCATGAACCTGACCCTGCTCGCCGACGCGCCCGAGCGCGACCCGCTCTCCGGCGCAAGCCTCAAGGCCTTTGATCGCAAGCAACTGGCCCTCCGTCTCATGCGCGGCGTCATCGACGCCCTCGCCGACGAACTGGCCGGGCCCGGTCAACTCCGCGTCGAGCCGCTCTCCACACCGCCCACCAAGGCGTACGACCCCGCCGGGTGCGCGGGCCTGACGCTGGGCGAGCGCCGCCTGGGCGTCATGGGCCTGCTCGCCGACGCGGTGCAGAAGCAGTGGGAACTGCACTCGCCCGTGGTGGCCGCGGAGATCGACGCGGGCGTGCTGTGCGCGGGCTTCCCGCCCCGGCGGCTGGCCCGGGCCCTGCCCGCCTTCCCCGCGACGCAGCGCGACCTGTCGCTGATCGTGGCGGAGCGGACCGAGTGGGGCGTGCTCGAGGGCATCGTGACGCAGACCGGCCTGAAGTGGATGGAGGCCCTGCAGTTCGTCGGTGTGTACCGCGGGCAGCCCATCGAGCCCGGCAAGAAGAGCGTCACCTTCCGCATGACCTTCCGCGACGACACCCGCACCCTCCGCGACGAAGAGGTGAACGCCGAGGTGGACCGCCTGGTCTCCCGCATGCAGGCGCAGGCGGGTGCGGTGGTCCGCACCGCCTGAGGGCCCTCACCCAGCGGAGACCCCCAGGCGCCCCCCTCTGGCCCGGGCGAGGCGAGAACATGGACAAACTCGGGCATTTGGCGGAGGCCGATAGCGACGCATCGTCCACCGCCGGCTCAAAAACCGTCCGGTTGGGCGAACCGCCTTCGCACGCCGACCGAATCGAATGTAGATTGAAGTGGTGATCGCCCCGGGCGCGTCGGACACACTCGAACCCGGCCCGAGCGGCGGCTGATCACGAGTCCCCCAGCGGTTGCGTACGAAGCCGCGAAGGGGATGCGTCCGCGGGTGACGGCCCGCGTCTGGAGGCCGGGCGGCCGCAGATTCGGCGGCGTCGGTTCGGCGAGGCTTCCCACGAAAGGAGGTGGTCCAGTGCAGAACTACGGATCGTTTACGGGGCTGAACCTGTAACCACAGGCAGTTCGACGGAGCCGCACTGGTTACGCCAGTGGCGAGGCCCCGAGCATGAACAATGCACGCCCCGCCGGGTGACCCCGGCGGGGCGGTTTGTTTTGGACTTACCCGTCCGCGCGATCAACTCCGCCCGAACCGCTTCTCCAGCTCACGGATCGACAGCCGGATGCTCGTGGGCCGCCCGTGCGGGCAGTTGCTGCTGCGCTCCACCTGGTCGCGCAGGGCCAGCAGTTCCGCCAGTTCCAGTTCCGACAGGTGGTCGCCCGCCTTGATCGCGGCTTTGCACGCCATCATGTCCAGCACGTCGCGCAGCGCGTCCTCTTCGTCGGCCCCGAACCCCGAGTCCGCCGCGCGATCCAGCAGCTCGCTGATGAACGGCCCCGGCTCCACACCCCGCTCAAACAGGAACGACGCGAAGGCGTGCACCGCCAGGTCGCTGGGCCCCGCGGGCTCCACCTCCGCGCCGATGCGCTTAAGCAGGGGCTGCAAGCCGGGGAGCGACTCCATCTGCCGGGGCGTCGCGCGGATCATCGCGGGCACCAGCAGCCGCTGCGACTCCAGATCGCCCGCGCCGATCCGCCCCAGCAGCTTCTCGAACATCACCCGCTCGTGCAGCGCGTGCTGGTCGATGATCACCACGCCCTGCGAATCCTGAGTCACCAGAAAGCTGTTGTGGATCTGCAGCGCGGGCGAAACCGGCGCGGGCAGGTCCATCGGAACTTCCGCGCTCGGCGCGACGGGAAGGGTCGCTTCGTTCGGCCCCGCTGCGGCCGGCGCGGGCGAACCGGCTGATGGAATCGAAGTGGGGGCGAGAGGTGAGACCGGCGACCGCCCGGCAGGCGATTCCGGCGGCATCCGCAACTGCGCCGCCAGCGCCACCGCGCTCACCATCCGCGGCGCGGCCATGGGCAGGATGCCCGTCGCATCGGGCGCCGCCCCGCTCCCGGGCTGGAAGTTCACCGCCGGCGTCAGGTCCGCGCTCTGCAGCGCCCGCCTGCACGCCCGCAGCACGCTCTGGTGGACCGCGCTGGAGTCGCGGAAGCGGACTTCCGCCTTCGACGGGTGGACGTTCACATCCACCGCCGCCGGGTCCATCTCGACCAGCACCACCGCCGTGGGGTAGCGCCCGGGTTCCATCAGCCCGCGGTACGCCTCGCGCACCGCGTGCTGAAGCGTGCGGTCGCGGACGGGGCGACCGTTGACGTACAGGAACATCGCCGCCATCGTCGCCCGCGCGATCTCGGGCGTCCCGATCAGCCCCCACACCGTCAGCGCCCCGCCGGTGTCCAGCCGATCAGCCGAGACCTCCAGCAGTTGCGGCTCCAGTTCCTTGCCCAGGATGGCCAGGGCGCGGTCGCGCGGACCCTGCCCGCGGGGCACGTCGAGATACACCCGCCCGTCGCACGTGAGGCGGAAGCCCACCGCCGGATGGGCCATCGCGATCTGGCGCACCACGTCGGCGCATCGGCCCTGCTCCGTGGGGGGCGTACGCAAGAACTTCCGCCGGGCCGGCGTGTTGAAGAACAGGTTCCGCACCGTCACCACCGTGCCCACCGGGCCCGAGGCGGGGCGGACGGGCTGCAGCGCGTCGCCCTCGGCGGCGATCTCGGCCGCGGCGGCCTGTTCGCGCGTGCGCGAGCGGATGCTCACCCGCGCCACGCTGCTGATCGAGGCCAGCGCCTCGCCGCGGAAGCCCATGGTCGCGATGCGGTCCAGGTCCGCCGCGTCGTCGATCTTGCTGGTCGCGTGCGCCGCCAGCGCCAGGCCCAGTTCGCCCTGCGGGATGCCCCCGCCGTCGTCGGTGACGCGGACCAGTTCCACCCCGCCCTGCTCCAGTTCGACCGTCACCGCCGTCGCGCCCGCGTCCAGCGCGTTCTCCACCAGTTCTTTCACCACGCTCGCGGGGCGCTCGACGACCTCGCCCGCGGCGATCTGCCCCGCCACCAAAGGCGACATCACGCGGATCGGCCGACGGCCGTTCCCCGCGGAAGACGATGAATTGGCGGACGCAAGCGCGGTCACGCCCCAGTGTACGGGGCGGTCGGCTCAGGTGAGTCCGGCGCTACCGACAGGCCTTCGGGCGGCGCCGCTGAATGGGCTCTTCCGCCCGCCAAAGCCTGCGATGAAGCAAAACGCCCGGCGGCCCCGCCCGCCCGCTCGCGCATCCTTGCGCAGCGTGGGCGATCGGGGCCGCCGGGCCGTGGCTCATCACCGCGATGGCCGGATCAGGCCGCCTTGCGGAGTTTGCGGTTCTTGCCCACCGTGCGCTGCTCGGCCGACGCGCGGCGCGAGGGCTCGCTGGTGAGGCGTTCGGCCATCTCGAGCGGGTCGGTGGCCCACAGGTCGGCCCCGATCTCCTCGGCGAGCCCCTCGGCCCGGTTGAAGACGCCCGCGCCCACGGCGAACTGCATGCTGTCGCACGCGCCGTTCTCGCGGATGGTGTCGATCAGGGCGCGGATGTTGGGCAGGTCGCCGGGGGCGCTGGCGAACATCATCAGCACGTCGGGCTGGGCTTCCTGAACCAGGCCCAGGATCTCGTCGTTGGCGATCCCGCCGCCCGCGAAGCGGACGGTGAAGCCCGCCGCCTCGAGCATGTCCACGCCCATCTGCGCGCCCAGTTCGTCGGCGTCGCTGGGCCCGCAGAAGGCCATGATCGTCTTGCCGTTGCGCGGGGCGGCACGCATCCGGCTGGCGTTCTGGTCCACCAGCACGCGCAGCAGCCGCGAGCCCATGTGGTGCGCCATGGTGGAGATCTGGTCGGCGCGGAAGAGCTTGCCGAGGTTCTCGTACACGGGCCAGAACAGGTCCGTGATCAGGTGTTCGGGGGAAAGCCCGGACGACTGCGCCTGGGCCACGATCTCCCGGGCGGACTGACGGTCGCCGCTGATCAGGGTCTCGAAGAAGCGTTCCTGCATCATCTGCATGTCCATGGGCTCGGCTCCTGCAACTGAAAGAGAAGGGGTGGTTGAGAAGTTCGATTCATCCGGGCCGAGTTCCACCCGCCGGACACTGTTCTGGCCGGGCCGTGCGCTCCGCACGCCCCGCGTGGGGCACACGCCTCACGCGGGTCAATGCATCGAACCCTTCATTTCTCTTCACTGAATCCGCCTTGAGCCCAAAGTCCGCAATTCCAAAAGGCACGAAGTGCGCGTTTCGGCCCCGGCCCGGGGTTCCCTAGGCAGCGAGGAGTTCCCCCGACACCACGTCCGAATAATCCTCGGACCCCCCCGAAGAGCGCAACCACCGGCTACGAACGCGGTACGAACGCCACGTGGCACACGCAGATCCCCAGCGACAACCCCCGGGCCGTCCACCGCTCAAACCCGGAAGACTCGATGAGTCTCCCGAGTTCATCCCGGTTCATGAAGCCCTCGACGCTCTTGGGCAAGTAGCGATAGGCCCCGCTTTTGTCCCGTGAAATGAGAGTTGCGGTGCGGGGCATGATCCAGCCGGTGTAAAAGTCCGAGACCCCGCGGACCAGGGCGTTGCGGGGCTTGTCAAATTCCAGGATCACCAGCCGCCCGCCGGGCTTCAGGACGCGCCGGAACTCGCGGATCGCCCGGGCCGGGTCAGCGACGTTGCGGATGCCGAAGGCGATGGAGAGCACGTCGGCGGACGCGTCGGGGAGGTCGAGGTTCATGGCGTCGCCGGCGCGATACTCGATGGGGGCGGCCCCTTCCAGGTCGGGCTTGGCGCGGGCCAGGTCGAGCATGGCCGGGGTGAAGTCCAGCCCCAGCACGCGCGAGGCGCGGGTGCGCTCCGCGAAGGCCCGGGTCAGGTCGCCCGTGCCGCAGGCCACGTCTACCACCACCTCACCCGGCTGCACGCGGGCGACCTTGACGGCGTAGCGGCGCCACGCCTGGTCGCGCCACAGGGAGTGGACGCGGTTGTTGAGGTCGTACGACCGCGCGATCGCGGCGAACATCGCGCGCACTTTCTCCGGCTTGTCGCTCGCCGCGTGAACATCACGCGACAGGTCGGCGTCGGTCCAGGCGTTTTTCGCGTCGGCGGGGTCGGTCACGCCCGATCATACGGACGCGCCGCGCCACGCCGACACCAGCGGCTGGCTGAGCCGTTCAAAGTCAGGCTGGGCCAGGTCCACCGTTCCCCAGCGCGCGCTGCGGGTCTTCATCGCGGAGGCGTAGTCGTCGGCGGTGATGGACCGCAGGGCGTACCAGCGCCCCTGGTACTCGGTGAGGTCCTGGAAGAGCCCGGCGGGGGGCGCGTCCTCGCACCAGTACGCGAAGATGAGCGCGGCCCGGAAGCCCTCCCCAAACAGCCGCTCCCACGCCTTGAGGCTCTGGATGTCGTCGCGGGTGGCCCAGCACTCCATCCGCCCCGAAGCCGGCGAGCCCACCGACCGTCCCCGGACCTTCACCTGTCGGCCCTTGACATCCACCAGCCAGTTCATGGACTCGCCGTACAGCACGAAGTCGAACGACTTGAGCGCCACCCCCGCCGAGCCACCGTCGGTGTGGATGCGGAACTTGGCCCCGTCGGGGAGGAACGCCCGGCGGGCCTCGTCGACCGAGACGTAGCGGATGCGCTGGTCGCGCAGGTACGACTCGAAGGCCCGCTCGTAGTGATGGCGACGCTGCGGCACGCCCCCAGATTACCCGGCGAACGGCCCGGGCGTGCGGCGGGCTACTTGCCGGGCGCGGCGTCGGCCAGGCGCGAGACGATCTCGGGGATCGCCGCCGCCACCGCTGATTCCAGCCCCAGTTCAGCGCGGACGCGGTGCTCCAGGTCAAACCGGCGGATCATCTGCCGGTGGTCGCTGGGCACCTTCACGACCTCGTTGGCGTCCTTCCACGCCGCGGAGTCCACCGTCACCACGCCGTCGCCCGCGGCGGTGGAGGCCTCCTCGAGGCCCTTCTTCAGCCACTCGAGATCCTCGGTTTCCAGAAGTCGGCGGGCCAGTCGCCCGTCGAGCAGACCCTTGAGCGTCTTGGCGGTGCCGTCAGCGACGGTGCCCACGACGGCGGTGATCCGCACGTTCGTGGGGCGGGGGCGGGAGTTGAGGTCTTTCAGGAACGCCGAGTCCGGGAGCAGGTCATCAGCCCCCTGGCCCGACGAGGTGATGACCGCGCCCAGCAGCGCGGTGAGGTTCTCGCCGTCGCTGTCAACCCAGCGGACCAGATCCTCGCGCAGCGCCGACAGCCACCACAGGTGCGCCGCGACCGAGCCGGCGTTGGGCGTGCCGATCATGATGAAGCGGGGCACCGAGGGCAGGGCCTCGCCGCCGCGGGCATCGCCGGCGTAGTAGGCCGGACGGGTGAGCACGTCGCGCACGACCAGCCCGCCCATGGAGTAGCCCACGATGTCGGTCTGCTCCACGCCTCGCGCCCGCAGGTCTTTGAGGGCCTTGGCCAGCGCGTCGGCGGATTCGGGGATGGCCCCGTCACTGGCGTAGTCGAAGCGCACCAAAGACCGCCCGGCCTTGAGCAGTTCCGGAGTCAGGTCGTCCCAGATGCTGCCCGGCTCATTGATCCCGTGGACCAGCAGCACGACTCGGGCGGGCAGACGCGAGTCGCGAGGGAGGGTTTGCCAGGGGTGCTTGGAGTCCGCCGCGGGGGGGGCGTCGTCGGGTCCCAGCACGCGCAGACCCACAAAGGGCTTGGGGGCCTGCTCGCGGGCCCGGGCCAGCAGGTCGTCCACTTCCTGCTCGGCACGCTGACGCTGCGAGCGCAGCCACTGCTTGGCGGCCGAGGCCACCGAGTCGGCGTCGGCTATGAGTTCGTCCACGCGTTGCCCGACGGTCTTGCCGGGGCGTTCGTCCGGGGCGTGGGCCCCGGCGCGAGCCGCCAGAAGGGTCAGGGTCAGGACGAGCGCGACCATCACGCGGAGGGAAAGAGCCATGATGAGACCTCCGTAATCGGGTGATTATTGGGGGTGGAACCCGGCGGGTTGCCGAACCCCGGGGCGAGCCCCCGCGATATGCTCTCAGCCGCATGCCCGACCAGACCGACACGAAGTCACCCGCGCCCGCGCCGCCTCCTCACAAGGAGACGGTGAAGGAGACGCTGATCTCGATCATCATCGCCTTCGCGATGGCGTTCGTGTTCCGGTCGTTCGTGATCGAGGCCTTCATCATCCCCACCGGCTCGATGGCGCCCACCCTGCTGGGGGCCCACATGCGGTTCACGGGCGAGCAGACGGGCGCCGACTGGGCCGTCACGCCCTGGTACTCGCGGGGGTCGGGCCCCGACGCCGAACCTCTGCCCGTTCAGGGCACGCCCGACAACCCCGTCGTGGTCCACGACCCGATCAGCGGGGAGCAGCTCAAGCGGACCGGGGTGATCACCCGCAGCGGCGACCGCATCCTGGTGCTCAAGTACCTCTATGCGATCCGCGAGCCCGAGCGCTTTGACGTGGTCGTCTTCAAGAACCCCACCAACCCCACGCAAAACTACATCAAGCGGCTCATCGGCCTTCCCGGCGAGATGATCGCCCTGGTCGACGGCGACGTGTTCGTCCACGACGCGGTCAAGGAGCCCAAGGGCGGCGTGGGTGACTGGGAGATGGCGGGCTGGAAGATCGCCCGCAAGCCCGAAAAGGTCCAGCGCCGGGTCTGGCAGACGGTCTTCGACTCCGCCCTCACCCCGCTCAGCGCCGTCCAGGCCGGCGCGATCACGGCCCGTGGCGGGTTCGTCAGCCCCTGGGCGCCATCGCGCCCCGAACTCTGGATGCAGCAGGCCGGCGGTGTGCTCGCCTATCGCGGCAGCGACCGAGCGGTGCTGAACTGGAACGATCAGGCGCCGTTCATCCAGCGGCCCGGCGGCGCGCAGCCCATCACCCGCGAGATCACCGACCGCTACGCCTACGACGAGATGCCCATGGGGCTCCCGGAGTTCCCCGTCTCCGACATCCGCGTGCGGGCCGCGATCACCCCCGACACCGCCACCCTCGGCGCCGCGTTCATCCTCTCGGCGCGCGGGCACGAGTTCAAGGGCGAGATCGCCGGCGGGTCCGCCGTGCTCAGCATGCGTCCCGCGCCCGGCGCGGGCGAGAGCGAAGGCTGGAAGGTCGTCGCGACCGCCCCGGCGACGCTCCCGGCGGGCGAGTTGTCGGCCGTGGAGTTCTGGCATGTGGACCAGACGCTCCGGCTGATCGTCAACGGGCGCGAGGCGGCGCGTTACGAGTATGAGTGGACGCCCGCGGAGCGCATCCTCGCCTCCACGGGCAAGTCGCTGGTCGAACTGGATCGTGCGCAGGACGGCCGGCGCGGCAATGTGCTGTCCGACACCACCATCTACCGCAAGCCTCGCCTGAGCCTGGAGTTCCAGGGCGGGCCCTTCACGCTGCGGTCGGTGGCCCTGGACCGCGACCTGTACTACCAGCCCGCCTGGTACCGCGGGGGGACGTACGTGAACGAGCCCGCGCTGGGAACCAACCCACGCCGCACCGCGCTGCTGGAGGACGATCAGTTCTTCGTCTGCGGCGACAACAGCCCCTACAGCCAGGACGGCCGGCTCTGGGGCGACCCCGAGCCCTGGGTGGACGCCATGATGACCCAGCGCGGCATGCAGCGTCACGAGGGCGTGGTGCCCCGCGATCTCATGCTGGGCAAGGCCTTCTTCGTGTACTTCCCGAGCCTGGCCGGCGGCGGCCCGCTGCCCGTGCCCGACTTCGGACGCATGCGGTTCATCCGCTGAGCCGGGCGGGGCGCCGAGTTCCTACAACTGCCCGTGCCCCAGCGACGCTACGACATCCTGGCGGTGGACCTTGACGGCACGCTGCTGGACCCCACGGGCCGCGTGGTGCAAGAGAACGTCCGCGCCATCGCCCGCGCCCGGGCCGAGGGCTTGCACGTCACCATCTGCACCGGGCGGGCGCTGGTGGAGTGCCGCAAGATCATCCAAGAGGTGGGGCTGAGCGATCCGGTCATCGTGTCGGGCGGCGCGCTGGTGGCCGACCCGCTCTCGGGGCGCACGCTGGAGCGCTTCACGATGGACCTGGGGCTGGTGCGGCGGGTGGTGGACTACCTCGCCTCGCGCGATCACCCCGCTCTGCTGCTCAAGGATCCGACGCCCTCGGGGTTCGACTACCTGGTCGTGAGCCCGGGCGGGCTTGACGACCTGGACGCCGCCACCCGCTGGTGGTTCGAGCACCAGGGCATCCAGGCCCGCACGGTGGAGCGTCTGGAGCACGACCTGCACCCCGAGCACACCGTGCGCGTGGGGGCGTACAGCAGCAACGAGCCGATCGGGCCCCTGGCGATGGACCTGCGCGAGCGGTTCGGGGCCGAGGTCATGCTCCAGTACTTCACCGGCGCGCTCATGCCCCCCGAGCGCGTCGCCCAGGGCATCCTCAGCGTCCACATCCTGGAGCTCTTCAACCCCATGGCCGACAAGTGGCAGGCGCTGTCGCGCCTGGCCCGCCGGCTGGACATCCCCCGCGAGCGGATCGCCGCCATCGGCGACGAGCACAACGACCTGTCCATGGTGACCCACGCGGGCCTGGGGATCGCGATGGGCAACGCCTGCGACGCGGTGAAGCGGGCGGCGCGGGCCCACGCGCCATCCAACCGCGAGGCCGGCGTGGCGGGCGCGATCCAGCGGATCCTGGACGGGGAGTGGTGAGCGCGATGGCGCGTCAGGCGGCCTTGGGCGCCGGCTTCTTCGCGGGAGGAGCGGGCGGGGTGAGGTAGCGCAGGTCGAACTCGGCGGGGTCGCCCGCATCAAAGAAGTCGCGGCTGACGTCGTGCCCCTCGGCCTGCACCACGCGGAGCGTGGGGGCGTGGCGGAGGTCCACCGCTTCGCCGATGTCCTCGGGCTCGATGGTCCGCGGGGCCTTGCCCGGGGGCAGGTTGAGCAGGCGGACGGTGGGGCAGCACGGGAAGAGCGGGTTGAAGTCCGAGACGATCGCGTAGCGGTTGCTGGAGAGCTTGACGACGGTGCCCGGCGCAAAGGCCGGCACGACGTGCAGCAGACCCTTGAACACGATCGGGTCGATCACGCCCGCGCGGGCCTCCTGCTGCATCTGCTTGAGCACCGAGACCACCGGCGTGCGGAACTCCTCGAAATAGTGCCCCCGCGGCGGGTTGCGGAGGCGGTCGTAGCGATCCGCCACCGCGATGATCCGGGCGAAAACGTGGATCTCCTCCCCGCGCAGCGGTCGCGGGCCGTTCTCGCTCGGACGCAGCTTGGGGTAGCCGTGACCGTCGTAGCGCTGGTGGTGCTGCAGGACGGCGGCGGCGGCGGTGGCCTCCACGCGACGGCGCAGCATGTCGTAGCTCAGGCGGACGTGGGCCTGATACGCCGGCAGGGTGTCGTCGCCGGTGTAGACGTACTCCTCGTACACGCGCGGGTCCAGGCGGGTGACGCCGATGTCGTGCAGCAGCGCGCTGACGCCCAGGTTGTCGATGCTGCGCGCCGAGGCGGGCTGCATCCGCTTGCGCTGCGAGATGAGGTACTGATCGAGCTTCAGGCCCAGCAGGATGCTCAGGAAGCACACGTTGCCCGAGTGCATCGCCAAGTCCGACTCGCCCGAGACCAGGTCGTGGAGCATCACCATCGCGCCCTCGGCCTGGGAGATCTTCGAGCAGAGGTCGCGGACAGCCTGAACGTACGGGCGGAAGTCCAGCTCGGCGTAGCGCACGTCACGGGCCTGGCGCAGGTGGTCGAGCGCGCGCCCGACCACCGAGGTGATCGCCGCGTGCTCCACCGGCAGCGTCGGGTGCGCGTATTTGACGACCGACTCCAGCGCGGGGTACTGGATCCACACGAAGTTCACCCGCAGTTCCGTCAGCCGGGCGATGGAGTGCGCGTCCATCTCGAACCCGGGGCGCAGCAGCGTGTGCGACGGGAGCGTCGGGTGGAACACAGGCATGGCCAGGACCATGCCGGGTCGCGCGCTGGAAAGAGGGACTTTGAGCATCGCGTGGATCGCCGTGGGCCAGCTAGGAGCATCGACCGGTCCGGGCGCGCGGTTGATGCCCCCGCGACGGGCGTGGTCCGAGAACACGCCAAAGGCTCAGGGTGCGCCGATCAGCGAGTATTCCGCCGGAATGCTCGGGAAGATGAAGATCACCAGCCGCGCGCCCGACCCCGGGGCGGCCCCGGCGCCGGTGGGGGCGTCGGGGTCCACCGGCGCGGGGAGGTTCAGGATGTCTTCGCCCAGCGAGCGGACCGCGCCCGAGAACGGACCGGGCGCGGCGGCCGATTCGGGTCCGGTGGCGGCGTCTGGAGCCTCAT
>JALHNL010000059.1 GCA_022843545.1 Phycisphaerales bacterium | reverse complement strand
CGGCCGCGGGCACCACGGTCTCGGCGGGGCTGAGCGCGGGGTCCCACGCGCGGTTCCACTCGAAGATGGCGGGGATGGCGGCGTCGCGCTTGGCCGCGGCGATCACAAACTCGCGGGCGCTGGTGTCGCCCTCGCCCAGCGGCGCGGGCTGCGTGCCCGCCCAGTCGGAGAGTCGCAGGGCCAGCAGACGCGAACCCAGCCGGGTGACGGCCTTGGCGCCCTCGTCGCCGGCGCGGGCCCCCACCGCGGTGTTGTAGAACACGCCCAGCAGGTTGCTCTCGACCTGATCGACCAGCGCGGCGATCTGCTCCGCGGTGTTCCAGGAGCCGCCGTTCTCGATCGCGACGAACACGCCCGTGCGGTGGGCGTGGTCAACGACCTTCTTGAGGCGTTCGACGATGCGGTACGACGCGCGGTCGAGATCCTCGCCGGGCGAGGCCTCGTAGGCGAAGACGCGGACCAGGGGGCAGCCGACAGCGACGGCCAGGTCGATCGCACGCTTGGCGGCGCGGATGGGCCCCTCGGTGTCGCTGATGACGTTGCCCAGCACGGGCGGGAAGACCTTCTTGTCGAAGCGCTCGCCGGTGGCGATGCAGGCGACGTCGAGCCCGCGCTCGGCGAAGAGCCGCATGATCTTGGCGGGGTCGGTGAGCGCGGGCTCACAGGCGAAGCGGCGCGAGCCGTCGCCGAAAGTGCGGAGTTCGACGCCCAGATAACCGCTGCGCGAGGCCAGATCGCACACGCGGGGCAGAGTCCAGTCCGGGCAGGCGACGGTGCTGAAAGCGGGCTTGATCATCGCGGGCATGGTAGGAGGCGTGAGACTTCAGATGTGGGGCCGAGGGTCCGCCGTCGCGGGGTTGTCGACGCCGCGCTCAGCCGGCCTCGCCGACCGGGAGCACCATGCAGAAGTCGGTCCCCCGGCCGGGCTCGCTGTGCACGTCCAGCCGCCCGCCGTGCTCCTCGATGATGCGGCGCGCGGTGGGCAGGCCCAGCCCGCTCCCGCCGGCCTTGGTGGTGAAGTAGGGCTCGAAGATGCGGGCAAGCACGTCGGGGGCGATGCCGGGGCCGGTGTCGATGACGTGGATCGTGATCGTCGCGGCGCGGTCGTCGGTCGCCGGGTGGGCCCGGGCGCGGAGGATGACCTCGCCGCGCGGGGGCGAACCGGGCTCGGCGGGCGAGGGCCCGGCGATGGCCTGGGTGGCGTTGATCATGAGGTTGAGCAGGGCCTGCTTGAGCAGCTTGGGGTCGGCGCGGGCGGTGAGCGATTCGCCCGCGGGCACGTCGGCTCGGAGCGTGACGCCCAGCCGCTTGGCTTCCGGGTGGTAGAAGTCCACCAGTTCGCTCACGATCGCGCCGGCGTCGATCGGGCGCGCGTCGAGGCGGATCTGCCCCGCGAACTCCAGAAAGTCCTGCAGGATTCCACGCAGGCGTTCGGTCTCGCGCCTCAGCGCGGCGACGCGGTTGCCTAGACGCCGCTTGGTGTCCGGGTCCAGGTCGCTGTCATCCACGCCCTCGCTGAGCAGCTGCGCGTTGAGCCCGATGGTGGAGAGCGGGTTCTTGATCTCGTGGGCGAGCCCGCCGGTCATGGCGCCGATCTCGGCGAGACGCTCGGCGGAGCGGGCCCGGCGCTCGGCGGCCCGCGCGGCGTTCACATGGCGGCGCGTGAACTCGCGGGCCAGGACCGCCGCGACGAGGAGCCCGATCGCAAAGCCGATGGCCGTCCACATGCGGGTGATTATGGCGTGCCGCCGCGAGCGCGGAGCCTTCTCACGGATTCAGCGCCGGGGCGTGCGCGAATAGTGCCGGCGGCCGGCGCTGGGGTCCGCGGGGTCGGGGTCAAGGCGGATGATGCGCGAGGCGTGCCAGCCCTTGTCGCTGCGCTCGGCGTCGTACTGCACGCGCGAGCCGTCCTTAAGCACGCGGAAGCCGTCGCCTTCGATCTTGGTGTAGTGGGCGAAGATGTCCTGCCCCTGCGGGCCGACAATGAACCCGAACCCCTTCTTGGGGTCGAACCACTTCACCACGCCTTCGATGTTGACAAGACGGTCAGAGGCGGCGGTCATGCCATGACACTCCAAGTCGCAAGGGTGACGTGGACTATACGCCGCCAGTGGCGGACGAGTTTCACCTAGGTTTTTATTCTGTGAAGTCGGGCGGTAATGAAAACGGCCGGCGGAAGGCCGCCGGCCGCGGGAGTTACGTTGTAATGAAGGATCAGCGGCTGCCGGCGGGCTGCTGGGCGGGGGCGCCGGCCGGGGCGGGGGCGGCCCCGTCGGCGGGAGCCATGGCCTGCTTCATGGAGAGCTTGATGCGGCCCTGGTCGTCGATGTTGATGACCTTGACGCGGACGGAGTCGCCGATCTTGACGACGTCGCCCACGTGCTTGACGTAGCCGGTGCCCATCTCGGAGATGTGGCACATGCCGTCGGTGCCCGGGGCGAGCTCGACGAAGGCGCCGAAGTCCTTGACGCTGACGACGCGGCCGGTGTAGAAGGTGCCGACCTTGATCTCTTCGCAGAGGGCTTCGATCTCACCGCGGGCCTGGGCGATGGTCTCGCCCGAGGGGGCGGCGATCATGACGCTGCCGTCGTCCTCGACCTCGATGGTGACGCCGTACTTCTCCTGCAGGCTGCGGATGGTCTTGCCGCCGGGCCCGATGAGCTTGCCGATCTTTTCGGGGTTGATGTAGATGGTGACGAGTCGCGGGGCGAGGGGGGAGATCTCGGCGCGGGGCTTGGCGATGACGCGTTCCATGATCTCGATGATCTGGAGGCGGCCCTGCTTGGCCTGGTACAGGATCTTCTCGATCTGATTGAGATTGAGCCCGCGGATCTTGAGGTCGAGCTGGATGCCGGTGATGCCCTCGCGGGTGCCGGAGACCTTGAAGTCCATGTCGCCGAAGAAGTCCTCTTCGCCGATGATGTCGGTGACGAAGACCTCGCCGGAGCCGTCATCGTTGGCGAAGCGGCCGACGGAGATGCCGGCGCAGGTGCCCTTGATGGGGACGCCCGCGTCCATGAGGGCGAGGCAGCCGCCGCAGACGGAGGCCATGGAGGACGAGCCGTTGGACTCGGTGATGTCGGAGACGACGCGGATGGTGTAGGGGAACTCGTCGGGGGAGGGGAGGATGCCCAGGAGGCTGCGCTCGGCGAGCGCGCCGTGGCCGATCTCGCGGCGGCCGGGGGCCATGATGCGCTTGACCTCGCCCGTGGAGAAGGGCGGGAAGTTGTAGTGCAGCATGAACTTCTTGCTGTACTCGGGGATGAGCCCGTCGACGATCTGCTCGTCCTTGCCGGTGCCCAGGGTGCAGGAGACGAGCGACTGCGTCTCGCCGCGCTGGAAGAAGGCGGAGCCGTGAGTGCGGGCGAAGATGCCGACCTCGCCCTCGATGGGGCGGATGTCCAGCGGCCCGCGGCCGTCGGCGCGGATGCCCGACTCGATGATGAGCTTGCGGGTGATCTTCTCTTCGAGGCGCTTGAAGGCGTCCTTGGCCATCAGGCGGCGCTTGAAGGAGTCCTTCCACTGCCCGTAGGTGCCGTCGGTCTTCTCGGCGAAGTGGGTGTCGAGGGTCTTCTTGCGGAGCGCGTCGACCGCGTCGTTGCGCTCCTTCTTGCTCTTGATCTGCCGGGCCGCGGTGAGCGGGGCGGTGCAGGTGTCGGCGATGAACCTGGTGATCTCGTCGCTGGGGAGGAACAGGTCGCCCATCTTCTTGGGCTTGCCCGCCTGGGCGACGAGGTCGTTGATGAGCCCGAGCACCTCGCGGATGGCGTCGTTGCCGAAGGTCATGGCGGCCATCATGTCGGTCTCGCCGATCTCGGCGGCGCCGACCTCGATCATGTTCAGCCCGTCCTTGTGCCCGCTGAGGACCAGGTCAAGATCGCTGAACTCGAGCTGGCTGACGGTGGGGTTGACGACGAACCGCGCGCCGTCGTCAGTGTGCACGCGCCCGACGCGGACGGTGGCGATGGGCCCCTCGAAGGGGATGTCGCTGAGCGCCAGGGCGGCGGAGGCCGCGGTGCCGGCGATCACGTCGCTGTCATTCTCCGCGTCGTGGGACATCACGAAGCACTGGACGAGCACTTCGTCGAAGTAGCCGTCGGGGAAGAGCGGACGGATCGGGCGATCGATCATCCGCATCGTGAGGATTTCCTTCTCGCTGGGCGGGCCTTCGCGCTTCTTGAAGCCGCCGGGGAACTTGCCCGCCGCGGAGGTCTTCTCGCGGTAGTCGATGGTGAGCCCGAGGAAGTCGGTGCCCTCACGGGGCGCGCCGCGGGTGACCGTGGCGAGGATCGTGGTCCCGCCGTAGGTCGCGATGACGGCGGCGGAACAGAGCTTGGCGACCTTGCCGGTCTCGAGGGTGAGGGTGCGGCCGCCGATCTCGCGTTGGACTTTGACGTGTTGCATGTTCGGTCTTCCGGTGAAAATGCCAGACCGCCCGGGCGCTCAACACTCCGGTGTTGGCTGCCGCAGGCGAGGCCACCAGAACCGAACCGAGGGGGCAGAAGCCAGAAAGCAGACGCCCGCAAAGACGGCTGCCCAGTGCCCACTGCCGCCCGGCCGGGGGTCGGTGGCCGGGGATAAACGAAGCAGGCCCGCATGCTTTCGCGTGCGGGCCTGTGAGGGTTACTTACGCAGGCCGAGGCGACCGATCAGGTCGAGGTAGCGTTTGCGGTCGGCCGAGGCCAAGTACCGCAGAAGGCGGTTGCGCCGCGAGGCCATGAGGACCAGGCCGCGGCGGGAGTGGTAGTCCTTGCGGTGCTGCTTCAGATGCTCGGTGAGGTCGTTGATCCGCTCGGTGAGGAGCGCGATCTGAACCTCAGGCGAACCGGTATCGGTCGCGTTGATCTGATAGGTCTTGACGAGCTTGGTGCGGTGCTGAGCGCTGCTAGGCATAATGATGAGACTCGGCTCGATGAGGCCGGGGAACCGCCCCGGCCGGGTGGGACGTGTGAATGACAACTCTAGGCGGTGAGGTTACCCGGATCAAACCCGGACGGAAGCCGGACGGGGCAAGAGGGGACGGAGGCCGCGAATCGCGAGTGGCGAATCGCGAGTCGGGCAAGACCCGGAGGCACATACTCCCAATTGGCCGGTCTCAAGCCCGGTTCGCGGCGGCTCATTCGCGACTCCCGTCCGCCCGCTATCTTCCCCCACCATGCGTCTTTCCCACCGCGTCTCGTCCCTCAAGCCCTCCGCCACCGTGGCGGTCATGAACCGCGCCGCGGCGCTCAAGGCCGCCGGGGTGGACGTCCTGAACTTCTCGGCGGGCGAGCCGGACTTCAACTCGCCGCAGGTGGCCAAGGACGCGGCCGTCGCGGCGCTGGGGGCGAATCAGACCAAGTACCTGCCCACCGCGGGCGACCCGGCGACGCGGGCGCTGATCGCGGAGTTCGTCTCCACGCGCAACCGCATCCCGAACGTCACGCCCGACCACGTGCTCATCACCGCGGGCGTGAAGATGGCGCTCTACCTCACGATGCAGGCGCTCTTTGACCCGCCCGCCGCGGGCCAGGCGCCGATGGAGATGCTGCTGCCCGTGCCGGCGTGGGTGAGCTTCGCGCCCATCGCGGAACTGGCGGGGGCGAAGGTGGTGGAGATGCCCACCACCACCGCGAGCGGCTTCAAGATCACGCCCGAGCAGCTGCGCAAGGCGATCACCCCGCGGTCGCGCGTGCTGCTCATCAACACGCCCAGCAACCCGTGCAGTACCATGTACACGCCCGATGAACTCGCGGCGCTGGCGCAGGTGGTGGCGGAGTGCGCCGCGACCATCGCACCCGAACTGGTGATCGTGGCCGACGAGCTTTACCAGCACATCGTCTTCGGCGGCGTGCCGCACAAGTCCATCGGGTCCATCCCCGCGGTGGCGGAGCGGACGATCACCATCAACGGTCCGGGCAAGAGTTACGCGATGACCGGCTGGCGCTTGGGCTGGCTCAGCGGCTCGGGCGAGTTCGGCAAGCAGGCGGTCGCGGCGATCAGCAAACTGCAGGGGCAGACCATCACCAGCGTGCCGGGGTTCAGCCTCGCGGGCATGCGGGCGGCGCTCTCGCACGCCGACGCGGACCTGGCCGCGATGCGGGCCCAATTCGCCAAGCGGGCGGACCTCATCTTCTCGCGGCTCAGCGCGATCCCCAAGGTGCAGGTGGCCAAACCCATCGGCGCGTTCTACGCCTTCCCCGACGTGTCGGCGTACTTCGGCAAGAAGTCGCCCGGGGGCAAGGCGATCGCCTCCGCCGGCGACCTGGCCGGCGCGCTGCTCGAAGAGCAGAAGATGGCCGTGGTGCCCGGTGAAGACTTCGGCGGCTGCGGCAAGAACCACATTCGCATGAGCTTCGCCTGCGGGGAAGCGCAGATCGAAGAAGGCTGCAAGCGGCTGGCGGCGTTTCTGGGGTCGCTGGCGTGAGATGAAGAAGGCTCGGCACAGCGCGCCGAGTTATCCAGTCCGGGGGTATCCTCGACCATGAGCACGCTCCTGAAGCCCGCCCCCGCGACGCCCGAGTCCGCCGCGTCGCGAGAGACGGTGTTGATCCTGGATTTCGGCAGCCAGACGGCGCAGTTGATCGCGCGCCGAGTGCGCGAGGCGGGGGTGTTCTCGCTGCTGGTTCCGCCGACGATCTCGCCCGAAGAGGTGAAGCGGCTGAGCCCGCGCGGACTGATCTTCTCCGGCGGCCCGGCGAGCGTGTACGAACCGGGCGCGCCGAGGTTTGACCCCGCGCTGCTCAAGCTCGGCGTGCCCATCCTGGGCATCTGCTACGGCATGCAGATCACCTGCCAGACGCTGGGGCTGAAGGTGACGCGGGCGGACCACCGCGAGTTTGGGCGGGCGAACATCGACCTCTCGGACCGGCGCGATCTGCTGAGCACGCTTCCCGAGCGGACCATCGTGTGGATGAGCCACGGGGACCAGGTGTTCGCGGAGGCGGCCGGCGGGGGCGCGGCGCCCCGGGCCATGGACGTGCTCGCCAGCACGCCCACCTGCCCCTTGGCGGCGGTGAGGCTGCGGGCGCCGGACCTGACGTTCTACGGCGTGCAGTTCCACCCCGAGGTGACGCACACGCCCGAGGGCGCGACGATCATCCAGAACTTCCTGTACGACGTGTGCGGCTGCCAGGGCACATGGCGGATGAGCAGCTACGTGGACCAGGCCATCAACGACGCGCGGGCGCGCATCGGGCGCGACCGCGTGATCTGCGGGCTCTCGGGCGGGGTGGATTCGTCGGTGGTGGCCGGGCTGCTGCACAAGGCGGTGGGCGAACAGCTCACCTGCATCTTCGTGGACACGGGTCTGCTCCGCAAGAACGAGCGCGAACTGGTCGAGAACACCTTCCGCGACCACTTCCACGTGGACCTGCGCGTGGTGGACGCGAGCGCGAAGTTCCTGGGCGACCTGGCGGGCATCAGCGACCCGCAGGAGAAGCGCCGTCGCATCGGGCACCGCTTCATCGAAGTCTTCCAGGCCGCGTGCAAGGCCGACCCGAAGATCAGCCACGCCAAGTTCCTCGCCCAGGGCACGCTCTATCCGGACGTCATCGAGTCCGGCCACGGCCACGCGGGCACCAGCGCGGGCATCAAGCTCCACCACAACGTGGGCGGGCTGCCCGAGGACATCGGGTTTGAACTCGTCGAGCCTCTGCGCGAACTGTTCAAGGACGAGGTTCGTCGCCTGGGCGACGTGCTGGGGCTGCCCGAGCGGCTCATCTGGCGGCACCCCTTCCCCGGCCCCGGGCTGGCCGTCCGCGTCATCGGCGACGTGACCCGTGAGAAGCTGGACATCCTGCGCGAGTGCGACCAGATCGTGCTCCAGGAGATCGAGTCGGCGGGGCTGTACCGCTCCACCTCCCAGGTCTTCGCGGTGCTCTTGCCCGTGCGCAGCGTGGGCGTGATGGGCGACGGACGCACCTACGACAACGTGGTGGCGGTGCGGGCGGTGGTGACCGAGGACTTCATGTCCGCCGACTGGGCCCGGCTGCCCCACGAGGTGCTGGCCCGCATGAGTTCGCGGATCATCAACGAAGTGCGCGGGGTCAACCGCGTGGTGTACGACATCAGCAGCAAGCCGCCGGCGACCATCGAGTGGGAGTGAGGCGTGGGACTGCCCTTCAGCAAGATGCACGGGCTGGGGAACGACTACGTCTTCATCGACGCGATGACCGGCGCGACGCGCGAGGCCTCGCGCGACTGGCCCGCCCTGGCCCGCAAAGTCAGCCCGCGCCACACGGGCATCGGCTCCGACGGCCTCATCCTGCTCTGCCCCCCCACTCTGCCCGGCGCCCACTTCCGCATGCGGATCTTCAACGCCGACGGGTCCGAGGCGCAGATGTGCGGCAACGGCGTGCGGTGCCTGGTGAAGTTCGCCCGTGAGAGGGCGGGCCTTTCGCCCGAGATCGCCCGGGTGGAAGCGGGGACGAGCCGCCGCCGCGTCGTGGAAGTGACGCCCACGTTCGATGACCGCCGCGTGATGAACGGCGCGACGGTGGATATGGGCGTGGTCACGGTCGGGGCGGAAGCCGCGGGCTTTGACGGGTCCCACGCGCTCAGCGCGGGCGGGCCGACCTACGCGGTGATGGTGGGCGACCGGCCCGTGCTGTTCGTGCCCGCCAGCGTGGGCAACCCCCACGCGGTGGTCGTGGACCAAGCCACGCTCGACCACTCGCGGATCGGCCCGGCGATTGAGCACCACCCGGCCTTCCCGGAGCGGACCAACGTCCACTTTGTGCGGGTGAAGGGGACCGACGCGGCGCACATGGTCACCTGGGAGCGCGGCTCAGGCTTCACGCAGGCGTGCGGGTCGGGGGCGTGCGCCGTCACCGCGGTGACCTTCGCGCTCGGGCTCACCGGCCCCCGCGTGCGCTGCTCGCTGCCCGGGGGCGACCTGGACATCCAGATCGCCCCGCAAGGCCAAGCGCTCATGACCGGCCCGGCGGAAGAGGCCTTCGTGGGCGAGATTTTCGGGTAGGGGCGTGCGGCGAGCCGACGAAGAGTCGGCCCCTATCCCCAAGCCCGCCGCCCCGCCCATGACCATGCCCACTCTCGCCATCCCCGCGCTGCCCTCCACCCTGGGTGTCGGCTCTCTGGGCACGCTGGACTGGGCCATCGTGGGGCTCTACCTCGCGATCATCCTCGTCTCGGGCTGGTGGCTGGCGCGGCGCGAACCTTCGGGGGCGCGCGAGTACTTCATCGCCGGCCGCCGAATGCCCGTCTGGGCGGTGGTCTGCTCGATCATCGCGTCGTCGCTGTCGGTGGCCACGTTCATCGGCGGGCCCGACATGTCGTTCAAGGGCGACCTGACGTACCTCTCGACCAACATCGGCGGGATCATCGCGATCTTCGTCGTGGCCTGGGTCTTCATCCCGGCGTTCTACAAGGCCGACGTCATCAGCATCTACGAACTGCTCGAACGACGCATGGGGCGCAACGCCAAGCAGGCCGCCAGCGCCGCGTTCATGGTCGGGCGGACGTTCGCCTCGGGGGCAAGGGTCTACATCGGGGCCATCCCCATCGCGGCGGTGGTCTTTGGCATCGACCAGTCCACCGAGCCCGGCCCGCTCATCATCGCGATCTCGCTCCTCTGCGCCGCGGCGGTCTTCTACACGCTGGTGGGCGGCATCGCCTCGGTGATCTGGACCGACGTGATCCAGACCGTGGTCATGCTGGTCGCGGTGATCGCGGCGATCGCGTTCATCCTGAGCACGATCCCGGCGGGCACGGGCCAGATGGTGGAAGCGCTCTCCACCGCGGGCGCGGACGGGTCGAGCAAACTCAAACTCATCTCCTTTGATCTCGGGGGCAACTTCACCATCTTCACCGCGGTGGTGGGATTCATGCTGCTGGGGCTGGCTTCCTACGGCACCGACCACGACATGGTGCAGCGGATGCTCACCTGCAAGAACGCGGCCAAGGGCGGGCGCTCGGCCATCACCGCCATCCTCATCGCGATCCCGATTGTGGCCCTCTTCCTGCTCATCGGGCTGCTGCTGTTCGTGTTCTACAAGCAGCCGTCGCTCATGGGCGGCGTGACGCCCAAGGTGATGCCCGCGGGCGACCAGCAGCCGTTCCTGGTCTTCATCGTCAACGAACTGCCCACGGGCCTGGCGGGGCTGATGGTGGCGGGGCTCTTCGCCGTGGGGCTGGGCTCACTCAACTCCGCGATCAACGCGATGGCCGCCACGTTCATCCGCGACTTCTACAGCCACTGGTTCCCGGGCCGCAGCGACAAGCACTACCTCTCCGCGGGCCGCTGGGCGGTGGCGGGCTGGGGCGCGGTTCTGGGCGGGTTCGCGATCTTCTGCATCTACTGGAAGCGCGCCAACCCTCAGGACACGCTCATCGACTTCGCCCTGCGGGCCATGACCTTCGCCTTCGCCGGTTTGTTGGCGGTCTTCCTCACGGTCCTGCTCACCCGTCGCGGAAGCGGGCCCAGCGCCATCGCCGCGCTCATCACCGGGTTCGTCGTCATCCTGCTCTTCCAAACGCCCTTCTGCGTCGCCGTCTCCAGCGCCCTGACGAGCACGAACTACGACGCCGAGAGCATCAAAAACCTCCTGCCCTGGCTCGCCCTGCCCTGGCCCTGGCACCTGCCCATCGGCGTGGCGCTGTCGATGGGCGTGTGCTGCCTGGGACGGCCGCGGTCCCCCGCCGTTCCGGCTTGATGCCTCGATGCCGCATGGCTTGGTGCCTTCGAGTTGATCAACCCGGGCCGCGATGTGGCTGAGAGTTTGCAGACGAGCGACAACGAGGCATCGGGTGCCAAGTCCGCCGCCTACCTTCGGCCCATGAAGCTGCTCCACGTCGGTCTGGGCCCGCTAGGCATCAAGATTCTCCGCGACTTCGTTGATCGCGATCTGGGCGAGATCGTCGCCGCGGTCGACATCGATCCGTCTCTGGCGGGCAAGCCGCTGTCGGCCCTGCACCCGTCGCTACCCAAGGGCGTGCGCGTGCTCACGGGGCTGGACGCGGTGCGCGACTGGGCCGCGATCGACGCGGCGATGGTCACCACCGCCAGCGATCTGGCCGCCTGCGCCCAGTCGCTCCGCCCCATCCTGCAGCGGGGGCTGCCGGTCGTCACCACGTGCGAGGAGGCCGTGTGGCCCTGGCTGCGCCACCGCGCGCTCGCCGACGAACTGCACGCGCTGTGCCTGCAGCACGGCGGACGCGTGCTGGGCACGGGCGTGAACCCGGGCTACCTGATGGACACGGTGCCGGTCTTCGCGACCGCAGTGAGCAAGCGGGTGGACAAACTGGAGATTCACCGCATCCAGGACGCGACTACGCGGCGCATCCCATTCCAGAAAAAGATCGGCGCCACGCTCGACGACCGCGCGTTCAAGGCGGGGATCAAGGCCGGCTGGCTCCGGCACGTGGGGCTGGGCGAGTCGCTGCACTTTGTCGCCGCGGCGATGGGCTGGCCCATCGACCGCTGGAGCGAGAACATCAAGCCCGTGAAGGCGGCGCGAGCGATGCGCTGCGGGCTGGGCCCCATCGCCAAGGGGCGAGCCGCGGGCGTGAGGCAGGAGGCCTCGGGCTACAGCGGCGGCAAACGCGTGCTGCACTTCGTGTTCCAGGCCGCCATCGGGCAGAAGGACCCGCACGACCGGGTGATCGTCAGCGGCGAGCCCGACCTCGACCTGCGCTTTGAAGGGGGCGTTCACGGCGACGTGGCGACGTCGTCGATCGCGCTCAACGCCCTGCGCCCCCTCAGCAACGCCGCGCCCGGGCTGCACACGATGATGAGCATCCCGATGGTGCGCTGGGTGCGCTGAGCCCGGCCCCGCCGCCCCCACTACGCTGACGCCATGAAGTCGTGGTACCCCCTGCGCGGCATGCCCAAGCAGGGCCAGATCTGGTCGTGGATCTCGTTCGACGTGGCGAACCAGTCGTTCACGCTCCTGATCAACACGGTGCTGTTCTCCATCTTCTTCTCGCGCGTGGTGGTGAACGACCCGGCACGCGACGACATCCTGTGGTCCGTCACCTTCGCCATCAGCATGCTGCTGACGGTGATCGCCTCGCCCATCGCCGGCGCGATCGCCGACGACCGGGCGTGGAAGAAGGCCGCGCTGCTCATCACCGGCTTCTCGTGCGCCGCGATGACCTGCGCCCTGGCCCTCATCCCGCCGGGCGCCGTCTGGCTGGCGATGCTCATCTACATCCCCGCCAACTTCATGTTCTCCATCGGCGAGAACTTCCTGGGCTCCTTCCTGCCCGAACTGGCCAAACGCGAGAAGTTCGGGCTGCTCTCCGCCTTCTCCTGGGGGTGCGCGTACTTCGCCGCGCTCGTGCTGCTGATGCTCACCGCGGCGGCGATGATGCTGTTTGATCTGAAGCAGCCCGATCAATGGCGTCCGTTCTTCGTCTTCGCGGGCCTGTGGTTCTTCGCCTTCGCGATCCCCACGCTGCTCTACCTGCGCGAGCAGCCCGCGCCGCCCCGCACCGGCCCGCGCGAGAATCTCCTGGTCGTGGGCTTCACCCGCCTCGCCCGCACCGCCCGCGAGGTGGGTCGCTTCCGCGACCTGGCCATCCTCCTCCTCGCCTCGCTCTTCTACGGCACCGCCATGAGCGTGGTGATCCTCTTCGCCTCGCTGCTGGCCAAGGAGTTCGGGTTCGCCGACGTGCAACTCATCATCTTCACCGCGGTGATCACCGTCTCGGGCATCGTGGGCACGCTCATCCCGATGGCCGTGCAGGACCGCCTCGGGCATCGTCGCACCACCATCGCGCTGCTCCTGCTCTGGCTGGTCACCGCGCTGGGGCTGGCCTGGATGTCATGGGCATGGTCCGCCGCGCCCGACAAGAGCGCCTTCCCCCGCTGGCCCATGTGGCTCTTCGGCAATCTCCTGGGCCTGGGGCTGGGCTCGCTGGGCTCCGCGAACCGCGCCTTCGTGGGCTACCTCACGCCGCCGGCACGGTCCGCGGAGTTCTTCGGGCTCTGGGGCCTGGTCTTCAAGCTGGCGGCGGTGGGCACCGTGCCGTTCGCCGTGGTGAAGGACACCATCGGCACCACCGCGTCACTCCTGGTGCTGGCGGGGTTCGTCGTCGTGGGGTTGGTGATCACCCTGTTCGTCAACGAGCAGCGCGGCGCGGCGGCGGCCCGTGAAGGCGGCCAAGCCACGGAGCCCACGCCCACCACGCCGCCCACCCCACCCCCCACCCCAACCGGGGATTCGCCAGCCCGATAACCCGGGCTTGACTGCGGAAAAGTTGCTTCTACACTTCATCCGGATGAACGGATGAAGCGAATCATCCGTATCCGGGGGCGGGGGTTCCGCCCGCAGACCGATACACCCGATCCACCCACTTTTGGAGATCGCATGACCACCGCTTCGACCGCTGTCCGTCCGTCCAAGGTTTCGCTCCCGACCATCGACAAGGCCAAGAACGGCCTGGAGTACAAGGTCGCGGACCTGTCGCTGTCCGAACTGGGCCGCAAGGAGATCCGTCTGGCCGAGCACGAGATGCCCGGCCTCATGGCTCTGCGTGCCCGCTACAAGGGCCAGAAGCCGCTGAAGGGCGCCCGCATCTCCGGCTCGCTGCACATGACGGTTCAGACCGCGGTGCTGATCGAGACGCTCGTGGACCTGGGCGCCGACGTCCGCTGGTGCTCGTGCAACATCTTCAGCACGCAGGACAGCGCGGCGGCCGCCGTGGTCGTCGGCAAGGACGGCACGCTGGACAACCCCAAGGGCACGCCCGTGTTCGCCTGGAAGGGCGAGACGCTGGAAGAGTACTGGTGGTGCACGGAGCAGATCTTCAAGTTCGCCAACGGGCAGGGCCCGAACCTGCTGCTGGATGACGGCGGCGACGCCACGCTGCTGGTCCACAAGGGCGCGGAGTTCGAGAAGGCCGGCAAGGTCCCCGCGGCCAAGGCCGACGACAGCCACGAGTGGACGGTGATCCTGGGCGTGCTCACCGAGTCGCTCAAGAAGCAGCCCGGCTACTTCAGCAAGATGATCAAGGACATCAAGGGCGTGAGCGAGGAGACCACCACGGGCGTGCACCGCCTGTACGACATGGCCAAGACCGGCCTGCTCGCCTTCCCCGCCATCAACGTCAACGACAGCGCCACCAAGAGCAAGTTCGACAACCTCTACGGCTGCCGTCACTCCCTCGTCGACGGCCTCAACCGCGCCACCGACGTCATGCTCGGCGGCAAGGTCGCCGTGGTCCTGGGCTACGGCGACGTGGGCAAGGGCTCGGCCCAGAGCCTCCGCGGGCAGGGCTGCCGCGTCATCGTCACCGAGATCGACCCCATCAACGCCCTGCAGGCCGCGATGGAGGGCTACCAGGTCGCCCGCCTGGAAGACGTGGTGAGCACCGCCGACATCTTCATCACCGCGACGGGCAACAAGGACGTGCTGACCATCGCCGACCTGAAGAAGATGAAGGACAAGGCGATCGTGGCGAACATCGGCCACTTCGACAACGAGATCGACATGGCCGCGCTGTACAAGGGCGCCGAGCAGGGCGTGATCAAGCGCGTGAACATCAAGGCTCAGTACGACGAGTTCGTGTTCGACGCGGGCACCAAGAACGAGCGGTCGATCCTGGTGCTGGCCGAGGGCCGCCTGATGAACCTGGGCTGCGCCACCGGCCACCCCTCGTTCGTGATGTCGGCCTCGTTCACCAACCAGACCATCGCCCAGCTCGACCTGTGGTTCAACGCCACGGGCAAGCCCACCCTGTCGGGCGTGAAGTACGACCAGAACAAGGTCTACATCCTCCCCAAGAAGCTCGACGAGGAAGTCGCCCGTCTGCACCTGGAGCACATCGGCGTCCACCTCACCCGCCTCACCGACGCGCAGGCCTCGTACCTGGGCGTCAGCCCCGACGGGCCGTACAAGGCCGATCACTACCGCTATTGAGCCGCGATAAGTCGCGACTGATAGGCGATGAGTAGAAGCACAAAGGGCCCATCCGCTCGGCGGGTGGGCCCTTTTCGCTTGGCCACACCCGCGCCGCGCGGGTACACTCGCGCCGTGCCCAGTCCGCCGAGCAATCCGCGCGACACGCCCGCCATGCGGCAGTACATGCGCTTCAAGCAGCGCCACCCCGGGTGCGTGCTCATGTTCCGCATCGGCGACTTCTACGAAATGTTCGACGACGACGCTGTCCTCGTCAGCAAGGCCATCGGGCTCACGCTCACGCAGCGCACCGCCGGCGTGCCCATGTGCGGCGTGCCCTTCCACCAGCTCGAGACGTACCTGCGCCGCATGATCAACGCGGGCATGCGCGTCGCCGTGTGCGACCAGGTGCAGGACGCCAGCGAGGTCAAGGGCGGCGCGATCATCGAGCGCGCCGTCACCCGCGTCCTCACGCCGGGCACGCTGGTGGATGAAAACCTGCTCGCGGAGGACGAGGCCAACGTGCTCGCCGCGGTGTGGGTGGACGCCCCCGCCCCCCCCGCCCCCCACACCCCCGGCGCCCTCGCCCACCTCGCCATCACCGAACTCTCCACCGGCGCGTTCACCGTGCTGTCCTGCCCGCCCGACCAGCTCGACGGCGAACTGGCCCGCCGGCGCGTGCGCGAACTGCTCTGGCCCGAGGCCGATCAGCCGCCGGCGTGGGCGATCAAGGCCCGCAACCTGGGCGTCGCGCTCTCCGCCGCGCCGGGGTGGCACTTCCGGCTCGCCGAGGCCGGGGAGGCGCTGCGCGAGCAGTTCGGCGTCCAGACGCTCGCGGGCTTCGGTCTGGGCGATGATGACCCCTTGGTGGCTCCCGCGGGGGCCATCGTGCGCTACCTGCGGACCACCCAGGCCCTCGACGACGCCGACGCCAAGTCGGCCCAGGCCCGCCTCGCTCACCTGCGCCCGCCGCGGCGCGAGGACTCGTCCGGCACGCTCGTGCTCGATGCCGCCTCCATGCGGGCGCTGGAGATCGACCGCACGCTGCGGGGCGGCGCTGCCGGCGGGCCCTCAAGCGGCGCCGAGGGCAGCCTGCTGGGCATCTTCCTGTCCGCCAAGGCGGGCACGGGTCAGTGCCGCACGCCGATGGGCAAACGCCTGATCCGCGAGTGGCTGGTGCGCCCGCTGGCGGACCTGCCCGCGATCAACGCCCGCCACAGCGCGGTGGGCGCACTGGTCGAAGACCGCCGCCTCGCCGGCGAACTCGGCGGCGCGCTCGCGGGCGTGCAGGACATCGCCCGCATCGGCGGCCGCGTGGCGCTCAAGCGCTGCACGCCGCGCGACCTGGTGGCGCTCTCCTCATCGCTCTCCCGCGTAGGGCTGCTCGCCGAACTCACGCGCGGCACGCCCGCGCTGAAGCACTGGCACGCCGCGCTCGACGGGCTGGGCGGCGCGCTGGCCCCCATCGCCGACGAGATCCAGCGGCTGTGCGTCGAGGCTCCGCCCCACCACCTGCGCGAGGGCGGGCTCATCCGCGACGGCGTGGACGCGGAACTCGATGAAGCCCGGCAACTGGCGACCGACAGCACCACCTGGCTGGCGCAGTACCAGGCCCGCCTGGTGGCGGAGCACCAGTTGCCCTCGCTCAAGGTGGGGTACAACAAGATTTTCGGGTACTACATCGAGCTGCCCAAGGCGCAGGCGGCCCGCGCGCCCGCGGAGTTCTCGCGCCGCCAGACCCTCACCGGCGCGGAGCGCTACATCACGCCCGAACTCAAGGAGTTCGAGGACAAGGTGACCACCGCACGCTCGCGCGCCCTGGCCCGCGAGCAGGCCCTCTTCGACGGCCTGATCGCCCTGGCGGCGGGCGCGCTCGACCCCATCACCCGCTTCGCCGACGCGGCCAGCCAGGTCGACGTGCTGCTCGCCTTCGCCGACAAGGCCCACACACGCCGCTGGGTCAAGCCCGAGATGACCCTCGAACCCGTGCTCCGCATCGAGCAGGGGCGCCACCCGGTGCTCGACGAACTGCTGGAGGGCACGTTCGTGCCCAACGACGTGGCCCTGGGCGGCGACCAGGCGGCCCTGGCCCTCATCACCGGGCCCAACATGGCCGGCAAGAGCACCTTCATCCGCCAGGTGGCGCTGATCGCGCTGCTCGCTCACGCCGGCGGCTTCGTCCCGGCCGACAAGGCCCACATCGGGCTCACCGACCGCATCTTCACCCGCATCGGCGCCGACGACGCGCTGCACGCCGGGCAGTCCACGTTCATGGTCGAGATGGTCGAGACCGCGGGCATCCTCCACCACGCCGGCCCGCGCTCGCTGGTGGTGCTCGACGAGATCGGCCGCGGCACCAGCACGCTCGACGGGCTCAGCCTCGCCTGGGCCATCGCCGAGAATCTCGCCGGCGCAACCGAACCTGCCAAGCCAGCGGCCAAGAAGGCCAAACCTCCCGCCGCCACAGGCCCCGGCCCGCGAACGCTCTTCGCCACCCACTACCACGAACTCACGCGGCTTCAGGAGCAGTTTCCCGGCCGCGTGACGAACCTGCAGGTGGCGGTACGCGAATGGGGCGAGCAGATCGTCTTCCTGCACCGCATTATCGCGGGTCGGGCGGATCGCTCCTACGGGCTGCACGTCGCGAAGCTCGCGGGCCTGCCCGCGGGCGTGGTGGCGCGGGCACGCGAAGTGCTCGACTCGCTGTCGGTGGAGCACGCCGCCGACGCGCGGGCGGAGCGGGCCGCCTCATCGCGCCGCCCGACAGACGACTCGCAGATGGGGCTCTTCACGCAGTACCTCAGCCACCCGGCCGTCGACCGCCTCCGCGAGATGAAGATCGAGTCGCTCACGCCGCTGCAGGCCTTCGACGAACTGCGGGCCCTGAAGGACGAGGCAGGACGGAAGGACGACCAGGCCCGCTGACGCGATCCCCGCCCCCCACCACTCGCGCTTCACTATTCGCCACTCACGATTCGCGACTCGCGCGACTCTTCAAACCCCCAGCGACGCCAGCGCGTCGTCAACCGACGACACGATCTGGAACCGCCCCGTGAGCTTCAGTTGGCGGAGGAAGTTGGACACCCCCGCGGGCAGCGCGGCGATGACCACCCGCACCCCGCGCGACCGGCAATCTTCCTCGATGGACAGCAGGCAGGTGATGCCGATGCTATTGATCAGTTCCGTGCCCGCAAAGTCCAGAACCAGCCCCGCGCCATCCACCCGGGGCAGGCGCGACCGCACCTCTTCGCGGATCGGCCCCACATGCTCGTCGGTGACCCGCCCGGGCATGTGCACGATGAGCACGGTGGAGTCCGGACCGGCGAGTTGGGAGCCCAGTGGGGTCATGGGGGAGGAGGCGGACCGAGGAGGGCAAGGTTAGCGGGGTGGGTGGTTCAGGGGCTACCCCGGAAAAGCCCTCTCCGACCGGCCGTCCAAAGGGCGGTTTGCCAACACCCGCCCACCCCGTCTAAACTCCTGCCGGACAAGTCCGCTCTTTTGGACGTGGATCGACGAGGTACGCACGCATGCCACACAGCGCTCATCATGGTTGCTGAGTCGCCCAAGGCGAGTCCGGGTCGCAAGACCTTGGCGGCGTGTTGCGCCGGGCCGGTGTTCCGGTCGGCGCACACGGCGTGCATGGAGCCGGTTATGGGATAAGGACGCCCATAGCGGTTGCGCACGGGGCCTGGCCCCCGCGCTTCGTCGGCCACGACCGGGGACGGCCCTGTTCGTGGCCTGTGTGTTTTTGCAAGTTCCCGGATCGTGACGGATAACCCGACAACACGACATCCAGACAACTCGGAGAAGGCTGAATGAACACGACCGAAATGATGCGACTGCTGGACTCCATCGCCCGTGACCGCAAGATTGAAAAGGGCGTGCTGCTCAAGGACCTTGAGACGGCCATGGTGTCCGCCGCCCGCAAGCACTACCAGACCCTCGACACCGAGGAGTTCAAGTGCGAGATCGACCAGGTGACGGGACAGATGTCGCTCTTCCGCCACGGCGAGAAGATGGACAAGCAGCCCGCCGAACTGGGCCGCATCGCGGCGCAGACCTTCAAGCAGGTCATGATCCAGCGCTTCCGCGATGACGAGCGCACCAGCCTGCTCAGCGAGTTCGCCAAGCGCGTGGGCGACATCGTCACCGGCGCCGTGCAGCGCTACGACGGCGGGTCGCTCGTCGTGATGATCGACCGCGCCGAGGCCTTCATGCCCCGCAGCGAGCAGATCCCCGGCGAGCAGTTCCAGCCCGGCGACCGCGTGCGCTGCCTGGTGCTGGACGTGCGCGACGTGGGCAACCAGGTCAAGATCGTCCTCTCCCGCGCCCACCCCGACTTCATCAAGCGGCTCTTCGAGGTCGAGGTGCCCGAGGTCAGCGAGAAGATCATCGAGATCAAGGCCATGGCCCGGGAGCCCGGCTACCGCACCAAGATCGCCGTCGCCTCGGTCGACTCCAAGGTCGACCCCGTCGGCGCGTGCGTCGGCGTGCGCGGCTCCCGCATCAAGAACATCGTCGACGAGCTCAACGGCGAGAAGATCGACATCGTCCGCTGGAACGACTCCTCGCAGATCCTCATCGGCAACGCCCTCAAGCCCGCCGAGGTCGCCGAGATCTCGCTGTGCCTTGAGCTGGGCCGCGCCACCGTCGTGGTGCGCGACGACCAGTTGTCCCTGGCCATCGGCAAGCGCGGGCAGAACGTCCGCCTCGCCGCCCGCCTCACCGGCTGGGACGTCGACATCCTCACCCCCGGTGAGTTCCAGAAGGGCCTGGACACGATGGTCGAGACCCTCCGCGGCGTCGCGGGTGTCACCGACGAGCACCTCGACCGCCTCGCGGCGCTGGGCATGGTCAGCGTCTTCGACGTCGAGGAAGTCGGCCTGCCCGTGCTCACCCACGAAACCGTGGGCATGGACGAGGCCACCGCCAAGCTGGTCGTCGAGACCGCCGGCGTGAAGGCCAAGGAAGTCGCCGCCCTGCAGCAGAAGGAAAAGGAAGAGGCCGAGGTCCGCAAGAAGGCCGACGAAGAGGCGGCCCGCAAACTCCTCGAGGGCGGGGCCTCCCCCCTCGGCGACGGCGCGGCCCCCGCCACCTCCATGGGCGACGACGCCCGTGCGGCGGACATCCTGGGCGGTTGATGAGTGAGACGGTCGGAGCGGAGCGGTCGCGGCAGCGAAGTAACGACGGAACGTCGGACGCAGACACTGGGCGAGGGGCTTGAGCCCCGAACCCGACACCCGAAGCGGGAGACTGGATTGGCTGGCAAACGCATCAGCGTGATCGCAAAGGAACTCGGCGTCGAGTCGAAGGCCATCATCGACAAGTGCCGGGCCGAGGGCATCGAAGAAGACGTGGTCAAGAGCCACGCGTCGGTGGTCAAGGCGGGGCTCGAGGCCTCGATCCGTGAGTGGTTCAGCACCGGCTCGGCCACCACCGCCGTCGAGACCACGCAGCACGTCGACGTAGAGAAAGTGCGCGCCAAGCCCGCCGCCCGCAAGAAGACCGCCTCCAAGGGTGACGACGGGCACACCTCCGATGACGCTGGGCACGATTCCGCCACCGCGGTCGCCACCCCGGGCGTCGAGATCGACGCGCCCGCCGCGCCCAGCCCCGACCAGCCCCACTCCAACTCCACCATCACGGCGACCGACGCGATCGCGGAACCCCCGCCCGCGCCCCCCGCCTCTCCCGCGGCCCCCGCCGCGCCCGCCCCCGCGGCCAAGCCCTTGCCGACGCCCGTGGTGCGCCCGATTGCCC
>JALHNL010000058.1 GCA_022843545.1 Phycisphaerales bacterium | reverse complement strand
CACCGATGAGCCGATGGGGACGGTGTCGCCCTCCTTGACCGATCGCTTCAGCACGCCGTTGGCCGGGGCGGTGATCTCGGCCGTGATCTTGTCGGTCTCGAGGTCCATGACCACTTCGTCGCGCTTGACCGCGTCGCCATCCTTCTTGTGCCACTTGGCGACGACGCCGGTGCGGACGGATTCGCCCATGTCGGGGATGATGATGTTGATGGGCATGGGAGTTCAGGAGGGACAGAGGGATTCAGGGACGGAGAGACAAAGGGACAAAGTGACAGACAGGTTACTTCTTCGACTTCACGGCCTTGGCGGCGTGAGAGGTCGGGGCGTGGGCGCCGTTGGCGCCGGGCTTGGCCTCCACCTTGGACTCGGGCTTGCCGGCCTTGGAGGGGTCGGGCCCGATGGCGGCGGTGAGGATCGCCTCCTGCTCGGACTTGTGCATGCTCTTGCTGCCGCCCGAGGGGCTGCAGCTCTGGGCACGCCCGATGAACGCGAGCTTGGAGGAGAGGATCGACTTGTCGGGGTTGGTCTGCGTGGGGTCGGGCTGGACGCACAGCACGTCGTACAGGAACTGGAACATGCCGTTGTTGCGCGTCTCCTCCTGCACGCACACCACCTGGGCCGACGCGGGGTAGCGGGCCAGGATCTCCTTGAACATCGCGGCGTGGAAGGGGTAGAACTGCTCCACGCGGATCAGCGCGGTGTCGGTGCGCTTCACCGCGTCGCGGCGGGCCGCCAGCTCGTGGTACATCTTGCCGAAGCACAGCAGCACACGGGCGACTTTCTTGCGGTCGCCGCCGTTCTTGGCGAAGAGCGGGTCGTCAAGGAACTCCTGGAACGTTCCCGAGGTGAGCTCGTCGACCGTGCTGGTGTTCACCTTCAGCAGGCTCTTGGGCGCCATCACGATGAGCGGCTTGCGGAAGGTCCGCTTCTTGCTCACCTGCCGGCGGAGCAGGTGGAAGATCTGCGCGCCGGTCGAGGGGGCGACGACCTGCATGTTGTCGTTGCCGCACAACTGCAGGAAGCGCTCGAGCCTCGCCGAGCTGTGCTCCGGGCCCAGGCCCTCCTGCCCGTGGGGCAGAAGCAGCACGAGGCCCGACCAGCGGGCCCACTTGTGCTCGCCCGAAGCGATGAACTGATCGATGATGATCTGCGCGCCGTTGGCGAAGTCGCCGAACTGCGCCTCCCACATCACCAGCATGTTGGGGTCGGCGAGCGAGTAGCCGTAGTCAAAGCCCATGACCGCGTACTCGCTGAGGCACGAGTCGTGGACGCAGAGGCGGGCCTGCAGGGGCTGGCCTTCCGGACCGGGCTTGCCCGCGTCGTCGGGCTTGTCGGCCATGGGGCGCATGTGGTTGAGCGGGATGTAGCGCCCGGCCTCGCCCTCGCCCACCTTGGTGTCGGTGAGCACCGCGTGGCGATGGCTGAAGGTGCCGCGGCGCACGTCCTCGCCGCTGATGCGGATGGCGTGGCCCTCGAGCAGCAGCGTGCCGATGGCGAGCATCTCGCCGTCGGCGTAGGAGATGGCCTTGGTCGTGGGGATCGCGGCGCGGTCGGCGAGAATCTTGGCCGCCTTGGGGTTGGGCGAGAAGCCCTGGGGCAGGCGCGACCACGCGGCACAGACCTCTTCGATCAGCGCGGGCGTGACGGCGGTGGGCACCGGGGAGTGCGAATACGCGCCGCGGATGCCCGACCAACGCTTGCCGCCGGGGTCGATGTCCGGGGCGTGCACCTTCTCGATCGCCTTCTTCTGGGCGGTCTCCAGGCGGGAGTCCAGCTCGGCCTTGTGACGCTCCAGGCCGTCCTGGGTGATCGCGCCGATGCTCACCAGCTTCTCGCCGTAGCGCGAGACCACGCTGGGCATCTTCTTGATGAGGTCGGCCATCAGCGGCTGGGTGAAGCTGGGCTCGTCCTGCTCATTGTGCCCGTACTTGCGGTAGCAGTTCATGTCGATGAACATGTCCCGCTTGAAGGTCTGGCGATAGAGCATCGACAGGTGCGCCACCGCGACGCACATGTCCGGGTCCTCGGCGTTGACGTGCAGGATCGGCGCGCCGATGGAGAGGGCCTGATCGGTGCAGTACGGCCCGCTGCGCCCGTCTTCGGGCAGCGTGGTGAAGCCGAGCTGGTTGTTGGCCACGATGTGGATGGTGCCGCCCACGGTGTAGCCCGGGAGCTGCGACATGTTCATGAGTTCGGGCATCACGCCCTGCCCGATGACCGCCGCGTCGCCGTGAAGCACGAAGGGGACGACCTTGGCACGCTCGGTGTCGTTGCGCAGCCGCTGCTTGGCGCGGGCGCGGCCCACCACCACCGGGTCCACGGCCTCGAGGTGCGAGGGGTTGCTGGCCATCGCCAGGTGGATGCGCTTGCCGGTGCGGAGCGTGCGCTCGCCCGAGTAGCCCTTGTGATACTTCACGTCGCCGCCGCCGTCGGGAACGTTGGGTAGCGTGGCGTCCTGGAACTCGGTGAAGATCTGCTCGTAGGACTTGCCCAGCACGGTGTTGAGGATGGTCAGGCGGCCGCGGTGGGCCATGCCCATGACCACCTCTTCGACACCCAGATCCGCGCCGATCTGCAGCAGCGTCTCCAGGATCGGGATCATGCTCTCGCCGCCCTCGATGCTGAAGCGCTTGTCGCCGGGGTAGCGCTTCTGCAGGAAGCGCTCGAAGCCCTCGGCGCGGAAGAGCAGGTCGTAGATCGCCAGGTGCTCGTCGGGCGTGCGCGGCTGCAGCGTGGCGAGCGATTCGAACTGGTTCGTGAACCATTCGCGCCGCGCCTTGTCGGCGATGTGCATGAACTCGGCGCCGACGGAGCCGCAGTAGATGCTCTCGAGCGCGCCGGCGAGTTCGCCCAGCGTGCCCTTGGGCAAGCCCGGCGCGTTCTGCACGATCGCCACGCCCCCCACCGCCTTGCCGCGGTCGGCATCGGCCAGACCGTGCGCGCCCAGAGAAAGTTCGGGCGGGCGCGGAGTGGTCCGCGGGCGACCGAAGGGGTCGATCTTGGCGGCCAGATGCCCCAGCGTGCGGTAAGCGTTCACCAGACCGGTGACCCCCACGTGGAAGCGCAGGGCGTCGCGCAGGCCTGCGGCGTCAGCGGGCGCGCCCCCGCCCCGAGCACTTGGCGAGGCCATCGCCAGGTCAAAGCCCTGGAAGAAGGGCACCAGTTCGGGCGCAATCGAAGCAGGATCGCTCTTATACGCCTGATACTGCGCATCAAGGTACTCGGCGTTCCAGCCGTTGATCGAGGGCGGAGAGGCTCGGAGAGTGGTCATGGCATAACCCGCGGGCCCAGCAGGAAAGCAAGCGGCTGCCTCCGTGCGTCGGCCGGTTCAGAGGGAGATGTTAGCGCGATTTGGGGGAGTCGGCAGGTTTGGCCGGGGCGGCGGACCGGCGCTGGCGGGCCACGGCGTCCCCCCGCGCGGCCAACCCCTCCGCGATCAGCCGATGCCCTTCCGCCGTCCAGTGCGGGTCCACCAGGAACTGGATCTTGGCCAGCGGCGCGTGGCTGATGCTGGGCGTCAGATCGACGAAGGTCACCCCGTGCGCGTCGCACCAGCCCTTCACGGCATCGCGAATCTGAAGTCGCGCCGAGTCGGACACGCCGCCCGCCTTGAGCTGCTCCCAGACGACATCGTGCGACTCCACCGGGCTGGGCAGATACCACACCGTGAGCGGACGATCCCCCACCGCGGTGCGGAACGTGTCGAGCGCCTCACTGGTGGCGGGCCACAGGCGGTCGAATCCTCCCGGCTGATACTGGTTGATCGCGCTGGTGTTGCGAACAGCACCCGAAGCCCGCTCGGCGTAGTACCACAGGAACGTCACGAGCCGGAGGTTGGAACGCAGAAAATCGCGGATCGCCCGCCCCGCGCCCAGTGAAGGGTCTTCCTCGGGGCCGCCGTGGAGCTTCCAGAGTTCGTTGTCGAACAAGTCGTTTCCGGCGTAGAAGGCCAGCACGACCTCGTCGAACTGATACGCAGCGCCTACGCCCGTGAGCATCTGCGCCTGGGCAAAGGTGCCCGAACCCGCCGCGCCCATGTTCCAGAGCGTGACGCCTTCGCCCAGCCCGCTGCGGACGGCGTTCAGCCATCGCGAGGTGTAGCGATCTTCCACGCGCACGCCCACGCCCATGGTGAACGAGTCGCCCAGCACGCCGATGCGGTACTCGCCGGGGGCCTTGGGGGCCGGCTCGCGCTCCGCGAGTCCGTGGCTGTTCACGGCATAGGTGACGTCATAGTCGTAGTGAACGATCCGGACCGACTGGCCCATCTCGCGGTAACGACCGCCCTTGGCTCCCGGATTGAGCCCCGTGGCCAGGCGGCCTGACGAGTCGTACAGCCCCACCGCCGGCCACCCGCTTACCCGCAGCGCGATCTCACCCAGCAGGGCGATGAAGAGCAAAGAGATGAAGACAAGTGACAAGCGCAGGAGAACTGCCCGGAGCTTGGATCGCTGACGAGCAGGGGTCGCGCTGATCTGGACAGGACCGCCCACCATCGCCTAAGTATATCACCCGAAACGTCCGGTGACATACTGTTCCGTCTCGGGCAGTTGCGGATTCTGGAAGATGTCCGCGGTGGAGCCGAACTCGACCAGTCGGCCCAGGTACATGAACGCGGTGTAGTTGGACACCCGCGCCGCCTGCTGCATGTTGTGCGTGACGATCACCACCGTGAGCTTCTCGGCGATCTCGCGGATGAGTTCCTCGATCTTCTGCGTGGCGATCGGGTCCAGCGCGCTGCAGGGTTCGTCCATGAGCAGCACCTCGGGGTTCACCGCGATGCTGCGGGCGATGCACAGCCGCTGCTGCTGCCCGCCGGAAAGGCCGATCGCCGACTGCTTGAGGCGGTCCTTGACCTCATCCCAGAGCGCGGCCTGGCGCAGGGCACGCTCGCAGCACTCCTGCAGCACGTCCTTGCGGCGCTCGCCATAGATCCGCAGGCCGTACACCACGTTGTCGAAGATCGACATCGGGAAGGGGTTGGACTTCTGGAAGACCATGCCCACCCGCCGACGGATCGAGATGACATCCACCCCGCCGGCGTACACGTCGTGCTCGCCCACGTGCAGCGCGCCGGTGGTGCGGACGCCGTCGACCAGGTCGTTCATGCGGTTGATGGAACGCAGCAGCGTGCTCTTGCCGCAGCCGGAGGGCCCGACCATCGCCGTGACCCGCCCGCGGGGGATGGGCATGGAGACGGAGTGCAGGGCCTTGAAGGAGCCGTACCACAGTTCAAACCCGCGGATGTCCACCGCGGCGGGATGAGCGTGGACGGACGGATGCACCGCGCTGGTGACCGACGCGCCCTCGCGGATGGCCTGCAGCACCGAGCCGGCACGCATCGCCGGCGAAGGCCCCACCGCCACGCGCGGCGGGCGCGCGGTCGGGGAAGAAGGCTGCGGCGGGTTGCCGGGCGTGACCGTCATGCGGACGACATCTTTGGTCATCTCGACGTTCAAGGTCAGCCTCCCACTCGATTCTTAATGGCCCGCGCCGTGGCCAGCCGGATCGCCAGGTTCAGGACCAGAAGAATCGCGATGAGCACCACCATGCCCGTCCAGGCCAGTTGCTGCTCGGACGGCGCGGGCGAGCGGGCGGCGTTGTAGATCTGGAGCGTGAGCGACGGGAATTCCTTGTCCAGATCGCCCGGCAACAGCCGTGAACCGCCGATGGTGAACAGGATCGGTGCGGTCTCGCCGGCGATGCGGGCCACCGCCAGCAGGATGCCCGTGATGACGCTCCCGCCCGCGGCGGGCAGCACCACGCGCAGAATCGTCTGCGACTTGGTGGCGCCCAGGGCCAGCGAGCCCTCGCGGAACGACGCGGGCACGAGGCGGAGCATCTCCTCGGTGGTGCGGGCGACGATGGGCACCATGATGACGGCCAGGGCCGCGGCGCCGGCGTAGGCGCTGGCGCCCTTCATGGGCACCACGATGAGTTCATAGCCCACGATGCCGATCACGATGCTCGGCACGCCCGCGAGCACGTCGCACACCAGCCGGACGGGCGAGACCAGCCACGCCCCCAGCCCGCGCCCGCCGTACTCGGAGAGATAGATCCCGGCGAGCACGCCGAAGGGCACGCCGACGAGCGCGGCCATGCCGACGAGGATGAGCGTGCCGAGGATGCCGTTGGCGAAGCCGCCGGGGTCCTGGGGGTTGCCCGTGGGCAGGCGCGTGAAGAAGTCGATGGAGAGCCCGCCGAACCCGCGGAAGAGCAGGTAGCCCAGCACGGTGAGCAGCACGGCGACGATGAGGAAGGAGGCGACCCCGGTGAGGCCGAGCATGAGCGCGCTCATGAGCCGCGCGGGCGAGCGGAGCGTGGCGGTCGGGATGGAGCCGGGGGAGTTCATGAGCCGAACGTGCGAGCCTTGGACCCGACGACCAGCCAGCGGGCGATGACGTTGAAGACCAGCGACATGACCAGCAGGATGAGCGCGATGTAGAACAGGGACGAGAAGTGCAGGGGGTTGTTGGGGTCGCCCGCATCCATCGCGAGCAGGCTGCTCATCGTCTGGGCGGGCGCCAGGGGCGAAAGGCTGATCTGGTTGACGTTGCCGATGACCATGGTGACGGCCATGGTCTCGCCCGCGGCGCGGGCCAGGCCCAGCATGACCGCGCCAAAGAGCCCGGCCCGCCCATAGCGGAGCATCGCGGCGCACGACTGCCACCACGTGCCCCCCAGGGCCAGCACGCCCTCAACCTGCGCCCGCGGCACCGTCCGGAGCACGTCGCGCGAGACCGCCGTGATGATCGGGATGATCATGACCGCGAGGATGAGCCCGCCGGCGAGCATGTCGCGCCCGGTGAGCGGGATGGGCACCTCGGTGCCGTCGGCCAGCGTGCGGAAGAACATCCACCGCATGAACGGCAGATCGCCCAGCAGCCAGCGCAGGGCGGGCTCAAGGTGCTTCTCCAGGAACGGACGCAGCACGAAGATCCCCCAGATCCCGTACGCGATGCTGGGGATGGCCGCAAGAAACTCGATCAGGAACCCCAGCGGCTCGGCGATCCGCAGCCGCGGCGCGACGCGGACGATGAATAGCGCAGCGCCGATGCTCAGCGGCACCGCGACGATCAGCGCCAGCGCCGACGACACCGCCGTGCCCCAGATGAACGGGGCGGCGCCGAAGGACGCGGGCTCGATGACGGTCTTGGGCTCGCCGTCATCGTCGTAGACGATCCGCCCCTGCGGATCGCGGAGCGTCTCTTCGAGTTCGTTGGGGCGCCAGGTGGACTCGGTCAGGAACGGCAGGCCGTAGGCCTTGATCGAGGGCCACGCGCTGACCACCACGATCAGCACGATCATCGCCAGCAGCAGCACGATCGTGATCGCGGCCCCGGTGCTCAGCGAGCCCAGCACCACGTCACCCCAGGGGCGCGACCGCCCTCCCGCGCCCGCCCGGGCGGCTGTGGCTGCGCCGGGCTGGGGGGTGGTGGGCGGGGTGGGCATGCCGTCACGCGGCGTGGCGGATCACTTGGGGGAAGGGGCGGTGGCGACCTTGCTCAGCGGCTGGCCCTTGAACGTCAACGCGTCCAGCGCGCCCAGCACCTGCTCGCGCACGCCGGAGTCCAGCGGGGCGTAGTCCATTTCAGAGGCGAAGCGCTGGCCCTCGGTGAGGCTCCAGCGCAGGTAGTCGGTCAGGGCCTTGGCCTCCTGCTCGCTGCCGAGATTGCGCAGGTCCTTGTAGACGATGATGTAGGTGAAGGCCGCGATGGGGTACGCGCCCTCGCCCGGGCCGTTCCAGATGTTGGCGATCAGCCGACCGTCATCGCGGGGCTTCTCGAACGCCGTGGAGGTGGCCGCCTCAACCGACTCCGGGCTGGCTTTCACGAACTTGCCGGCGGCGTTCTTGACCGCGCCGTAGGGGATCTTGTTCATCGTGGCGAAGTTCTGCTCGATGTAGCCGATCGCGCCCTGGGTCTGGCTCACGATCGCGGCGACGTTCGGGTTGCCCTGCCCGCCCTGGCCCACGGGCCACTTCACCTGCTTGCCGGTGCCGATCTGGTCCTTGAAGGTCTGGCTCTGCGTGGCCAAGTAGCTCGTCCACACAAAGGTGGTGCCGCTGCCGTCGCTGCGATACGCCGGCAGGATCGCCAGTTCGGGGAGCTTGACGCCGGGGTTGAGTTCCGCCAGTTTGGGGTCGTTCCACTTGGCGATCTTGCCCATGAAGATGTCCGCCAGAACCTCGCCCGTGAAGTTCAGCGGCTGATCCACGCCCGGCACGTTGTACGCGGGCACGACCCCGCCCGCGACCATGGGCAGCTCGACCAGCACGCCCTCGCCCCCCACCGCCTCGATCTCCTTCTTGGTGAGCGGCGCATCGGACCCGGCAAAGGCCACGGTCTTGTCGGTGATGGCGCGGATGCCGCCGCCCGAGCCGATGCCGCGGTAGTCCACGGCCACGGTCGGGGCGGCCTTCTGATACTCCACCACCCAGCGCTTGTAGAGCGACTCGGGGAACGTCGCCCCCGCGCCGGCCAGCCGGACCTCGTTGGCGGTGGCCCGCGCCGCGCTGGCTTCAGCCGCCGTCAAAGGCAGGATGCCGCCCGCGCCGACGATCAGCGCCAGAGCGAACAGGGACCTGGCAAAGAAGGCGGGGCGCGAGCGGATGGCCATGGGGAACTCCGGGGTCTGGGGAAGATACAGCGGGCACAGGTGAACGGGCGCGCTTTCGCCGCAGGAGGCCAATGGTATTTGGAACGATTGTGAAGAGCGGCGGAGTATTGCAAAGGAATGGTTAAGACACACCCGGCATCGGGTGCCACCTGCCTCCACCCCCGCCACCCCCCGCCACGCCAGGGCTTGGCGGCCTGAACATCCTGTCAGGAGCGGTACCGCATCCCCCATGGCCAGCCGGCCCCGCCCGGAGCGCCGGCTGCCCGTCACAGACAGTCCCTCTCTGCACTCTGGCTATGGCGGACAAGGCGGCCCGACACCCCCTGTATGGGTATCCCGGTGCCCCACCTGAACTCCGCGATCAACCAGCCCGCCAGAGGAGAGAGCCATGTCCGTGTTGCCCGCCTGCAGGATCATCGCGCTGACCGCCGGAGTCGCCATCACCGTCTCCTCTGCTCAGGCCTGGGTGGTGACAAACCTGCACCCGGTCGGGCCAACCGTTTCGGAGGGCTACGCGGCGGGGGGCAACCAGCAAACTGGCATGGCCATGGTCGGGGGCGAGCGGCACGCGAGCCTGTGGTCGGCCAGCGCGGGTTCGTGGGTAGACCTGCACCCGACCGGGGCGCGGGAGTCGGTCGCCTTCGGCGCGACAGCGACATATCAGGTGGGCTTCGCCGTCACGGACGGCTTCAGCCGCGCCAGCCTCTGGACCGGGACGGCCGCGTCATGGACCGACCTGCACCCGGCGGCGGCGTCACGGTCGTGGCTGTACGGCGCGAGCGGAACCCAGCAAGTGGGCGGCGCGACCATCGGTGGCGTGCAGCGCGCGGGCGTGTGGGCGGGCACCTCGGCCTCATTCGTCGACCTGAGCCCAGCGGGGGCGAGCGACTCGTTCGCGTATGCCACCAATGGCGCACAGCAGGTGGGCTATGCCACCTTCGGCGGCTCAGACCGGGCCGCGATGTGGAGCGGGAGCGCCGCGTCGTACGTGGACCTGCAGCCGGCGGGGGCCACGGTGTCGGTGGCCGCGGCCGCGAGCAGTACGCAGCAGGGCGGCTACGCGGCGATCGGCGGGGTTTTCCAGGCGGGCCTGTGGAGCGGCAGCGCCGCATCGTGGACGAGCCTGCACCCGCTGGGCGCGACGATTTCGAGTGTCTTTGGGATGAGCGACGCGTACGAAGTGGGCTACGCCCGGATCGGCGGGGTTGACCGTGCGGGGATCTGGACCGGCACCGCGGGCTCGTGGGACGACCTCAGCGGCTACCTGCCCACGGGCTTTGCAGCGAGTTATGCGCTCGGCGTCTCCGACGACGGTGTGAACACGTACATCGCCGGATACGGCTTCAACCTGAACACGTCGCGCTTCGAGGCGCTGCTCTGGACGCGCCCGATCCCCTCTCCCGGCGCGGCGGGCTTGCTCGGGATGGGGTTCATCCTCGCGGCGCGGCGGCGTCGCTCATGATGCCCGCCCCAGCCTGAGACGAGATTGTGCCGATTCCATTGCCCACGGGCGGCAACCGCGGCATACGCCAGCGCGGGCGGGCACGCGTCGCACGTTCTCTTGGCCAAACTAGGCCTTCGAGTAGACCGCCGCCGCGATGGAGGGCACGGGCGGCATGCGAAGGCCCAGCCTCCAGAGCGCCAAGTCACCGGGACGCTTGCCGGCGCGGGCGATCACCCACTTCATCAGTTCCGCATGATGCGGAACTTCGACGGCGGGGCCCGCGCTGTCGGCGGAGCCCATCTCCTGGAAGGATTCGGGCACGGGGATGGAGTCGCAGTGCTCGCCCCGGAGGTACGGCAGATCGCCGTGAACGGTGGAGTGAACGCGAGCGGACACCGCGCCGCGGATGAGCGCCCGCTCGATGAGCACCTCGTAGCACATTCGCTCGCAGGGCGTGGAGACCCACATGGTCACCGCGTCGGTGGCGGCCGTGGAGGCGGCTCGCCCGTCGATGACCTCGCCCATGACGACATCGACCGCGCCCGACTCCCCCACCGCTCCGGGGGCCAGTTCGTCCTCGGTGGTCACCCCGCCGACGAGCCGGCGCGTGATGTTGGGGAGGGGGCTTGAGCAGAACGCGGGGAGCAGCCAGGGGCTGGAGTCCGCGGCGGACTGCTCAGCGGCCAACGGGCGACGCCGCACCGCCAAGGGCCCCTTGGCCTCGACGGGCGTGCTCCGCCCGAGCAGCCACGAAACACCTTGCCGGGTGCGTTTGAGCCCGAAATGCGCACGGACTCGGGTAACGATCGGCGCGCCCCCCGAGGGATCACACGTGAGCACGTCTAACTGATAGAGCGTTCGAGCCTGGACACCCAGGAAATGCGCGTTGGCGCGCAGCGCGGCCCGGCGCATCGCCAGTTCCGTTCGCATGCGGCCCGCGTCGGAGATGAACCCCAGCATGATCGCGCCCGAGGCGCGGTCTCCGCCGTGCGACTGCATCACGTCCAACAGCGCGCGGTGGGCATCCCCCGCTTCGCGCACGGCGCTCTCGGAAGCCCCGCCGCGCCGGGCGGCGGACATGAACCGGGCGAAGCCAGCTTCACCGGGAATGTGGGCCGCGGCGGGGAGCGCCCCTTCGCCCAGCCCCACCTTCCAGACTTTCCACGCGAGGCTGTTGTCTATACCCAGCAGCTCGGCGAGGCGGATGGGGCGATCGACCAAGGGCAGTGAAGCCAGAATCCTGGCAACGGCCCGCCGGAGGGCCAGCAGGGCGGCCTCCGCCTGAGCGGGAAAGGCTGGGACATCGGGCTTGGGCACGCTGATGGACATCGGTCGTGAATAGACGATACCTCACCGCAAGCGGTGTCGCACGAAAAATGTTTGAACATTTGTCTTGACGTACCTCCGGCAGGCTGTATCTTGCCGATACCCCTCCCGGAGGTCTCCCATGCATTCCCCCCTCGCCCCGTGTTCTCGGACCTTCCTTCCCCTGGCGCTGCTGCTGGCCGCCGGCACGGCCGCCAATGCGGCGACGATCAATGTCCCTCTGGACTTCCCGACGGTTGGGGCGGCGATCGCCGCGGCCGCGCCGGGAGACGAGGTGGTGGTCGCGCCGGGAACGTACTTTGAGTCGGGGCTGGTGCTGACCGGGAAGGACATCGTCCTGCGGTCCAGCGGGGGGTCGGCTGTCACGATCATCAACGGCGGCGGCTCGCGGATCTTCACGATCGACCTGGGCACGCCGTCGACGCTGCGGGTGGAAGGGTTCACGTTTACCGGGGGCAGCGCGGCGGGGGGCGGGGCGGGCTTCATCGGCGGGTCGAGCCCCACTTTCCGCGACTGCGTGTTCAGCGCGAACACCACGACCAGCAGCGGCGGCGCGCTGATCGTGAGCGTGGGCAACTTCGCCGCCACCGCGGGCGCGGCTGCGGCCCCGCTGTTTGAGAACTGTTCATTCATCAACAACGTCAGCACGGCGAGCACGGGCACGACGGCGCGCGGAGGCGCGGTGAGCGTCTCGGGGGCGTGGCCGACGTTCCGGAACTGCACCTTCACGGGCAACGTGCATAACCGCACGGGCGGGGCGGTGGGCATCACGAGCAACTCGCTGTTTACGCCGCCGGGCGGGACGCCGCCGGTGACCTTCGAGAACTGCTCGTTCTCCGCGAACGTGTCTACGCCGACGTCGGCCACGGTGGGCGGCGGGCCGGCCATTCACGTGAACAACCGGAGCATCGTGATGACGGGCTGCACGATCTCCAACCACACGAGCACGGCGACGGTTGCGGTCGGCGCGTACGGGCTGGTGCTGGCGGGCACGGCGACCGGACAGTCCGCGACGCTGACGAACACGACGTTCAGCAACAACTACCACTCGGGGGGCACGGCGTCGAATCGCCCGATCATCCTGGTCGTCGCGCCGGGCGCGACGCTGACGATGAACGGCGGCGGGCTGACGAACAACGGATTCCGCCTGAGCGACGGGGCCGAACTGGGCTTTAGCACGGGCATCAACTTCTCGCCCCCGGCGGGCGCGGGCGGGACGCTGGTCGTGAGCGGCTCCACGTTCACGGGCAACAGCACCTCCCCCACCACCCCCACGGGCAACACCGCGCTGATCTTCGGCTCGGGCAACGCCACCGCGGGGCAGGGCGGCATCGCGTCGGCGACGATCACCAACGCTTCGGTCACGGGCAACGAGATCTCCGCGGTCCTGTTCGCCAGCGGGGGCGGATCGCTCTCGTTCGCCGGGGGCACGATCAGCGGGAACGTCGGCGGGGCGAGCATGATCGTGGCGAATCCGGTCGGGTCGCTGTCGCTCACGGGCACGTCGTTCTCGGGGAACTCGGGGCTCATCTCGGTGAGCGGGGCGGCGTCGCCCGCCACGGCCGGGAACTTCCTTCTCGATGCGGTGACCGTGAACGCGAACCCGGCCGGGGCGGTGAGCGCGACGAACTTCGCGACCGCGAACATCCTGGGGTCTCGGTTTGAGAACAGCACCAATCTCTCGGTGAACTTCAACGGGGCGGGGAACCACGCGGTCCGCGGGTCGGTGCTGCGCAACAACACCTACACCGCGGCGTCAAGCGCCAGATCGCTGGGGGCCTTCGGCGATGCGGGCACGGGCACGCTCGTCGTGGAGAACACCGTGTTCTCCGGCAACGTCGCCGGCGGAAGCTCCGCCGACGTCATCAGCGCCGACGGCCTGGCTTCGTTCTCACTGCTCGGCAGCACCCTGAGTGACAACGCCTTCACCGGCGTGGGCGCCGGGGTGATCACGCTGTCGGAGATCCCGAGTGTGACCGTGCAGGACGTGGAAGTGCTCAACAACCCCGCCCGCGGGCTGAGCCTCAGCGAGTGCGCCGGGTCGGTGACCAACTCCATCTTCGAGAACAACGAGAACGGGATCGACGCGGCGGCCACGGCGGCCGGGGCGCTCACGATCACATGGTGCGACTTTGTCGGGGGCACGGGTTCGGGCGGGATCCCCACCGGGGCGAACATCGACGGCGCGCTAAGCGCCACGATCACGTCGTCGCGCTTCATCGGGCAGCGTGACGGGGCGATCGGCCTGGGCGGGTCGGGCACGCACGTGGTCCAGAACACGTTGGTGTCTGGCGTCACAGGGACGAATGGCGGCGCGGTCAATCTGAGCGGGACGTCCTCGACCACCATCCGCAACTCGACGCTTACCGGGAACTTCACCACGTCGGGCAGCGCGGGCGGCGTGACGCTTGTTGACTCCGCGAGCGCGGTCATCGTCAATACCATCAGCTACGGCAACAACAGCCCGGAAGTCGACGGTTCCGGATCGACGGGCACGCTCGACGTGACCTTCAGCAACGTGCAGGGCGGCTTCGGCGGGCTGGGCAACATCGATCTCTCGCCGAGCTTCGCAGACCCGGACGGACCCGACAACGTCGCCGGCACGCTGGACGACAACTACCGCTTGAACGCCGGCTCGGCGGGCCTGAACGCGGGCAACAGCGCGGCGGTGCCGGGCACATTGACGACCGACCTGGCGGGCGGGCCGCGGATCGTCGGGGCGTTTGTGGACATGGGCGCGTACGAGCTGGGCTCGCTGGCGTGCAACCGGGCCGATGTGACGGACATCGGCGACACGGGCGCGGGGCCCGACGGGCAGCTCACCGTGGATGACATCATCGCGTTCATCAACACGTTCAGCGACGCCACCGGGTGCCCCGGGGCCGCGCCGTGCAACATGGCGGACATCACCGACATCGGCGACACCGGCACGGGGCCTGATGGACAGCTCACCGTCGACGACATCATCGCCTTCTTCAACGCGTTCAGCGACGGGTGCTGATCACTCTTTCGTTCGGATTGACCCCGCCCACGGAGACTCCGCATGCGCCCGGACTCGACGTCTGTCTGCTCGCTCTTGCTCCGCGTCGGCTTCATCGTGCATGCCTTGAGCGTGCCGGCTTACGCGGCGACGCTGAACGTGCCGACGGGGTTCGCCTCGATCCAGTCCGCCATCGACGCGGCCGGGCCGGGCGATGAGATCGTCGTCGCCCCGGGCGTGTACGCCGAGCAGATCAACTTTCTGGGGAAGAACATCACGGTGCGTTCCAGCGGCGGGCCGGCGGTGACCACCATCACCGGCGGTGGCACCGCCGGGCCCATCGTCAGTCTGGTCAGCGGCGAGCCCTCGTCGTCGCGGCTGCAGGGTTTCACGATTACCGGGGGCTTCGTGCAGGACGCCGACGGGGCGGGCGTGCGTCTGATCGGCGCGTCGACCGCGATCCAGGACTGCATCATCGACTCGAACCAGACCTTCGGGCAGTGCGGGGGCTGCCAGGCGCGGGGAGGCGGGATGTCGATCTCCGGGGGCTCGCCCACCTTGAGCGGAGTGACGTTCACCAACAACCGCGCGTTCCCCGCGGCCATCTCGGGCATTCCCAAGGGCGGCGGGCTGTGGGTCGGGAATGCGGCGACGGTGACGATCACCGGCGGCTCGTTCATCAACAACGCGACGCTCAACCGCGACGGGGGCGGGATGTTCATCGAGGGGCAGGCCGAGGTCTTCGTGAACGGGACCACGTTCGACTCGAACTTCACCGAGTCGGGATCGGGCGGCGCGGTGTATGTGCTCGCGAGCACCTTCCGCAGCCAGAACGCGACGTACCGGCGTAACTACAGCCGCTTCGGCGGCGGGGGCGGCATCACCGCGCTCGGCGAGTCGTCGGTCGAGGTCACCGGATGCCAGTTCATCGAGAACAACTGGCCGGCCAGCGACTCGGAACTGGGCGCGTTCGGCGGCATCGAGATGAACGACGGCACACTGACCGCGACCAACGCGACCTTCACGGGCAACGTGGCCCAGGGCGGCACGGGCGGCGGGATCAACCTCGAGTTCGCGACGGCGTTCGTCAACAACTGCACGTTCACCGAGAACGTCTCGCCGGGCGGCGCGGGCCCGGGCATCGCGGCCAAGGGCGGATCGCTGCAGGTGACGGGCGGGACCTTCTCGAACAACTCGGGCAACGGCGCGGGCATCTGGGGCACCGACGGCGTCGTGATCCAGGTGACCGGCGCGACCTTCACCAACAACCTGGCCAACGGGGGCGCCGGCGGGGGGATCGGCCTGCGGGCGTCGACCTTCACGCTCTCGCAGCTGACGTTCACGGGCAATCGCGCCCCGGGCGGCTCCGGCGGCGGGGTGAGCATCGACGGGCTCGCCTCGGGCACCCTGCAGAACTCCACGTTCACGAACCACGACGCGCCCGGCGGGTCGGGGGCGGCGATCAACGTGAGGGGCGGCGCGTCCGTCACGCTGGCGGGGCTGACGATCAACGGGGCGACGAACGCCCGGGCCGTGGCGCTGGCCAATTGCACGGCGCAGTTCTCCGACTCGACGATCTCCAACGCCGAGTGGGGCGGCGTGTCGGTCGGCGCCGGGGCCAACGCGACGCTGGAGCGCCTGACGCTCCTGAACAACGGCGTCAGCGGCGGCGGCGCGGGGGGCATCAACGCGACCGGCGGGGTGTTCACAGCACGCGACTGCCTGATCAAGGGCGAATCGGCCACGGGCGGCTCGGGCGGAGCGGTGTGGTTGTCCGGGGCGAGCGTGGGCACTCTGGAACGCTGCACGATCATCGGCAACGGGCAGCCGGACGCGTCGGGCTCCATCGTTCGGACTTCGAACACCAGTTCGCTCACGCTCATCAACTGCCTGGCGCATTCGAATGAGGGCAGCACTTCGGGCGCGGTGGTCATCAACGCCAACTCGATCGTGACGCTCATCAACAGCACCTTCGCCGGCAACAACCCCGGCGCGGGAGAGGCCATGATTCTCGTGAGCAGCTCGTCGGCGGGGCAGCCCGCGCGGCTGGTCGCGTACAACTCGATTCTGCGGGGCCTGGCGGGCGGGGGGTCGTTCGTCATCCGCCGCGCGGGGACGAACACCGCGCTGACGGTGAACACGTGCAATGTCGAGGGAGGTCTGACGGACGGGGTGAACATCACCTCGGCGGACCCGCTCTTCATCAACGCGTCCGGGGGCGACTATCGCCTGGGAACGGGCTCGCCGGGGCTCAACGCGGGCGACCCGGCGTTCATTCCCGTGGGCGTCACCACCGATCTGGAGTCGGGCCCGCGCGTGGTGGGCCCCGGGCCCGACCTGGGGGCGTATGAGCGGGACTCGGTCGCGTGCAACCTCGCGGATGTCACCGACATCGGCGACTCGGGGGCGGGCCCGGACGGGCAGCTCACGGTGGACGACATCATCGCGTTCGTGAACACGTTCGGCGAAGCCGGGGGCTGCCCGGGCGCGGCGCCGTGCAACCGCTCGGACGTCACGGATATCGGCAACACCGGCGCGGGGCCCGACGGCGAGCTGACCGTGGACGACATCATCGCGTTCGTGAACGCGTTCGGTGAAGGGTGCTGAGGCGCGAGAGAGGCTCGATCACCCAGAGGGATGCCCTGCACACGCCTGAACACCGCCGGGACGGCGGCACGGGTCACCCCTTGGCCGCGGCCGCACACGGCCGCTGCTGTCAGCCCCCCATGGCAGAAAGACCGCCGATCGGCCCGCACCGCACCGGCCCTGGCTCCGATCGCGCAAACCTCGCCGCGCACACTCCGCTCCCCGGCCCGGATGACCGGCGGAGGTCCCCCGCGGTTATCCCGCCCCGTCTCCAACCGCCGCGGCTCGCGAGGCCGATGGCCTCAGGCGCCGGCCCGGCTGGAAGGCGGGGCCATTCCGTGTCGCCCACTCAGAAGCCCTCACCGAATGGTGGCCCAGGCATCGCGCCTGGGTCGGACGCACCGACCGCCCCTGCACAGGCGGGACGCCTGTGCCAACCGATTCCTCACTCTGCGAGGGGCTCTTGGCGTGCGAACTCCGCTTCGACCTCGGCCGCCCAGGCGTCGCGCTCGGCGGCCGTGCCCCCCGACCCGCCTCGCGTACGAATCTCGCGGTAGCGTGCGAGGGCGTCTATCGCCTCATGGTGTCGCCCCGCGCGCTTCAGCGCCATCGCGATGAAGGCCCAGTCGCACTCCTGGGACGGCTTGCCTTCCTTCTGATACTGCAGGTTGCTCCAGCGCAGGACTTCAACGGATTCGTAGTACGCTCCGGAGCGGAAAAGGGCGACGCCGAGTGTGTTGACATGGTTCGCCGCCGGCTTGAGCGCGACGGCCCGCGCGGCCTTTCTGACCGCTTCGCCCAGTTCGGCGGGCCTGAGCGAGGCCTGCGCCGTCCACGCGACGCCCCAGGCGGACTGGTTCAGGGACGAGGCTTCCTGCTCGATCTTGCGGACGCGTTCGGCCTCCACCCTTCCCGAGTCGAAGGTCGCCTCCAGATCGGCGAGCCGCTGCCGATTCCGTTCCTTGCGCTCCGGGCTCACGGCGGGCCACTGTTGATCCAGTGCGATGGTCTCCCTCGCCACAAGTATCTGGTGGTCCTGCTCCTTCACTCGAGCGCCCACCGGCAGACCCAAGGCAGCACGCCGGGCTCGATCCAGCGTGGCATCGGCCTCGTCGAATAGGCGGTCGGCGATCTGACTCCGGGCGAGCAGCAGGGCGAAATTCACCTTCTCTTCGGTCCGGGACCGCTCGTCACCGCCCGGCAGACGATCGAGTTCATCCACGAGCGCCGCCAGCACCCGGCGGCGACCGCTGGGCGCAAGCGCAGCGCGATCGAGCACCTGGCGAAGCGCGGCGATCCTCTCCAGCGGGGTCTGTGGAACAGGCGCGGTGACGGCGACAATCCAGTCATCCACAACCGCCTCGTGGCGGGCGGTCAGGCCCGCAGCACTCAGCGCGTCGCTGAACCGCTGGTACGCGTAGTAGAGGTTGGCCCGTTCAGAACCGGTGAGCGACCGCCCCAGATCGATGGCGGCTTGGAACCGATCCGGCCAGTCGGCACGGCCCGCGCCCCGAGCGGCTCGCGCGGCTTCGCTTCGGGCCTCGACCTCCTCGGCCCGCCACCCCTCTCGCGTGCGGTCGATCAACTCAATCTGCCGCTCCCAAAGCTCGAGGCACTCGCCGTACTCAGTGTTCTGAAACAAGTACTCCGCGAGCGCGGCTCTCGCCGAGCGGGCTTGGACCGAAGCGGGCCCAAAGTTCCCCTCGGCGAGCGCGAGCGCGCGGCCGCCGTGGAACACGGACTCGTCCCATTCGGCCGTCGGGGCGTCGTCGTCGGACGCGAGTTGCGCAAACGCAAACGTAATGACAAACTCGACGGAGGGCGTTCCTGAGAGAACTCCGGCCCGCAGCCGCCGATCCAGTTCCCAGAACGCGATAATCTGGCTGCCGGGCGTGTCGCTCAAGACCTCGATCGTCGCCGCGTTGAGCAGTTCCACGCACTCGACAAACACGGCTCGAGCCGCCTTCTCCCGCTCCACCTCCGCCAGCCGCTCTTCCGCCAACCTCGTCTGCCGCCGCGCGGACTCCGTGGCGGACTCGGCGACGCCGGTGAGGCGGACGGCCTCATCGCGCTGGCGGGCCGCCTCGCGCGCCTGCCAGAGCGCCGCGCCAAGCCCCCCCACCAGCGCCAGCACCACCGCCGCCCCCGCCGCCACCTGCGCCCGATTCCGCCGCACGAACTTTCTGGCCAGATACCACCGGCTCTCGGGCGCGGCGTGCAGCGGCTGGCCCTCGATGTAGCGGCGGACGTCGGCCGCGATGGCCTCCGCGCTGGCGTAGCGCCTCGTGCGGTCCTTGCGGATCGCCTTGAGCGGGATCCACTCCAGCTCGCGGCGCAGGTCGCTGGCGATGCGCTCGCGGGCTTCCTGGCGGGCCTCGGCGATGCGGGCGCCGGTGGGCGCGTCGATGCTGGTGAGCTTGGTGCTGGGGCGCGGGGCCTCTTCCTCGCGGATGATCCGCTGGATCTCCGCGTAGCCCTTGCCGCGGAGCGTGCGGGCGTCAAACGGCAGAACGCCCGCGACCAGTTCGTAGAGCACCACGCCCAGGCTGTACACATCGGCGCGGGTGTCGATGTCCAGCGCGCCCATCTCCGCCTGCTCGGGGCTCATGTACTCGGGCGTGCCGATGAGCTGGCCCGTCTCGGTGAAGATCGTCTTCTCGGTCAGCGTCCGGCTCACCGCCTTGGCCACGCCGAAGTCGATGACTTTGGGCACCGCGCGCCCGTCACGAATGGCCACCAGGATGTTGCCGGGCTTCAGGTCGCGATGGATGATCCCCTTCATGTGCGCGTGCTGCACGGCTTCGCACACCGGCACGAAGAGTTCCAGCCGCTGCTTGATCGTGTAGCGATGCCGATCACAAAAAGTCGTGATGGGCTCGCCCTGCACGTGCTCCATCACGAAGTAGGGCAGGCCGCGGTCGGTGACGCCGCCGTCGAAGACCTTCGCGACATTCGGGTGGTCCATCACCGCGAGGGCCTGGCGCTCCTGGTCGAAGCGGGCGACAACCGACGCCGAATCCATCCCCGGCTTGATGATCTTGAGCGCGACGCGCTGCACCATCGGCTCGCGCCGCTCCGCCAGCCAGACCACGCCGAAGCCGCCTTCGCCGATGACTTCGCGCAGCGTGTACGCCCCGACGCGGTCGCCGGGGGAGAGGCCCAGGGCGGAGCGCGGAGATGAAGCGCGGCTGTGCGTCGACCCCGCGGGGACTTCTGTCGGTTCAGGTCCGGTTGGCAACGGATCCGGCATGCGGAGAGCCTACCCGATTGGCTACTTTTTCTCCCCCGCCCCCAAAAGCTCCTCGATTTTCTTGATCACCGCCTCATCATCGGGCTTGGTCCTCGGTTCAAAGCGGGCGGCCGCGTTGCCTTCGCGGTCGGTGAGGAACTTGGCGAAGTTCCACTTGGGCTCGCCGCCGAGGGGGGAGGGGAGGGACGCGATCTGCTTGTAGAGCGGGTGGGCGTCGTCGCCCTTGACGGAGATCTTCGCCATCATGGGGAAGGTGACGCTGTACTTGCCGGTGCAGAAGGCCTTGATCTCTTCGTTGGTGCCGGGCTCCTGGCCCATGAAGTTGTTGGCGGGGAAGCCCACGATCACCAGGCCCTTGTCCTTGTACTGGTCGTACACACGCTGCAGGCCTTCGTACTGCTTGGTGAGGCCGCACTGGCTGGCGACGTTGACGATCATGACCACCTTGCCCTTGAGTTGGGCGAGGTCGAAGTCCTTGCCGTCGATGTCCTTGACGGTGTACTTCAGCAACTGGGTGTCCGCGGCGGGCTCCGCGGGCTTGGCCGGGGCGGCGGGCGGCGCGGCCGGGGCCGGGGGCGTCGGCGTC
>JALHNL010000057.1 GCA_022843545.1 Phycisphaerales bacterium | reverse complement strand
AGGGCTGGCCGCCGCCTTCACCGGCGCGGCCGCCGTCACGCTCGTCTCCGGAGCGTCGCCCGATCCCCCGCCCAGCACCGAGCCCGGGACCGTGGCCACCAGCGCCGCGCCCGCCACCAGGCCCCCCGCCAGAAGCTGCGCCGTCCGAGTACGCGACTTCGCCAGTTCGCGATGCATGTCAACACTCCAGTCAGGTCCGGCGCGCGGCCACACCGCTCGCCCCGTACACCTCTATAACGTACGTCACAATCCGGGGATCGACCAATCGGACGGAAGTTCGTCAGTCAGTGAATCCCCTTGGTCTGACCGCAGCGGCAGTTTGGTCCATGTCAGGACCGTCCAGCTCACGTTCTGCCCCGCCGCCCGGTTCATGTTCGCCGTCACCGACGCCGCCGTCGCCGCCGCGGTCGGTGCCGTCGCACCCGCCGGCAGCCCCGCGTCCGCCTGGGCGATCGCCGAGCGGATCAGCCCCAGCACCAGCCCCCCCTGCCGGTCGATGACCCCATCCCGCGGCGTCCGCACCGTCGTCGTCACGAACCACAGCGAGGTGTCGATCGTCACGCACTCCCGCAGGATTTCCGCGTCCTTGGTGCTCAGCCCCGCGTCCGCGATCAGCAGTTCGTAGTCGTTCTGGTCCAGCCGCTTCTCCGACCGCAGTTGCACCACCCGGTCCGCAAACCCCGCCGCACCCCCCCGCGGGTCGATCCCCTGCACCACCGCGACCAGCACCTCCGCCGGCGCCGAGTGCAGGCTCACCCGCCCCGGCCCGCGCCGCCGCAGCGTCGCCGCGCCCGCCCGCCCCGTCGACCGGATGATCTCCGCCGCCCGCGTCAGCGCCGCGTTCGCCTCGTCCGAGCCGTCGGTCGCCTCAAACCGCAGCGCGCCCTGCACGTCCTTGAACCGCAGTTCCAGCGTCGCCTCGTCCTCCAGCACCAGGTCAAAGCCGATCACCGACCCCGGCACATCACGCGAAGGCTCCCGCTTCGCCAAAGACGCCCACACCTCGCTCACCTGCCTCAGCCCCGCCTGCATGTGATGCAGCCGATACCCGTCGATCAGCGCCTGCGCGCTCCGCGCCGCGTCCCCCGATCGCGACAGCAGGATCGCCATCACCGTCACCGTCACAAACCCCAGCATCATCACGATCAGCAGCGCATAGCCGCGACGCCGCGCCGCGACGCCCCCCGCCAAGCGACCTGTCCGCGCCGCCACGCTCACTTGGGCGACCCTCCGTCCAGAATCCGCCCGCCGCCGCGCGTTCCGCCCCCGCCCGACGGCCGACCCGGCGTCGAATCGATCGGCGGGAACGGCTCCGACGTCCCGGGAACGCCCGGAATCTCCGACCCCGTTCGCCCTCGACCGTCCCGGTCGCGCGGCGAGTTCGTCAACGGGTCCACCGCCTGCACCGTCCACCCCACCTCAAACATCCACCGGCCCTTGTGCCCCTGCACCGTCGCCACGTCCATTTCGAAGTACGCCGGCAGTTCGCTCCGCGCCGTCACCCGTGCGCTCGTCAGCGCCTGCAGTTGCCTGTTCTCGTCAGACTTGAAGAACCGCCACCGCAGTTCCGTCAGCCCCCGCGCCACGATCACCCCCTCCTCGCGACCCACCGGCGCCAGGCCCTCCTCGTTCCGGTCTACAGGCACCCACCACACGTCAAACAGCGGCGTCCCCGGCAGCACTTCCCGCATCACGTCGTCCGGCAGCGTCCCGATGCTGGGCCTCACCACAAACGCGCCGCGCGTCATCGAGAACCGCTTCCCCGCGTCCGCCTCCAGCGCCACCCCGTCCGCCCCGCCCAGCACCGGCGGCTCCGCCACCACCAGTTCCATCCGCTGCATCCCGGTCATCGTGTCCGTGTCCAGGATCAGCCGCGGGTACGTCTCGGGCTCTTCAGGCTCTTCCGACTCCGCGGGCTCCACGCCCTCCGGCAACGCCACCGCCGGCGGCGCGGGCGGCGCGGGCCGCGGCGCAAAGCCCAGCACCACGATCTGCGACGTCGCCTTCCGGATCGCCGCGTTCAGCCGCGCCAGTTCCTGCTGACCAAAGTCCCGAACCGCCGTGCGACGCTCCGTCCGCGAGATCGCCGCAAACAGCGTCATCGACGCCATCACCACCATCGCCCCCAGCGCCGCCGCCAGCAGCAGCTCCACCACCGTGAAGCCCGCCCGCCGCGCTCCCGCCATGTTCCGTGTGCGCCCTCGGGTCATCGCGACCCCCTGTCGCCCCGGTCGCGACCCGACCCGCCCCGCCTCTGAGGCGCGATCGGATCGCGCCCCATGCGCGGCTGCCGCGCACCGTCGCCCGAAAGCAACTTCACCAATTCCTGAAGCCGCTCCCCCTGCAGCCCGCGCGCCAGCGCGTCCGGGTTCGCCGATGCCAGCGGCATGTCGCTGTACGGCCGCGTGATCCGCGCCAGTTGCTGACCGAAAACCGTCCCGCCCACCCCGTCGTCAAAGCACTCATACACCCGCACATCCAGCACGATCGTCGACCGCAGGATGTTCTGCCCCTCCTTGCGCGTCGGCAGCGCCACGCTCGACCGCTCCGGCTCCCGGATCTCCACCGGAACCTCATCCACCGTCCACCGGAATCGGTACACCCCGTCCTCGTAAGGCACCCGAGGGTTGGGCATCATCTTCGGATCATCGAGATATTGCAGGATCAGCCGGTTCGCCACCTCGTACGCGTGCAGCCGCTGCCGCCGCTGCTGCTCGCCCCGCGCCACCTGAGACAGCACGCTCGACACCACCGCGCCCACCGTCGCCAAGAGCGCCGTCGCCAGCACCACCTCCAGGAGCGTCATGCCCCGGCGGCTCTTCACTCGGCGGGCTGGCTTCGCCACACGGTCCACGTCGGCCTCCGGCATTCCGCGATCACACCCTCCCCCAGCGCAAGCCATCACGGCTTGTCCATCGTCCACACGTTGATGTCGTCCTCGTTCCCAGTCCGCTTGTCAGGGCCCGGGCTCAAGAGGTCATACGCCTGGTCAGGGTTCGTCGCCGCCGACGCCCCGGGGAACACGTAGATGAAGTCGTTCTTCCACGGGTCCTTCGGCAGCTTCTCCAGCGCCTTGCCCGGCCCCGCGATCGCCGTCAAGTCCGGCGGATAGGTCCCGTTCTCGATCTGGTACTGCGTCAGCGCCGACTTGATCTGCGACAGCGTCGTGACGCACAGACTCCGCTGCGCCTTCCGCGACTGACCCCCGAAGTTCACCACCACCACCGTGGCCAAAAGCCCGATGATCACCACCACCAGCATCATTTCCAGCAACGTAAACCCACCCCGGCGACGAAGACGGCGACGGTCCATGGTCAACTCCTGCTTGTGACGTGCTCGACGTCGGATATACACCTCTGATCGTTCCCGGTTGCCGCCCTCCCGCACGAGCGAAAAGGCCGCCGCCCAACTGTACGTACGAACACGCCACACACCCGCCGCGCCGCTCGCCCCCGCCCGCGCAGCCCCCGCACCGCCCGCGCCCTCACCCTATGTTCGCGCTCAGGTTCAGCATCGGGATCAACAGCGCCAGCAAAAGCGTCCCGATAATCACGAACATCAGCACGATCAGCAGCGGCTGAAGCACCGCCAAAAACCGCTGGCTCCGCCGATCCACCTCGTCGGCCATGTCCGTCGCCAGCGTGTTGAACGCCGATTCCAGGTCCCCCGCCCGCTCCGCCGCCACCAAGAGCTTCCGCGTCGACAGCGGCAACGCCTCCACCTGCTCGATCAGGTTCCGCAGTTGCCCGCCCTCGATCAGCCGCGTCCGCAACCGCTCCATCTGCGTCTTGAGCATCGGGTGCGTGATCGCCTGGTTCGCCACCCCCAGCCCGTCCGCCAGCGGCACGCCCGACCGGCTCATCGCCGCCAGCACGCTGAAAAACCGCACCGATTCCTGCGCCAAAATCACATCTTTCAGCAGCGGCACCGACCGCGAAATCCGCCCCACCAGCCGCCCCGCCGGAGCCCGCAGGAACACCACCGTCGCCACCGCCCCCGCCAGCACCAGCAAGATCAGCGTCACGTTCGCCGACATCCACTCACCCATGCTGATCACCAGGTTGCTGAACCAAGGCACATTCCCCATCTCCCGCAGCGTCTCGCCCATCCGCGGCACGATCCCCACCATCATCCCGAACGCCACCATCAGCGCGATCGACAGCACGATCACCGGGTAGATCATCAGCGTCACGGCCTTGCCCGCCACCTGCAGCGTCCGCCGCTGCGTCGTCGCCAGTTGCTTCGCCGCCCCCGCCAGATCGCCCGTCCGCTCCGACGCCCGATACACCGCGATCGTCACGTGGTCGAACGCCTCCACCTTCCGGCAAGCCTCCGAAAAGCTCGACCCCGACGACACCAGATCCCGCAGCTTGGACACCGTCGCCCGCGCATGCTCCGGAACCGTCTGCGCCGCCACCTCCAGCGCCTCCACCAAGGGCACGCCGCGCGACAGCAACTGCGCCAGTTGCTCGTTGATGATCAGATGGTCCTTCGTCTTCAGCGACTTGCGAACCGCCATCCACGCGGGCATCGGGTACGCCCGCATCAGCAACATCTTGTCCTTCTTCAACGACTCCGCCAGCCCCGCCCGGTTCGTCGCCTGTCGCATCCCGACCGATCGCCCACCGCCCGCCTTCACGGCGGTGTACACAAACGCGGAGGGCTGTTGCACGATTCGGGCCATGGCGGAAATGGTACGGGCGACCCCCACCCCGGATGCACGCGGTGGTCGGCGCTCCGCACCGACTCCTTTCTTCGGCTCCCCGGCTTTCCAAGCCGCGACTTCGCGACCACGCCGGTCCTCTTCTTCGGCCCCCTCAGCCGGCCGGGTCTCCTCTTCCCGACCGCACCGTTATCAGCCGCACGCGACCGGGACCCCAATCCCCCTTCAACCCCTCTCCTGCTGGCGATAACCGCGCAGCCCGCGCAGTCCTCACCCTGCAACCGCGTACACGGAACCGCGCGGCCCCACACCGCGAATCGCATGGCACTGTCATCTCCCGAGACGCTCGCCCACAGCGCAGCGGGACTCCCGTTACGGGACTTCAGGAGATGTTCATGTCCACCCAGACTCGATTGCTCGCCCTCGCCGCCACTCTGCTCTCCGCCTCCGCGGCCCACGCGCAGATCCCCTTCACCATCTTCGAAAACGCCAGCAACGCCCCCGCCAGCGGCTTCAACATCACCGTCGCCATCTCGCAGAACACCGCCGGCACCATCGACTTCACTTTCGCCAACGCCTCCACCGCACCCAACTCCATCGCCAGCATCGACGACATCTACTTCGAAAGCACCCCCTTCAGCCAGGCACGCCTCGGCGGCGGCGCGATCCAGGGCTCCACCGGCACCGTGAACTTCTCCACCGGCGCAAACCCCGGCAGCGTCCCCGGCGGTAACACCCTCACCTTCGGTCCCAATCTCTACAGCGCGGGCCGTAGCGGCAACGCCAACAACGGCGTCGGCCCCGGCGACACCCTCACCATCCGCTTCAACCTGCTCACCGGCACCTTCACCGACTTCTTCAACGCCTGGAAGGACCAGGCCTCGCTCTTCCGCATCGCCGCCCACGTGCAGCGACTGGGCGACGGCGGAGCCTTCTCCGTCGGCGCCGTCGCCATCCCCTCGCCCGCCGGCGCGGTCGTCCTCGCCGGTGTGGGCGGGCTGCTGATGATCCGCCGCCGCGATCGCGCCTGAAGCCGGCCCCCAGCCCCCGCCGTCAAGCACCGCGCCGGCACAGGCGCCCAGCCAGTGCTCAAGCGCCCGCGCCCTCACAACCAAGGCCGCGCTCAGCCGCCCTTCAGCGTGCCCCGCAGCACGTTCAAGCACGTGTCCCACCGGTGGTCCTTCAGCAGCCGCCGCAGCTTCCCCTCCGTGCTCGCGCACCCCACGTAGCACTTGAACCGCCGCGCGATCGGCATCGCCACCCGCGGGCAGTCGGGCGCAAAGTCGCGCGGGTGCAGATACACCACCGTCGCCCGCCCCTCGCGCAGCTCCGCCCTCACCCCCTGCTCGATCATCCACGACGGCAAAAGCCGCAGATACCCCCCGCCGCTGTAGCACATCCGCTTGCGCAAAGGCCACACGCCCACGGGCGCGATCGACATCGGCAGTTGCATCATCCGCCGCCCCTTGGGCGTCGTCAGCCAGTGCGGCCCGGGCGTCACGTCCCCCGCCGTGTATCCGCCGTGCCCCCGCGCCGCCGGAAACAGCGACGCGTCGTACGTCAGCCCATGATCCGCCAGAACGTCAAACGCCCACTCCGTCCCCGGCGTGATCGAGAACGAAGGCGCGCGGAACCCCAGGATCTCCACGTCCCCCGCCCGCCCCGCCGAGCCCGCCGCCCCCGCGCGGATCGCCGCCAGCGACTCGCCGATGTCCTTCGAGAACACCTCGGGCGTCAGTTCGTACACCTTCCGGTGCCAGAACGAATGCGTCCCCAGCTCATGCCCCGCGTCCGCGATCCGCTTCACCAGCCCCGGGTGCTTCTCCGCGATCCACCCCAGCACAAAGAACGTCGCCTTCGTCTTCGCGTCGTCGCAGATCTTCAGGATCAGATCCGTGTACCGCTCCACCAGCGACGACTTCGCCGAAAGCCCCGGCCACTCCGCCGGATTCTCCACCGCCTTGATCTCGACAATGTGAAACCAGTCCTCGATGTCAAAGGACAGCGCGTGAGTGGCGGAGCGCGAGTCGCGAGTCGCGAATCGCGAGTCGCCCGGAATGGCCTGCGCTGGGTCACTGTTCACGGGCACGCTCCTTGGTCTGCAAACTTCGGATAAGCGCCCTCAATACACGCCCGGCGCGATCGCAAAGGTCGGCCGCCCCCGCGATGCCCGATGAGTCCGAAAGGCCGACGCGCACCGCGATGCACAGTTGCGTCTCGACCTCCTTCAGGCTCCCTTGCGCGATCCGCAGGCATCGGACGAAGTCCGCCGTCGACTCCCGCCCATGCCCTTCAGCCACATTCGAGGCGATCGACACCGCGGACCGCCGCACCTGCGACGTGAGCCCAAATCGCTCCTCGCCAGGCCAGGATCGCGTGAGCTCGTAGACCGTGGCCGCGATGTCTACGCCCAACTTCCAAGCGTCCAAGTCTCGGTAGCTGCTGATGGCCATGCAGGCTCCCCTCCTCTCATCCCGATTCGCCATTCGCGATTCGCCACTCGCGCCACCTTACACAAACCTCCTCCCATGCCCCTTAAACCGCTTCACATCCTCCGCCGTCGGCATCGCAAAGTGCGTGCTCTCCTCCTCCAGATTCGGCATCAGCGGCGGGTCCCCCGCCTCCACCAGCTTCACGCACTCCACGATCGCCTCCGCCGCGATCCCCTTCCCCCGCGCCATCACGTCTTCCAGCGTGTCCGTCTTCTCGATCGCGTACTTCTTCTGCACCACGATCGGCCCGTTGTCCAGCTTCCGGTCAACGTAGTGAACGCTCACCCCGCCGTGCGTCTCGTTGTTCGCCAGCGTCCAGAACGACGGCATCAGCCCCCGATACTTCGGCAGAAGCGCGCCGTGGCAGTTCACGATGCCGAACGGCGTCTGCATCCGCAGCTCTTTGCGGTAAAGCTGCGTCCCGCTGATCGACACGATGAACTCCACCCCCAGATCGCGCAGCAGTTTGCGGAACTCCTCGCTGTTCACGTCCGCCGTGCGATGCACCGGCACCCCGTGCTTCCGCGCCACCGCCTCCACCGTGTTCTGCCCGCCGAAGACCTTCGCCTTGATCTTGTTCCCCACCATCTGCCGCAGCTTGTACTGAAAGTACATCGGCCCGTAGACCTTGTACAACTCCTTCGCCGTCTCCGCCAGCGAGCGCTTCCCCTGGTTGTTGCCCTGGATGTTCACCCCCGCCGTGCTCGAAGCGAACTCCGACAGGTACCGGTCCAGCACCTTGGGCAGGTACTTCGTCTCGTCCTGAATGAACACGTACTTCTTCAGCGACCGCCCCGGCTTCTGCAGCACCAGAAACTCGTACCCGCTCTTGCGCGAGCCGGGCAGGGTCGCCTCCAGCTCAAACGCCACGCCGGGCTTGGATGTCGAAGGGCCGTTGCTCATGTGTGCTCCCATCATGTCCTCGTCGAACCACCCGGCCTCACCCAAGCCCTAGCGCACGCCAACCAGCCCCACTCCGCTTCTTCCTCATCCCCTCTGCCTCTTCACCAACCCCATCTTCCTCAGTGCCCCTCAGTGCCCCCAAGTGCCTCTGTGGTGAACCCCCTCAGCCGTTGACAAGCCCCCGCTCCATCACATCACAGAACCGCCCGCACAGCGCCTCCTTGCTCAACTCCGTGCGGATCACCTCCTGCGCCCGCGCCCCCATCTGCTTCAAGCGCTCCCGCGGCGTCGCCGCGATCGCCTCGATCGCCTTCACCGCCGCCTCCACGTCCCCGTGCTGGATGTGCCACCCGATGTCGTGCTTCTGGATCAGGTCCGACACGTGGCACGGGTTGGGCCCCACCAGCAGGATGGGCCGCGAAACCGCCATCGCCCCGTACACCTTGCACGGATGCACGATCCCCACCACCGCGTCCCCGATCGTCACCACGTGCACGTCCGCCGAACTCAGCGACCACTTGATCTCGCTCAAAGGCTGGTAAGGCAGCGACCGGATGTTCGTCGGCTTGTGCTCCGCGATCGTCGCTTCCACTTCCTTCTTCCCAACGCCCCCGCCGATGAACATGAACACGATGTCCTCGCGGTGCTGCAGCTTCAGCGCCGCCTGCAGCACCGTCGTCACCGGCGTGCTATACCCGTGGTTCCCCGAGTACATGATCACGAACTTCCCATCCAGGTTGTGAGCCTGCCGGAACTTGTTGTCCGAATGCTCGATCGACTCCAGTTCGTCCTCGTGAGGCCACGGCGGCATGACCGACATCTTCGACGACACGTCCCGCTTCTTCAGCAGCCGCTCCGCCATGAACCGGTCCAGCGCCACCACGTCGCTCGACCGCTGCAGGATCTTCCGGTTCAGCGCATCCATCACCCGCGCCGCCAGGCTCCCCTCCTTCATCTTCTTCAGCGCGATCACCTGGTCAGGGTTCAGGTCCATCGCCCAGAACTTCACCGGCACCCGCCGGAAAAACCCGATCGCCAGCGCCGCCATCGACGCCATCGGCGGCGATGTGCTGATCATCATCCCCGCCAGCCCCGGCGTGAAGATCCCATGCCAGATCGCCTGGATCAAGAACAACAACTGCCCCGCCACACGCACCGGGATCGACTTCTTCCCGAACGACGAAAACGGCAGCCGCCGGATCTGCACCCCATCCCGAACCTCGTGGATCGGGTACCGCTTCGTCGGGTCGTCATACCCGTTCGCGCTCGTCAGCACACGCACCGTGTACCCGCGCTTCACCATCTCCGCCGCCGCGTCGGCGATGTGCTGCCCAACGCTCGTCGGGTCAGGAACGTAAACCTGGCTGATGATCAGAAAGGTAGGTTGTTTGGGCACGGTTAGGGTCTTTCGATTCGGGCCAAGTGACAGCGTCGAGGGTAGATCGGTCGGACAGGCCCCGAAGGTTGGCGGCCTTCTCCGCTCGCACCCCGCGTAGGCCAATCCTCGTGACGGTGGCACAGGCGTCCCGCCTGTGTCCGAACGCCAACACCCTCCAACCCAATCGCACACCCGCAATCTGGCGAGCACGGCCTGCAGTCCACCAGCCCCGCTCCGACATCGGCACCCCCTGGCTCCCCGCCGCCAAGCGGCGCAGCCGCACCCACGGCCAGCCTCACACGCCGCGTCCCATCCAGGTTCTTCCCATTTGCCGCGTCGGCCCCGTTTGCCCCCCCGGCCCGTTTCCCTCCCCCGCCTCGGCGCATCCAACCCCCGTACCCCTTCACAATCGAGACCACCTATGAAGACCACGGGCATCCACCACGTGACCGCCATCGCCTCAGACCCCCAGCGCAACCTCGACTTTTACACCCAGGTCCTCGGCCTCCGCTTCGTCAAGCGCACCGTCAACTTCGACGACCCCGCCTCCTACCACTTCTACTTCGCCGATGAGTGCGGCTCACCCGGCACCATCCTCACCTTCTTCCCCTGGCCCGGCGCCAAGCGCGGCCGCCAGGGCGCGGGCTCCGTCACCGCCACCGCCTTCCGCGTGCCCGCCGGCTCCCTCGCCGCCTGGGCCGACCGACTCCGCCACCACGGCGTCCGTGTGCTCAGCGCGCCCGCCGCCGGCTCGCCCGCCGAGTCCCGCTTCGGCGCGCCGATCCTCCGCTTCGAAGACCACGACGGCATGCCGCTTGAACTCATCGAGTCCCCCGACGCCGCAAACTCGCGCGCCTGGCATGGCGCCGACGTCCCCGCCGCGATCGCCATCCGCGGCTTCCACTCCGTCACGCTCACGGTGAATGAACTCGCCCACACCGCCGACCTCCTCACCTCCGTCCTGGGCTACCGCCGCGCCGACTCCGCCGGCGCACGCACCCGATTCACCACCGACGCAGCTGCCCCCGGCGTCGTCATCGATGTCCTCGAAGACCCCGCCGCTCCCGAGAGCGTCCTGGGCGCGGGCGTCGTCCACCACGTCGCCATCCGCGCCCGCGACGAAGCCGACCAGCGCGAATGGCTCGAAGCGCTCCGCCGCGCTCGCTTCGCCGCCACCGATGTCCGCGATCGCACCTACTTCCGCTCGATCTACTTCCGCGAGCGCGGCGGCGTCCTCTTCGAGATCGCCACCGACAACCCGGGCTTCACCGCCGACGAACCGCTCGATTCCCTGGGCCACGCCCTCAAGCTCCCCCCGGGCCTCGAGCGCCACCGCGCCAAGATCGAGCAGCACCTGCCCCCGATCACGCTGCGCTCCGCGCCGGCCGCCGATACCGCGCCTCCGTCCGACCTCGCCGCCTACACGCACCGCTTCATCCCCGCCTCCGCTCCCGGCGCTCCGCGCACGCTTGTCCTTCTCCACGGCACCGGCGGTTCCGAAGACGACCTCCTCCCCCTCGGCAAGCGCGTCGCCCCCGGCGCGGCCCTCCTCTCGCCCCGCGGCGACGTCAATGAGAACGGCCAACTCCGCTTCTTCAAGCGCCTCCGCGAGGGCGTCTTCGATCAGGACGATCTGCGCATCCGCACCCGCGCCCTCTCGCGCTGGATCGCCGCCGCCATCGACGCTTATCGCATTGACCCCGCCCTCGCCACCATGGTCGGCTTCAGCAACGGCGCCAACATCGCCGCCGCCATGCTTCTCGCCGGCGTTGCGCCCATCGGCCGGGCCATCCTCATCCGCGCCATGGTCCCCTTCACCCCCGACCCGCTCCCCGACCTCTCCGCCGTCAACGTGCTCATGCTCTCCGGGCGCGACGACCCGATCGTCCCCTCCGCCAACTCCGAGCGCCTCGCCGACCTCCTCCGCCGCGCCGGCGCCACCGTCGACCACCAGGTCCTCGACGCCGCCCACAACCTCACCGCCCGCGATCTCACGCTTGCGGCGCAGTGGCTCTAGTCCCCGGGTAGGTCGGCACTCCGTGCCGACTCTTCTCTTCTCTACTCCAGGTGGCTCAGGCGTCCCGCCTGACGCTTCTCCCTCCACTCCCAAGGGCCGGCTCGTGGAATCCAGAAGGCCGGTCTTCTCACTCTCTTCACGCCCCTGACCCGCCCGGGCATCCCCCGCCCGGCGATTCTCAATCCAACCCGGGCGACATCCGCCCGCACCCTTCCAATAATCACCCTCCGCCGACGCCCGAACCGAACCCTGACAGGACACGCCCGTGCCCGAAGCTACCAAGCCATCTCATATCCGCAACGTCGCCATCATCGCCCACGTCGACCATGGCAAGACGTCGCTGGTCGACAAACTCCTGTTCCAGTCCGGGCAGTTCCGCTCAGGCGAACTCGAGAAGCTCCAGGGCGGCCAGCACGGGCTCATCATGGACTCCAACCCGCTCGAGCGCGAGCGCGGCATCACCATCTTCTCCAAGAATTGCGCCGTCTGGTACACCCCCGAGGGACAGACCGAGCCCATCCTCATCAACATCATCGACACCCCGGGCCACTCCGACTTCGGCGGCGAGGTCGAGCGCGTCCTCCGCATGGCCGACGGCGTCCTCCTCCTCGTCGACGCCTTCGACGGGCCCATGCCCCAGACCCGCTTCGTGCTCACCAAGGCCCTGGAGTTCGGCCTCCAGCCCATCGTCATCGTCAACAAGATCGACCGTCCCGACGGCCGCCCGCAGGCTGTTCATGAGGAGGTCTTCAACCTCTTCATCGAACTGGGCCGCGACGACATCGCCCTCGACTTCCCCTGCGTCTACGCCTCGGGCCGCGAGGGCTTCGCCACGCTCGAGCAGCCCTCCGGCGGCGGCATCAAGTGCCCCCCCGGCGGCGACCTCCGCCCCATCTTCGAGGCCATCGTCAAGCACGTTCCCCCGCCCGGCGACGATCCCAACAAGCCCCTCCAGGTCCTCGTCACCACGCTCGACTACTCCGATTACGTCGGCCGCATCGGCATCGGCCGCGTCTTCTCCGGGTCCATCAAGCCCGGGCAGCAGGTCGTCTCCATCAAGCGCGACGGCAAGAAGGTCAACTCCCGCGTCGGCAAGCTCTACCGCTTCCAGGGGCTGGGCCGCATCGAGACCGATGAGGTTCACGCCGGCGACCTCTGCGCCGTCGTCGGCCTCGAATCCGTCGACATCGGCGACACCATCGCCGATCCCAACAATCCCGTCGCCCTCCCGCCCGTCACCGTCGACGAGCCCACCGTCACCATGGTCTTCCGCGTCAACGACTCGCCCTTCGGCGGGCGCGAGGGGCAGTTCGTCACCAGCCGGCAGATTCGCGACCGCCTCGAGCGCGAGATGCAGACCAACGTCGCCATGCGCATCGGCCAGGGGCGCTCGGCCGAGGAAATGGCCGTCTCCGGCCGCGGCCTGCTCCACCTGGGCATCCTCCTGGAAACCATGCGCCGCGAGGGCTTCGAGCTCTCCGTCGGCAAGCCCGAGGTGATCACCAAGCTCATCGACGGCGTCGTCTGCGAGCCGGTCGAAACGCTCGTCATCGACGTGCCCACCGCCAACGTCGGCTCGGTCATGGAACTCGTCGCGCAGCGCCGCGGCGAACTGGTCAACATGGACCAGCGCACCGACACCATGAGCCACCTGTCGTTCACCATCCCCTCGCGCGGGCTCATCGGTCTGCGCTCGCGCATCCTCACCGCCACGCAGGGTGAGGGCATCATGCACCACTCGTACCTCAAGCACGCGCCGGCGCACGGCGAAACCGCCCACCGCCTCCAGGGCGTGCTCACCGCGACCGAGGGCGGCGAAGTCACCACGTACGCCTGCGAGCAGGTCGCCGAGCGCGGGATTCTGTTTGTCGTCCCGGGCGACAAGGTGTACGCCGGGCAGATCGTCGGCGAGCACAACCGCGACAACGACCTGCCCGTGCACATCACGCGCATGAAGCAGCTCACCAACTTCCGCGTGGCCAGCAAGGAAGCGACGGTGGTGCTGAAGGGCGCGCGCAAGCTGTCGCTCGAAGGCGCGCTCGAGTACATCGAGGACGACGAACTCGTCGAGATCACGCCCACCCAGATCCGCCTCCGCAAGAAGATCCTCGACGAGGGCCTCCGCAAGCGGGCCGAGCGCCAGGCCCGCGACAAGGCCACCGCCCCGGCGGCGGAGTAAGGGCCTTCCCGCGTCCTACTGATCGTGCCCCACGCGTTCGGGCATCGCGTGCCCGGCGTCGCGGAGGGTTTTTTCGCGCCGCGCCAGTTCCACGTCGTGGTCCACCATCATCGCGGCGAGCTGCTCCACCGTGGTGGTCGCCTTCCAGCCCAGTTTGCGTTGCGCCTTGCTCGAGTCGCCCAGCAGCAGGTCCACCTCCGCGGGCCGCAGGTAGCGCGCGTCAAACTCCACGTGCTTCGAGAAATCCAGCCCCGCGTGCGCGAAGGCCATCTCCGCGAAGGCCCGCACCGAGATCGTCCGCCCGGTCGCGATCACGTAGTCGTCGGGCTCCTCTTCCTGCATCATCGCCCACATCATCTTCACGTAGTCGCCCGCGAAGCCCCAGTCGCGCTGGCTGTCGAGGTTCCCGAGGTACACCTTCTCCTGCAGGCCCATCTTGATCCGCCCCACCGCGCGCGTGATCTTGCGCGTCACGAACGTTTCGCCGCGGCGCGGGCTTTCGTGGTTGAAGAGAATCCCGCAACTGGCGTGCAGCCCGTAACTCTCGCGGTAGTTCACCGTCGCCCAGTGCGCCATCACTTTCGCGACGGCGTAGGGCGAGCGCGGGTAGAAGGGCGTGGTCTCCTTCTGCGGCGTCTCCACCACCTTGCCGTACTGCTCGCTGCTGGACGCCTGGTAGAAGCGGATCCGCCGACCGCCGGCGCGCGAGCCGAGTTTGTGCTGGTGCTCTCTGACGGCTTCGAGCAGTCGCAGCGTGCCGACGGCGACCGCGTCGGCGGTGTAGACCGGCATGTCGAACGACACGCGCACGTGCGACTGGGCGGCGAGGTTGTAGACCTCGTGAGGGTCCACGATCTCCATGATCTTGATGAGCCCGTTGCTGTCGCACAGGTCGCCGTAGTGCAGGAGCATCTTGCCGCCCGACCTTTTCTGGGCCGCGAGCAGGTGCGGGTCGGTGTAGAGGTGGTCGATCCGCCCGGTGTTGAAGGAGGACGACCGGCGGATGAGCCCGTGGACCTCGTAGCCCTTGCCCAGGAGGAACTCGGCCAGGTACGAGCCGTCCTGCCCGGTGATGCCGGTGATGAGGGCGCGCTTGGGCGAGTCGGCGGGGGATGGAGGCATGGGGGAGAGTATCGGCTAGCCGGCGGGGCCGGTACACGAAGCGGCTGGCGACCGGGCTTCAGCGGGTCTTTGGCGTGCCGGCGGATCACTTTGGCCCGGGCGTATCGGTCGGATGGATCGGTCGGTGCGTTTGAGCACTGGCGGGACGCCCTTGCCACCGTGTTGTCGACGTGCGTTTCCGCCGGCCGCCATTTGCGGCGGGAGCGGGGTGTCTCGGCCGGGGGCGCAGCGGGGAAGGGGGCCCTTGAGGAGCTGGAACATCGCGGACTTGGACGTGGGGTAGAGGCCCTTTTGGCCGGCCTGGTAGCCGTGGTCGTAGCAGGTTTTCCAAATCTCGGGTGAGTCGGCGGGCGGGTGCGGGGGCGTGTCGTCGCTGCCGTCGTCGTTGTTGTCATCGTCTTCGTCGCGGGGCGGCAGGGCGTGCGCGGGCGGGTACTTAGCGAAGTCGGTGCCGAGCACGGCGGTGGCGGCGCGGCGGCGCTCGATGGGGTCTTCGGCGGCCTTGGCGGTTTCGAGCAGGAGTTTGGCGGCCTCGAGCTTGAGCGCGGCGAGGCGGGAGTTGAAGCCGTCGATGGCGGCGAGGGCGGGGTCGCGTGCTGGCGGCTCTGGCTGCGGGTTGGCGTCGTGCGGAGTTGGCGCGTCCATGCGAGCAGTGTTCGTGCTCGGCGTGAGAAGGCAAGTGGAAGTGGGGGTATGACCCCGAAGATGGCGCGCGTGGGCGGGCGATGTGGGGGGGAATGAGGGCGCCAACGAGCATTGAAGTCCCGTGGGGACACGGGACTTCAATGGCACAGGTGGAATCGCGATGGCCGGTCGCCCCCTTCCCGTCAACGCCTTGCCCCCCTTCTACCATTTCCCCATGACCACCGCCCCCGGCGTTCGTCCGTCCATTCAGGGCACGCAGCCGACCGGCACGATGAAGTGCCTGATCAAGCATCATGCGGGGCCCGAGTTGCAGCTCGCCTCGCGGCCGATCCCCGAGCCGGGGCCGCGCGATGTGCTGATCAAGGTGAAGAAGGTCGGGATCTGCGGGACCGACCGGCACATCTGGGAGTGGGACGCGTGGGCGGCGTCGCGGATCCCCGTGGGCATCATCACGGGGCACGAGTTTGTGGGCGAGATCGTGCGTGTGGGGTCGGCGGTGACGCGGTATCAGCCGGGCCTGCGCGTGAGCGCGGAGGGGCACATCGCGCCGGGCACGGGCTACAACGCGCGGACGGGCAACGCGCACATCGCGGAGGGGATGCAGATCCTGGGTGTTGATCGCGACGGGTGCTTCGCGGAGTACGTGTGCGTGCCGGAAGAGAACGTGTGGCCCGTGCACCCGAGCATCCCCGACAAGGTCGCGGCGATTCTGGACCCGCTCGGCAACGCGGTGCACACGGTGATGGCGGCGAACGTGAGCGCGAAGACGGTTTTGATCACGGGCGTGGGGATCATCGGGCTGATGGCGGTGACGGTGGCCCGGGCCGCGGGCGCGGCGCGGATCTTCGTGACCGACGTGGACGCGCGGCGGCTGGCGCTGGCCAAGAAGCTGGGCGCGACCGAGGCGTACAACACGTATGTGCCGCCCCCGCCGCGCGAGCCCACCGGCGGCGCTCACCCGGCGCACTACGGCACGCCGGAGTGGATCAAGGACATCCGCAAGGCGACGCGGGGCGACGGGCCGGACGTGCTGCTGGAGATGAGCGGTCACCCGGCGGCGATCAACGACGGGTTCAACGCGCTGCGGATGGGCGGGACGGCTGCGCTGCTGGGCATTCCGAGCATGCCGTTTACGTTTGATCTGACGAACCACATCGTGTTCAAGGCGGCGACGGTGCTGGGGATCAACGGTCGCAAGATGTTTGAGACGTGGTACCAGATGGAGTCGCTGCTTTTGGGCGGGCGGCTGGAACTGGACGAGATCATCACGCACGACGTGGCGCTGGGCGAGTTTGCGCAGGGGTTCCGGTGCATGCGGTCGGGCGAGGGGATCAAGGTGGTGATGAGCGTGGGGTGAGCGGATGTCGCCGGTGTGAAATCTGATGGCGGGGCGTGTGCCGGGGTGGGGGGCGCCCAAGAATCAGTCATGGGCGACCCTCAGGTCCAGCCCGACGAAAACGCAACGCCCGCCGCCGCGGACCTGGTGATGATCGCTGATCATCTGCGGCGGGTGATCGACGCGATGCGCCGGCTTGAGGATCAGATGATGCCCGCGGGGCTGTTGCCCGGGCAGCGCGCCAGCGCGGCGAATCTGCTGCACTATCTGTCTTTGCGGCGCTTTGATCTGCGCGATCTGTATCGCCCGCTGAAGTCGGCGGGGCTTTCGACGCTTGGGCGGGCGGAGCGCCACGCGATGCACAACGTGGCGAGCGTGCTGGGCGTGCTGGGCAAGAGCAGGGCGGATGATGCGCCGCCGCCGGTGGACTTTGACTCCGGGAGCGACGCGCTGCTCTCGCACACCGATGCGCTCTTTGGTTCGGCGCCCGCTCATCGTGATGTGCGGATCATGGTGACGATGCCCGGCGACGCGGCCCTGAGGCCGGAACTGGCGCGCGAACTGCTCGACGCGGGGATGGACGTGATGCGCATCAACTGTGCGCACGACGACGAGGCGGCGTGGACGGCGATGATCGGCCACCTGCGCGCGGCGCAGCAAGAGACGGGGCGGGCGTGCCGGGTGATGATGGACCTGGCCGGGCCCAAGATCCGCACGGGCGCGATGGCGCACGGACCGCGAGTGCTGCGGTGGAGGCCTGTGCGCGACGAGCACGGGCGGGTCGTGAGCCCGGCGCGGCTGTGGCTTACGGCGTGCGGCGCGCCGGCGCCCGAGCCGCTGCGCGAGGGCGACGCGGTATTGAATCTGAGCCCCGCGGCGGCGGCGGCGATGTCGTCCGGCGAGGTGCTGCGGTTCCGCGACGCGCGCGACCGGCGCACGCGGGTGGTGATCCAGGAGATGGCAGAGGGCGGCGCGTGGGCGACGTGCGACTCGACGGCGTATGTGACGCCCGCGACTGTGCTGCGCCCGCGGGCGGGCGAGGGGTTTCGTCTGGCGGAGGTGCCTGCTGTGCCGCAGCGGATCATGCTTCGCGAGGGCGAGGCGCTCATCTTGACGGCGGATCAGCGGCCGGGCCGGGCCGAGGCGCGCGACAAGGCGGGCATGGTGATCGCGCCGGCGCGGGTGCCGTTCACGCTGCCGGAGGCGTTCGTGTCGTGCCGGGCGGGGCAGCCGGTGTGGCTGGATGACGGCAAGATCGGGTGCGAGATCGAGTCGGTGTCGGAGGGGGCGATGCGGCTGCGGGTGACGCATGCGCCGCCGGGGGGCGCGGCGCTGGGGCCTGACAAGGGCATCAACCTGCCGGACACGAGGATTGAACTGCCCGCGCTGACGCCCAAGGACGAGCGTGATCTGGAGTTCGTGGCGCGGCACGCGGACATCGTGGCGTACTCGTTTGTGCGCTCGGCGGGGCACGTGGCGGAGCTGCAGCGTCGGCTGGGGGAGCTGGGGCGGGGCGACCTGGGGCTGGTTCTGAAGATCGAGACGCGGCGCGCGTTTGAGGCTTTGCCCGCGATGCTGCTGCAACTGCTGCACAGCGAGCGCGCCGGGGTGATGATCGCGCGCGGGGACCTGGCGGTGGAGTGCGGCTACGAACGGCTGGCGGAGGTGCAGGAGGAGATCCTGTGGGTGTGCGAGGCGGCGCATCTGCCGGTGATCTGGGCGACGGAGGTGCTGGACCGGCTGGCGAAGAAGGGCCGCCCGACGCGCGCGGAGATCACCGACGCGGCGATGAGCAGCCGGGCGGAGTGCGTGATGCTGAACAAGGGCCCGTACATCGCGCGGGCGGTGAAGACGCTGGACGACATCCTGCGGCGGATGGCGGGTCACCACAGCAAGAAGAGCCAGGTGCTGAGGCCGCTGGGGATTGCGCGGGGGTTTGGGGGATGAGGAGCGTCATCAACCAGAGACGGAGACGCCGAGCAAACGATGAAGGAAGGACCGTGGAAGGGAAGTCCCGCTTCGAATGACCGGGGCACCCAAGTGAAGAGTCGGCACGGAGCGCCGACCTTTCCAAGGCGTTCCGGGCTCAGCGCTTGCCTTCCCACACCACCACGCCGTTGATGATCGTGCCCACGCAGTGCGAGGTGTACTCGAAGGGGTCGGCGTTGTAGAGGGCCAGGTCGGCGTCTTTGCCGGGCTCGAGGGAGCCGGTGCGGGCGTCGATGTTCAGGATGCGGGCGGCGTCGATGGTGATGCTGGCGAGGGCGGACTGGAAGTCGAGCCCGCGCCCGGCGGCGACGGCGGCCTCGAAGAGGACGATGCGGGTCTTGGGGACGTAGGCCTCGTAGCCGGCGCCGATGGCGGTGAGGATGCCCGCTTCGCGCAGCACCTTGGCGGTGGTGAACGAGGCGTTCTGGGTTTCCTCGTACATGCGGATCATGGTGGGGTGGAGGATGATCGGGACCGGGGGCTCCGCGGCCTTGAGTTCCTGGGTGATGAGGTGGCTTTCGCACGCGCCGTCGAGCACGAGGCGGAAGCCGAACTCATCGCGGAGGCGCAGCGCGCTGGTGATGTCCTGGGCGCGGTGCGCGGTCACCATCAGCGGCGTCTTCTTGTCGAGCACGTCGGCGAGCATCTCCATCTTCAGGTCGCGGGCGGGGCGCTTGTCGGCGTCGGGGTTCTGCGCCTTCTTGGCGTACTCCTGGGCCTTGATGAGTTCCTGGCGGAGCATGGACATCATCTTGCCGCGGCTGCCGGGGCTCTGCTTGCCGCTCTTCTCGGCCATGGGCGAGAGGGTGGCGGCGACCATGGCGGGGCTGCGGACGAGGGCCTCCTCGACGGTGTTGCCGGCGGTCTTGACGATGATGGTCTGCCCGCTGATGAGCTCGCCGGGGGCGTGCCCGGTGTGGAGCGTGGTGATGCCGAAGGAGCGGACGTAGGCGACGAGCGGATCGAGGGGGTTGTAAGCGTCGAGGGCGCGCAGCTCGGGCTGCACGGGGGAGGAGCGTTCGAGATGATCGCTATCGTGCGGCGTGTTGAGCAGGCCCGAGAGGCCCACGGTGCTGTGGGCGTCGATGAGCCCGGGCGTGACCACCTCGGCCTGGATCTTCTTGATGTCCGCGGGGAGCGTGATCGCGGCGGCGGCGCCGACCATCGTGATCTTGCCGTTTTCGATGACGACGACGCCGTCGGTGATGGTGCCGGCGGGGCCCATGGTGTGGACGGTCTTGCCGAAGACGGCGAGGGGGGCTTGCGCGAAAGCGGCGCAGGGCCACAGGGCCACATGAGCACAGAAGACCAGGAGCAGCAGGAAGAGTCTGAAGTGGTTCATGGGATTGATCTTGGACTGGTCGGGCTGGATTGAGATCACTTGCCACCTCCGTGCGAGCCGGCGTGGTGCTCGGCTTCGCAGCACATGTAGGGCTTGAGGGGGTTGCCTGCGCCCAGGCCGCCGTCGGCCCAGAGGCGGTCTTCGGGGTTGGCGAGGTCGAAGACCTTTTCGCCCTCGATCCAGGTCTGTTCAACGCGGGTGTAGACGCTGAAGGGATCGCCCGACAGGATGATGAAGTCGGCGTCTTTGCCCGGGGCCAGGGAGCCCACGCGGTCTTGGAGGTCCATCTGCTCGGCGCCGCTGAGGGTGAGGGCGCGGATGGCGGCGGCGCGGCTGGCGCCGGCGCGAACGCCCAGGGCGGCCATTCGGAGGAAGAGGCGGCAGTCGGTGATCCAGTCGTCGGTGTGGTAGGAGAACTGCACGCCGGCCTTCTCGAGCGCGGCGCCGGTCTCCATGTTGAGTTCCGCGGCTTCGAGCTTGCCGCCCGGCGAATCGACGAGGATGACCGAGCAGCCGATGAGGATGCCTTCCTTCTGCGCCTGGGCGAGTTCGTCGGCGACCTTCCACGCCTCGCTGACGTGGTGGAGCACGACGCGGAACTTGAACTCGCGGGCGGTGCGGATGACGGTCATGATGTCGTCGGCGCGGTGGGTGTGATGCTGCACGATCCGCGTGCCGTTCAGACACTCGACCATGGCGTCGAGCCCGATGTCGCGCGCGGGGAGCTTGTCGGGGTCGATGGTGGCCGCGGGCTTGGCGGCGTCGTCGG
>JALHNL010000056.1 GCA_022843545.1 Phycisphaerales bacterium | reverse complement strand
GCCCGTGGCGATGGGTTTGCTGCGCCTGCGCACGGGCGACCCGGCCCTGGTGTACCACGCGGGTTCGCAGCCTCTGCCCGCGGCGGGCGCGGCGGTGGTGCAGCACCGCGGGCATGTCTTCGGCACGCTGATCTCGGCGGCGCTGGGCGAGACCGCGCGGTCGGCTCACGCGGCGTGGCTGGCCGGGTGGCTGGCGCTGGCGCACCAGCAGGAGCAACTGCGCGTCGCGGCCCTGACCGACGAACTCACCGGCGCGTGGAACCGGCGCTACTTCGACCGGTTCATGGAGACCGCGCTGCCCCAGGCGCTCGCGGCCCGCCAGCCGCTCACGCTGCTCATCTTCGACATCGACAACTTCAAGCAGTACAACGACCAGTTCGGCCACCCGGCGGGCGATGAGATCCTGAAGCACACGGTCGCGCTGCTCAAGTCGGTCATCCGCACGCACGACAAGGTGTGCCGCGTGGGCGGGGACGAGTTCGCGGTCATCTTCTACTCGCCCGACGGCCCGCGCGACCCCGCGAGCAAGCCCCCGGGCGAGGTGTACACGATCGTGCGCCGCTTCCAGCAGCAGGTGTCGTCGTCGCGGTTCCCCAAACTGGGCAAAGACGCGCCGGGACGGCTGAGCGTGTCGGGCGGGCTGGCGACATTCCCGTGGGACGGGCGCACCGCGGCGGAGCTGCTGCAGCACGCCGACCAGCTCGCGCTGCAGAGCAAGCGCCACGGCAAGGGCCAACTCATCCTCGGGCCCGACGCACAAGACCAGGGCCCGGCGACCGGCGCGCCCGGTGCGTGATGGACCCCGCTGAGCAGGTCATCGTCGTGTACGGCCCGACGGCGAGCGGCAAGAGCGCGGCGTCACTGGCGCTGGCGGGCGAGATCGCGCGCCGGGGGCGACGCGCGGAGATCATCACCGCCGACGCGTTCCAGGTGTACCGGGGCATGGACATCGGCACGGCCAAGCCCGCGCCCGGCGAGCGCGGGGGTGTACCGCACCATCTGATCGACATCGCCGATCCGCACGCGCCCGAGCCGTTCACGGTGGACGACTGGCTGGGGCGGGCGGGCGCGTGCGTGGGCGAGGTGCGGTCGCGCGGCGCGACGCCCATCGTGGTGGGGGGCACGTCGCTGTACGTGCAGGCGTTCATGTTCGGGCTGTTTGAGGGGCCGGCGGCGGACCCCGCGCTGCGGGCGGAACTCGCGGGGCTCTCGCCCGACCAACTGAGGGCCGAACTGGAGCGCGTAGACCCGGCGGCGGCGCAGCGGATCCACCCGTCGGACACGCGCCGCACCACCCGCGCCATCGAGGTCTTCCGCCTCATGGGCACGCCCATCTCGACCCTGCAGACGCAGTGGGAGGCGCGGTCGCCGCGGAGCGATGCGCGGCTGGTCATCCTGTCGTGGCCCGTGGAGGACCTGAACCGGCGGATCAACGCGCGGGTGAGGTCGATGATGGAGGCGGGCCTGCTCAACGAGGTGCGCGGGTTGCTGGCGCGCGGCCCGCTGAATCGGCAGGCAGGCGAGGCGCTGGGGTACAAGCAGCTCATCGCGCACCTGAACGACCCGCGGCGCATGCCGCTGGACGAGGCGGTGGAGCGGATCAAGATCGAGACGCGGCGGTTCGCGAAGAACCAGCGCACGTGGATCAGGCGGATGACGCCCTTTGCACGCGTGCTGAGCGGCGGCGAAGGGGCGGCGCGGGCGCTGGAAGACCTGGCGGGCTGAGGCCGCGCAGGCGTTACAGACGTCACAGACGGATCGCGCGGTATGGGTTCACCGACCTTGCGCCGAGGGGCGCAAGGATCGGGTCGATTCCCTACCGGGATGATCTCGGTCCGCACCAACCCGATCGGCCTGCTCGCGATGAACCAGTTCGCGGCGGCGACCAAGGCTCTGAACACGAGCCTGGAGCGGCTCGCGACGGGCAAGCGGATCAACCGCGCCAGCGACGACCCGGCGGGCGCGATGGCGGTGAGCAATCTCGACGGGCAACGTAAGTCGCTGAAGGCCAAGATCGACCGGATGGAGTACGAAGCCACGTACGTGGGCGCGCGAGATGGTGCGCAGGCCGGCCTGAGCGACCTGATGGCGCGCCTGAACGGCTACGTGGTGACGGCGGCGAACACCGCGGGCCAATCGCGCGAAGAGCGCGAGGCTCTGCAGATGGAAGTGGACGGCATCCTGAGCGCGATCGACAACGCCGCGCTGACCACCACATTCAACGGGCAGAAGCTGCTGGGCAACGAGCAGGCGGCGAACCTGGGCGTCACGCTGGAGAAGGTGGTCGGGCCCGACGGGAAAGAAACAGAAGTGCGCTACTCGCTGGCGGACCTGCGCACGGGCGGGAAGCTCAACCTGCTCACCGGCGATCTCGAGAAGGCCCAGAACATGGCCAAGGGCGTGGGGCAATCGATGGCCCAGTCGCGGGCGATGCTGGGTGCGCGGGCGAATCAGATCGACGCCGAGCTTCAGGTCGCTGAGAACGAGTACATCAACCTCACCGACGCGCAGTCCAAGATCGAGGACACGGACTACGCCAAGGAGGTCTCGGCGCTGGTGCGGGCGCAGGTGCTGCAGCAGGCGGCGGCCTTCGCCATCCGCCTGGCGCAGAACTCGCCGCAGAACGCCCTGAGCCTGCTCAAGCCCTTGGAGAAGTGATGTGCGCTGAGAGACTGAGTCACAAGTGTGGCACAGACCTCTCGTCTGTGCCGGTTGTTCATGCCGGCGGCGCGCGAATGCGTCACAGGCGGGACGCCCGTGCCACCCAAGATCAGATTCCGAAGGCAGGCTCTAGCGCGCCGCGATGAGCTCCCCGGCGCGGTGGGGTGCGCCGCCCTTGCCCTCGGCGGCGATGACGCGCAGCACGCGCATCGCGCGGTCGTGGGCGGGCGTGGGCACGCCCAGGCGCTGCCCCTCGCGGATGATCGCTCCGCCCAGATACTCCGCCTCGCCCAGCGTGCCGCGCTTCAGTTCGCGGCGGAGCGTGCTGGCGATGTCGCGGGCCTGCTTGGAGGCGGCGCGGGCCGCGATCCGGTTCAGGATCGGCGTTCCAAACACCCGCGCCATCATCCGCGGCGTCGTGCCCTGAACCGCGGGCAGGCGCCAGCCCGCGGCGCGGGCCACGGCGAGCCCCTCGGCCAGTAGGGCGCGGAAGGCGTCAAAGGCCGGGCGCGAGGCGAAGACATCGCCGATGCCGCCTCCGATGACCGCCGCGACGGTGTCGAGGCTGCTGTTGAGCACGAGTTTGGCGTGGCGGTGGTCGTGGATGTGCGCGGTCAGGCGCGTGCGCTGGCGCGCCGGGTCGAGCACGCCCGACAGCCAGCGCGCCGCGGGCGCGTCGTGCAACGTCAGCCAGCCGGGCTTGGTGCACACCGCCCGCCCCGGCGCGGGGCACGACGCGGCGAACTCGACCACGCCATAGGCCAGGTCCGCGCCGCGCTCGCGGTCAAGGTCGGGGATGAGGCCGTTGGCGAGGCAGACCACGGGCGTGCCGGGGGGCAGGTCGCGGGCGGCGCGGGCGGCGACGCTGGCGCTGGTGGCGATCACCACCACGTCGCCGGGCTGGACCCGGGCGTCAGCGGGGGCCAAGGCCTCGATGCCCTGCTCGATCAGCCCGGCGCGGACGGCCGGGTCGGGGTCGATGGCCAGGCGGGGCGCGGCGGCTTTGGCCGAGGCGAGCAGGTGGGCGCCGATCGCGCCCGCCCCAAGGACGACGAGGCGGCGGTGAGTGGGGGAGGTTTCGAGTGTGGTCATGGGCTGGAGCGGGCGGATATTCGCCGTAGGTTAGGGTGCGAAGGGGCTGGGCACCACTTGGCCCGGGCGTGGGTGGGGTCTATCATCCCGACCCCGGTGAGCCGACAGTGGCCTCGGGAGATTCTCGGAGATCGGTCATGACCACGTTCAAGCCCGGCCAGACTGTCAAGTGCATCGTGCTGGCGACGCCCCGCACCACCGACCGCAAGCAGACGGTGGAGCGTCTGATGCGCCTGGACCCCGAGAACCGCAAGGCCCTGCGCCGCGCGCAGACCAAGCGTGCGCAGCGGATCAACATCTACAACCGCGGCAACCGCGACTGGGTGAGCCGCGAGAAGAGCGCTCGCGTGGTCATGGCCAAGAAGGGCGCGACCTGGACGATGCGCTACTCGCTGGACCTGGCGAACGACATCAAGGCCGTTGAGAAGTACCTGAAGATCGAAGCGGCCTGAGACGGGCGCGAGGCTTCAGGCCTGAGGTCGAGTTAAAGTGATGACTACCAAGACACGGGCTTTGCGGCCCGTGTCTTGTCTTTTGCGGTCGGCGATGTTCGGGTCTGCCCGGGTTGAACTGGGCTGGCTGCTTCTGTGAATCAGGAGCGAGGCTCGAATTACTTGCCCGGTTCAGGCGCGGGCGCGGGTGCCGGCGCCGGCGCCGGAGCGGGCTCGACGGGCGACCACACCACCGCCAGCGTGCGAGCCAGCGCTTCGTCGGGCGTGCCTTCGCCGCAGTATTTGGCGAGGCCGTCCAGCCCGGCCTTGAGCCAGTCGGCGTTGTCGGCCTGGTGGCCCAGATACGCGAGCAGAAGGCTCGCGTCGGCGGGGATCGCGCTGCCGGGGCGGGCCAGTTCGGCGGTGAGGGCGGCGGCCACCTCGGCCTGGCGCGCGGGGGAGATCATGGCTTGGCCGGCGAAGCGGATGGGGATCATCTCGGGGCTGGATTCAAAGAGCCCGCGCAGAGTGGCGGCGGCGGAGAGGTACGCGCCAGCGCCGATCTGTGAATGGGCCCGGCCCGCGGTGGCCATCGCGTCGCCGGGGTAGGTCACCAGCAGTTGATTGAAGACCGCTTCGGCATCGAGGTACCGACCCTCGGCCAGCCGCGCCTGCCCTTCGCGCACCACCGAGGCGTAGACCGTCAGCCCCTGCTCGTCGCCGCCCAGATCGGGCAGAGCCGTTGCGGCGCGGAGGCGGCGGAGGCGCTCGACCAGTTTGCGGGCCCGCGCCTCTCTCTCGGCGGCCTGCTGCGCGGTGTCGGTGGCCGGGTCGACCGGCGCGGTGTCCGGAGCGCGCTGCTGGCGTTCGCGTACGCGTTCGCGTAGATCGTCCAGATCGCGCTCCCACTGGGGCTTTGGGGGCTGGGAAGGCTGGTCGGTGCCCGGCGCGTCGGGCGAGGGCGTGGCCGGTTTGTCGGCGCCCGGCGTGTCGTCGGCGTAGCCGCCTTCCTGCTTGAACCGCTTGAGCACCTCGTCATAGGCGGAGGGCACGCGCGTCTCGATCCGGTTCGCGACGGGCCGCGCCGCGAGGCGCGCGTTCATGTCCTGCGAGCGGACCACGCCCACGGCGGAGCGCTCCAGACCGCTCAGCAGCGTTTCGCCGGCGTTGTCGGTGGCGAACGACGTGGCCACGCCGCGGAGCGTGGAGGCGGTCAGCACGCGCCCACGTCCGCCGCGGTCGGCGCTGTAGCCCAGCACCGACGGCCGGCGCGACTGCTCCCACTCGTACTGCGTGATGCTCCGCATGGCCGAGACCGACGCGCCGGTGGACGCGCGGCCCAGGCGCTCGGGGAGCAGTTGCAGGCTGATGGGCGCGGCGACCGGCTTGCCCGAGGAGAGGGCGAGCTGATAACTCAGCGCGTCCGACGAGCGGATGCCCCGGCTCGCCAGCCCGCTGGCGGCCGAGTCGCGCCGGAAGCGGTAGAGGGAGTCGGTGGAGAGCGAACCGCGGAACTCGAAGGGATCGCGCGACTCGACGGTGTTGTCGCGGAACGACTTGCCGCCGGAGGCCTGCCCGTAGATGACCGCGTCGTTGAAGCGGCGCATGGCCTCGAAGTCGCGGACGGTTTCGTTCTTGCCGTCGCTGCCGACGCGGAGGTTGCGGTCCAGGAGCCGCCCGTCGCGCGTGTCGCGCCGGGTGCTGGTGTTCTGGCGGGTGTCGAGGGGGTTGGCGTTGTTCTGGGCAAGAGCGGGCGCGAGCGGCGCGGCGAGGGCGGCCAGGGCGATGAGCAGAACGGGGGAACGGGGGTTCATGGTCGGCTCCGAAGCGGCGGACGCCCTAGTACTCGGCCGGATCAGGGGGCGGTCTCTGCAAAACAGTACGGATGCCGGAGTGAAGTGGATCGGCGGGAGTGCCGACCCGGACCCGAACGTACACTCCACCCGCCATGACCACGTTTTACGTCACCACGCCCATCTACTACGTCAACGACCGCCCGCACATCGGGCACTGCTTCTCCACGGTGGCGGCGGACGTGATGGCGCGGTTCCAGCGGCTCTTCGGGCGCGAGGTCTTCCTGCTCACGGGCACCGACGAGCACGCCGACAAGGTGGTGACCACCGCGCGCGAAAAGGGGCTGACCACGCTGCAGTGGGCGGACCAGAACGCGGCCGCCTTCGCCGAGGCCTTCCGCCTCTTCAACATCTCCAACGACGACTTCATCCGCACCACGCAGGATCGGCACAAGAGCAAGGTGCTGGAGTACATCCGCAAGCTGCAGGCTCACGGCGACGTGTACCTCGGCGAGTACACCGGCTGGTGGGACGCCTCGCAGGAGGAGTACCTCACCGAGACCACCGCGAAGGAGGCCGGGTACAACTCGCCCGTCACCGGCAAGCCGCTGGTGAAGCGCACCGAGAAGAACTACTTCTTCCGCCTCTCGGCCTATCAGGACCGCCTGGCGAAGCACATCGCGGAGAACGAGGACTTCATCCTCCCCGAGGCGCGGCGCAACGAGGTGCTGGGGCGACTGCGCGACGGGCTGCAGGACATCCCGATGTCGCGCGGCGTGACGGGCGACGCGGACGACCCCAGCCGCTGGGGCATCCTCATGCCCGACGATCCGACGCACCGGATCTACGTGTGGATCGACGCGCTCTTCAACTACCTCACGGTGGTGGACACGCCCGAGCGCCGCAAGTTCTGGCCGCCGCGGGTTCACCTGCTGGCCAAGGACATCCTGTGGTTCCACGCGGTGATCTGGCCGTGCCTGCTCATGGCGCTGGGCGAGGCGTTGCCCAAGACGGTGTACGCGCACGCGTACTTCGTGCGTGACGGGCGGAAGATGAGCAAGAGCCTGGGCAACTTCATCGATCTGGACGTGATCAAGGCGTACTGCGACAAGTACTCGCGCGATGCGCTGCGCTGGTACCTCGCCACCCAGGGCCCCCTGCACACCGCCGACGCCGACTTCGCCCATCCCAAGTTCGTCGAGACCTACAACGCCGAACTGGCCAACGGCATCGGCAACGCGACCAGCCGCGTGGGCAACATGATCGAGAAGTACTTCGGGGGCAAGGTGCCCGATCCCAAGGGCGTGAAGCAGATCGACGACCTGCGCGAGTTCGGCTGGCCGGAGATCAACGCGACGGCGGTTCGCGGCGCGATCGCCAAGGCCGATGCCTTCGACCTCGCCGGCGCGCTGCACGAGGGCGTGATGCTGGTGCGCAAGGTCGACGCGTACATCAACGTCACCGAGCCGTTCAAACTGGCCAAGCGCGTGGAGGCGGAGCCCGCGCTCAAGGACCGGCTCGCGGCCATTCTGTACCACTGCGCCGAGGCGCTGCGGGTGGCCTCGATCATCATGTCGCCGGCCATCCCCGAGGCGTGCGCGCGACTGTGGAAGTCCTGGTCGTGCACGCCGCCCGAGGGGGCGCACCTGGGCAGCCTCGCGGCCTATGACGGCCCGCACAGTCTGAAGCCCGGGCAGGCGCTGGTGAAGGGCGAGCCGCTGTTCATGCGTGCCGACCCGGCGGAGCCCGCGCCGGGGTAAGGTGGGCAATTTCCGCGCGTCCCCGGCGTACTTGTTTGAGCGCGCCCCTGCGCCGTGGTAGTCTGTCCGCGACCCACCTACCCGTCGCGGAGGCAGAGCACCATGTCATTCCGTTCGCTTCTTTCGCTTGTGGCCCTTGCTGTATCCCTGGCGTCATCACGCGTGCACGCGGGGATCCCGTGTGCGGAGTGGTTCTCGCTGGGCACCATCGCGCTGCGCGGGGTGTCGGACGATGTGAGGGCCGCCACGTTCTTCGACTTCGACGGCGCGGGCGGGCAGCCCCCTCGGCTGGTGCTGGGCGGGTCCTTCCGCGTGGCCGGCTCGATCAGGGCCGATCGCGTGGTGATGTGGAACGGCACCTCATTCCAGCCGCTGGGCCAGGGGTTCTCATCCACCGTCAACGCGCTGGCGGTGTTCAACGGCGAGCTCTACGCCGGCGGGGCGTTCTTCTCGACCACCGAAGGGACGACCACCCGGCGTGTGGCGAAGTGGAACGGCACCGCGTGGGTGGAGGTCGGAACCGGCCTCAACAGCACGGTCAACGCCCTCACGGTCTTCAACAACGAATTGGTCGCCGGGGGCGTGTTCCTCAATCGCGGCGACAACTCGCTGCCGCTCGTGCGCGTCGCCCGGCTCTCGGGCGGGAACTGGCAGCCGGTGGGAGCGGAGATCAACTCGACCGTCAACGCGCTGGCCGTGTTCAACAACGAACTGATCGCGGGCGGGAGCTTCAACGGCAACGGCATCCTCCGCATCGCCCGCTTCAACGGCACCGCCTGGCAGCAGCTTGGGCCGGGTCTTGGGAGCACCGTGAACGCGCTGCAGGTCTTTGGCACGGACTTGATCGTGGGCGGGTCGTTCTCCAACGCGGGCGACGACAGCAACGCCGACCGCCTCGCCAAGTGGAACGGGGTGTCGTTCTCCGCCGTGGGCGGCGTGGGCTTAAGCAGCACCGTCAATGCCCTGAGTCTCTTCGGCTCCAACCTGGTGATCGGAGGGCAGTTCGTGAACGTCGCCGGCAACGGGAACTCCGACAGCGTGGTCGTCTGGAACGGCGCCGCCTTCTCGCCCCTCTCCACCGGCATCAACGGCCCGGTGCGTGCCTTGGCCGCCGACGGGGCGACGCTGGTCGCCGGAGGGAGCATCAACCTGGCGGGCAGTGCCCGGGTTGAGCAGGTCGCCATCTTCAGTGGAGCCACTTGGGGGCCGCTGGTCGGCGGAGACTCGGGGGAGATCGAGGCCTTGCACGTTCACTCCGGGCAGCTCTTCGCGGGCGGGTCCTTCAGGCAGTTGGGCAATGCGAACATCGACCGCATGGCGCAGTTCAACAACGCCACCCAGACGTGGCAGTCGGTGCTCACCGGCGCGGACGAGCGGGTGCGTGTGCTGAACTCCTTCGGGGGACAGTTGATCGCCGGCGGCGACTTCACGTCCATCGGCGGCGCGGGCGTTCAGTTCCTCGCCCGCTTTACCGGGGCCAACTGGCAGGCGCTGGGATCGGGCGTGGACGGATCGGTCACCGCTCTCGCCCCGTTTGGTTCCTCCTTGGCGGTGGGCGGAGGTTTTTCCACCGCCGGGGGCTTCACCGTCAACTCCGTCGCGCTGTGGGACGGTGCGAACTGGAGCCCGCTGGGTGACGGGTTCATCTCGGCGCCCGCGGACCTCGCGGAGTTTCAGGGCTTGCTCTACGCCGTGGGGAGCTTCCAGACCAGCGGCCCCTTCAACGCCTGCGTCGGGATCGCACGATTCGGCAACGGAGTGTGGACGGGCGTGGACGGCGGGCTCACATTCACGGGCTCGCCGGGCTCGGGCAGGGCCTTGGCCGTCTTTGACAGCAAACTCTACGTGGGCGGTGTGTTCACGCACGCGGGGGTCGTGTCGGCTTCGGGCCTCGCGGTCTGGGACGGTGCGGTTTGGTCCGCCAGTCCCGGGTGGCCCGGCCAGTTCGTCGAGGCCCTCAAGGTGATCGACAATCGGCTTTACGCCGCGACGGGCACGAGGGTCTTCCGGCTTGGTGACAGCGGCTGGACGGCGATCACCCCGCTTCAGTTTGACGACACCGTCAACACGATGACCGGCTTCAACAACGCGGTCGTTGTCGGCGGCGACTTCCAACTTGCGGAGAACAGCGTGGTCGCGCCGCTCGTGGCTCGGTTCCCGCTCCAGTTCCCCATCGTCCCTGCGCTGGGGGGGAGCGGTGCGATTCAGACCGTGGACACGTTCGCGGACGCGGTTTTGGACTGCACGCCCGTCGAGCCCGCGCCGCCCGGCGCGGTCTTCGAGTGGTTCAACCCAAACGGCCTGCCCGTGCAAAGCGGACCCGTCGCCACCGGAGCGGTGTTCGAGGTCAACGGGCCGGTGCTCACCATCTCGGGCATCACCCCGCTGGAGTCGGGCACGTACATCTGCTCCTTGACGCTTCCGGATTGCGGCACCGATTCCCTGGCCAATTCCACGGTTTTCGTGGACCAGCCCCCGACCTGCGCCGCCGATTGGCTCACGCCCTTCTCCGCCGCCCCCGCGCTGGGGGGCTCGGTGCGGGCGGTCGCCACGTTCGATCATGATGCGAACGCGAACACGCCCGAGCGGGCGGCCATCGGCGGGGCGTTCTCGAAGTTCGGCACTTCGCCGCTGCTGCGCGTCGCGCAGCTTGACGGGAACACCTGGCAGCCCCTGGGCGCCGGCTTCAACGGCGTGGTCAACGCGCTGATCTCCGGCGACATCGACGGCGGCGGCCCCTTGCCCGCACGCCTGTACGCCGCGGGCGCCTTCAGCGCCAGCGGGGCCACCGTGCTCAACCGCGTGGGCTTCTGGAACGGTTCGGCCTGGCAGCCCTTGGGCGCGGGCTTCAACGGCGTGGTCAACGCGCTGGTGATCGGCGACATCGACGGCGATGGCCCGCTGCCCACCTCGCTCATCGCCGGCGGGGCCTTCACCCGGTCGGGCACGACGGTCATCAACCGCATCGCGCGGTTTGACGGCGCCAACTGGGTGCCCATCGCCGACGGCTTCAACGGCGTGGTCAACACGCTCAGCTTCCCCTCCGTCAGCGGCGCGCTCAATCAGAAGCTCATTGTCGGCGGAGCGTTCACCCGTTCCGGGACGACCGTTATCAACCGCATCGCGTCATTTGAAGCCACCGCCTTCCAGCCCATCGGCGCGGGCTTCAACGGGCCGGTCTTCGCGATCGTCGCCAACTTCGACGCCCTCGCCGTCGGCGGGTCGTTCACCCGTTCCGGGACGACCGTCATCAACCGCATCGCGCGGGTCACCAGTGACGGGGTGATCTCCCAGCTCGGCCAGGGCTTCAACGCTCCCGTGCTGGCCCTGCGGCGCGTGGACCTCGACGGCTTCGGGCCCTCGGGCTTCACGCTGCTGGCGGGCGGGCAGTTCACGCGAAGCGGGCTCACCATCGTCAACCGCGTCGGGCGCTTCAGCGGTGACAACTGGGTCAGCCTGGGTCTGGGCGTCGACGGCGCCGTCCGCGCCCTGGGTCAGATCAACCTCGCGTCCGCTCAGCCCGCTACGCCCGCCCTCTTCGTGGGTGGCGACTTCAAGACCGCCGGCGGGTTCCTGCAGCGTGCCGCCGCGGCCTTCGCCTGCCCGAACACTCTCCCCTTCCTCCGGGCCTCCATGCCCACGTCCCGTGCGGTGATCCCCGCCGGTCCGGCCGACATCGCGGGTCTGGGCGGTCTGGGGACCTTGCCCGATGGGCGGGTGGATATCGACGACATGATCGCGTTCATCGACGCGTGGATCCGTCGTGACCCGGCCGCGGATGTCGCCGGTCCCCCCCTGCCCGATGGATCCCCTAGCGGACCGGACTTCCGGTTCACGGTGGACGACATTCTCGCGTTTGTGAGCGGGGTGGCTACGCCGGAGTAGCCCGCTACTTAGGTATGTATCCGCACAAAGCCCTCGCCTCGGCGGGGGCTTTGTGGTATGCTGTCAAGGTCGGTCGGCTCAGGCTGATCGGTTTTGGCCCGTGCGTGCTCCCCCTTCTGACTGGAGCGTGCCATGGCAGGCGCGAATGACCCAGCGCACAGCGCACCGTCCGTCACGTCCGATCTCGGGCCCGTCATCGGCAAAGTGGATGTGCCGGCGTCGTTGACCACGCCGGCGGATCACGCGGCGTTCTTTGAGGCGATCTACGCGCGGGCGGCTGGCGATGCCCAGCGGGTGCCCTGGGCCGATCTGCGTCCGTGCCCCATGATGGTGGAGTGGTTGAACCGCTCGGCGTGCGGCATGGTCCGCCCCGGCGCGCGGGCGCTGGTGGTGGGCTCGGGCCTGGGCGACGACGTGCTGGAACTGTGCCGGCGCGGGTACGACGCGATGGGGATCGACATCTCCCCGACGGCGGTGCGCTGGTCGCAGCGCCGCCTGCCCGAGATCGCCGACCGGATGATGGTGGCGGACGTGCTGACCGCGCCCACGCGCTGGCGGCGCCGGTTTGACCTGGTGGTCGAGATCTACACCCTGCAGTCGCTGGGCGCCGCGTGCCGCGCGCTGGCGGCCAAGGCGCTGGCCGAGGTGCTCTCGCCCTCGGGCGTGCTGCTCATCATCTGCCGGCGGCGCGAGGACGACGAGCCCCCGCCCGAGTCGGGCCCGCCCTGGCCGCTGACGGCGCAGGAACTGGCCGAACTCACGGACTCAGCGGGCCTGGCGCCCGTGTGCCCGGCGGAGGCCTTCTGTGATCAGGAGGATCCGCCGCAGCCCCGCCTTCGCGGTGTCTTTGCGCGTCCTTAACGAAGTGCGGCGTGAAGCTGGGCGAAATGGGTGGGCCTTCGCGCAACCTTCACGCGCACGCGGATGACTTTCACATTCCGCTCCGTAGTCTCACGGTTCGCTTGCGCGCGGCGGTCGCGGCGCGCGGACGAGCAGGAGACTCCCCATGGGCTTGCGGAATTTCGCGAAGGCGGCGGCGTTTGTGTGCGGCGTGGCGATCAGCGCCATCGCCAGCGCGCAGGATGTCATCACGCAGTGGAACTTCAACGCCAACTCGCTGGTGCCCAGCATCGGCGCCGGCACCATCTCCACCTACGGCGGTGTGGTGCAGTTGTTCGACGGCAGCGGAGCCGTCGGGCAGGGCGTCGGCCCGGGGCAGATCGGCTCCAGCGACCCGAACCTCACCCCCGCCCGCGCGATGCGGATCAACAACAACCCGCCCCAGGGCGCGGCCAGCGAGATCGCCGGCGTGGAGTTCCGCGTCAGCACCACCGCCTTCCAGAACATCGCCTTCCGCTGGGACCAGCGCCACTCCAGCACCTACACCCGCTTCATCCGCCTGCAGTACTCCACCGACGGCGGCGTCACCTACGTCCAGGGCCCGATCTTCGAGGCCACCAGCGGCGGCGACCTGTGGTACAACCAGCGCGAGTTCGCCTTCCCGGCGGCGGCCAACAACCGCGCCGACCTCCGCGTGCGCCTCACGCCCACCTACAGCCCCACGGCCTTCACCGACCCGACCGTCCCGCCGCAGAACTACGGGCCCAATCAGGCGTACCGCGCCGCTTCCGACGGCTCGGCCTACGCCGACGGCGGCAACACCGCGCGGTTTGACATGGTGACCTTCGTGGGCACCCCGCTGGCGGCCACGCCCATCAGCGGCAACGCCTCCGCCAGCCCGCTGGCGGTGTGCAACACCGGCGGCCCGTTCTCGATGAGCGTGAGCGTGACTCCCGGCACCAACCCGGCCTCCTCGGGCGTCAGCGTCAGCGCGAACCTCACCTCCGTGGGCGGCGGAGCCTCGGTCGCCTTCACCGACCAGGGCGGCAATATCTGGACGCTCAACGCTTCGGTCGCCGGCGGCACCTCTCCCGGTGTCAAGAACATCCCGATCACGATCACCGACGCGCAGGGCCGCACGGGCAGCGCGACGGTGAACGTCACCGTGGCGAACTGCTCGCTGAGCAGCGCGGCGCCGGTGGTCATCAGCCAGGTGTACGGCGGCGGCGGCAACCAGGGCCCGCCCGCCGGCGTGTTTAGCGCGGACTTTGTCGAGATCTACAACCGCAGCGGCGCGCCCGTGAACCTTGACGGCTGGTCGCTGCAGTACGCCGGGCCCACCACGGCCCCGGGCTTTGACAACCCCAACGACCGCGTGGCGCTCTCGGGCGTCATCCGCCCGGGTCAGGCCATGCTCGTGCAGATGAGCCCCGTGGGGCTCGTGGGCTCGGCCCTCCCCACGCCCGACTTTGTCGCCCCGCTGGGCGGCATGGGCAACAACAGCGGGCGCGTGGCGCTGGTGAACTCCACCACGCTGATCGGCTCCGCCTGCGCCTCCGGCAGCATCGTGGACCTCGTGGGCTACGGCTCCGCGGCGATCTGCTTCGAGGGCGCTGCCCCGACCATCGACACCGAGAATGACACCGGCGCGATCCGCAAGTCGAGCGGCCTGCAGGACTCCAACCAGAACTTCAACGACTTCCTGGTCGCCACGCCCTCGCCCCGCAACCGCTCCACCGGCGGGTTCCTCGCGGGCCTGGTGAGCGGCGCGGCCTCGCAGTGCGCGGGCACCGAGTACACCCTGACCGTGAACGTCACGCCCGCCCCGGGCAGCACCGGCATCGCGGTGAGCGCTGATCTGTCCTCCATGGGCCTGGGCATCGTCCCGCTGGCGGACCTGGGCGGCTCGTTCTCGACCACCTTCGCCATCCCGGCCTCGCTGCCCGAGGGCTCCTATCCGATCCTGGTCACGACCAGCGACGCGCAGGGCCGCACCGACGTGGCCCCGGACTTCGTGCTGGGCGTCGCCCAGTGCAAGTCCAGCACCGCGCGGGTGGTCATCAGCGGCCTCTTCGGCGGCGGCGGCAACAACGGCGCGCTGGTGCAGGCTGACTACGTCGAGCTCTTCAACCGCTCCGCCACCGTGGTGGACGTGCGCGACCTCACCGTGCAGTACTCCAGCGCCGCGGGCGTCAACGGATTCCTCAGCGTCGTGCCCGTCTTCGGCGGGACCGCGCCGGGCTTCGACGGCTTCATGCAGCCCGGCTCGTACCTGCTGGTCCGCATGGGCCCGGTGGGCGCCAACGGGTTCCCCTTCCCCAGCGCCCCCGACGTGGTGGCCAACCCCGCCGTCAGCATGGACAACCAGTTCGGCCGCGTGGCGCTGGTGAGCGGTACCTCGCCCATCGGCAACGACATCGTGGGCAACCCCGCGGTGATCGACCTCGTGGGCTACGGGCCCACCGCGCTGAACTTCGAGGGCCTCGCCCCCTCGCGCCAGCTCGACAACACCGTCCAACTGGTCCGTCGGCTGGACGGGTGCCAGGACACGCAGCAGAACGGGCTGGACATCGACGTTGTGCCCTTCAGCAACTTCCCGCGCAATCGCTTCAGCCCCGCCACGGTCTGCGGCTCGGGCGTCTCGTGCTCCATCGCCGACATCACCGGCGTGGGCGGCCCGCCCGCGCTCGCCGACGACCAGCTCACCGTGGACGACATCATCGCGTACGTCAACGCCTTCGGCGACGGGAGCCTGGCGGCGGATGTCACCTCCATCGGCGGCCCGCCCGCCGGGCCCGATCAGCAGCTCACCGTGGACGACGTCATCGCGTTCGTCAACGCGTTCGGCGACGGGTGCTGAACACGCGGGTTTGAGCACGACCGACCGACACCAGGGCCCGGGGCAACCCGGGCCCTTTCCTTTTTTGCGCCAGCGGATTTCGCGGCGGGCGGCGGACCGGCTCAGCCCAGGCACATCTTCATGACCGCCATGCGCACCACCACGCCGTAACTCACCTGGCGGAGCACCATGGACCGGTGGCTGTCGGCCACGTCGCTGGTGAGCTCGACGCCGCGGTTGATGGGCCCGGGGTGCATGATGATCGCGTTCTTCTTCATGCGGGCTGCGCGCCGGGGCGTGATCGAGTAGAACTCGGAGTACTCGCGGATGCTGGCGACGCCGCCGGAGCTCTTGGCGGCCGGGGCATTGTCGGCCCGCTGGGCGCCGACGCTCACGTCGTGCCGCTCAAACTGGATCCGCAGGACGTTGACGACATCGAGATCGCCGATGACCTCGTCGAGGTCGTGGCACACCTCGCAGCCCAGCGTGGAGAGCTTGGCGGGCACGAGCGCCGGCGGGCCGATGCAGATGACCCGCGCACCCAGCGAGGTCATGCCCGCGATGTCGCTGCGCGCCACGCGCGAGCTGCCCACGTCGCCGATGATCGCCACGGTCAAACCCGAGAGATCGAACGAGTCCAGGCGGTTGAACGCCGCGGCGATCGTGTACACGTCCAGCAGCCCCTGCGTGGGGTGCTCGTGGCGCCCGTCGCCCGCGTTGATCACGCTGCACGCGAAGGCCTGCCCGCCGGCGTGGTCGTGGCCTTCCAGCGCGCGCCGAACCATCTCCGCCGCGCCGCTGGAGCGGTGGCGGATGACCACCCCGTGAACGCCCATGGCGGCGATGTTGAGCGCCGTGTCCACCACGGTCTCGCCCTTGCTCACCGACGAGCCCACGCTGGTGAGGTCGATCACGTCGGCGCCGAGCCGCCGCGCCGCCACCGAGAACGACACGCGCGTGCGCGTGGAATCCTCGAAGAACAGGTTCGCGATCACCCGGCCGTGCAGTTCCTGCTCGAGTTCGCGCAGGCCCGCGGGCAGGCCGCTGGGGCTGAAGCCCTCGGCCGCCGGGCGCGGGCCCACGATCCCGTCATAGCGCCGCGCCAGGCGCAGGATCTCGCGAAGCCGCTCGGCGGGCAGCCCGCGGAGTTGCAGGAGATGGCGGTGCGGAGGCTCCGCCAAGGCGGGCGGAGCGGGGATCGCGACCGGGCTGACGGGCCGATGCGTGGTCACGAAGGGGAGTGTATCGGGCGTGGGCCGTGGGCGGCGAATGGCGAATCGCCAGTGGCGAGTGGTGGCCGGCGCGGGCGCGGTCAGCCCGGCCTCACTGCGGCGGGGTGAACTCGTTCAGCACCACGTTGCGCTCCGGCACGTCGGCGGTGTTCACCAGGAACGTGCGGTGCGTGTGGTACTGCCACGGGCGCCAGCCGCCGCGCATCTCCACCGAGACGCCCCGGTACAACTGCTCGCCCTGCGTGCCCGGGCCGAGGTTGAACTGCGGGCACAGGATCGACACCTCCGCGTCGGAGTGGCGGACCATGACGCCCACGACGTAGTAGGTGGGCAGATCGGTGTTGCCCTCGAGCACGGGCTGCGCCAGCGGGTTGCCCGCGGCCACGTCGCGGGCGATGGCGCGGTACGTCACCGTGTCGATCCCCGGGGGCAGGCTGAAGGCGAAGGGCTGGTTGTGGTCCACGCTTTCGCCCGCCACCGGCGGGTAGCGGCGCGTGGCCCACAGAAGCGCGGTGGCGATCGCCAGGCGCGGGGCCGGCTCGTTCAGATTCGTGCCCGCCGATTGACCGCCCACCGGGGGGTAATTCACCACCGAGCAGCCGCCGAGCGTGCCGGCGAGGGTGAGAAAGGCCAGGGCCAGGGGTGTGCGCACATCCATGCGGGGGGTTCCTTCGAATCGGCGGGGAGGATTCAGTGCCGATCCTATCGTTTATCGGTTCATGTGCGTCGGCCACTGGCCTTTGCTTTCGGCTTCTTTGATCGGCCCTTCATGCCCAAGCCCCAGCCAAACGGCCGCCATGCTCGCCCGCCCGTCCCGGGCCCCGCGCCCAAGCGGGTCGTGGTGGGCATCTCCGGCGCGTCGGGCGCGGTCTACGCCACCCGACTGCTCGAACAACTGCTCCTCGGCGGGCATGAGGTCCACCTGGTGGTCACGGAGTACGGCCGGCGTCTGCTGTCCGACGAACTGGAGATCTCCAAACTCGAACTGGCCCAACTGGTCCCTAGCCTGGCGGGCGAGGCCGAAGACATCGAGAACCGCCGGCTCTTCGTGCACCCGCACAAGGATGTGGGCGCGGTCATCGCGTCGGGCTCGTTCATCCATGACGGCATGGTGGTGATCCCCTGCAGTTCCACCGCGCTGGGCTACATCGCCACCGGGTCGGGCAGCAACCTGCTGGGCCGGGCCGCGATGGTGACGCTGAAAGAGCGGCGGAAGTTGATCCTCGTTCACCGCGAGAGTCCGCTGAGTTACATTGACATCAAGAACATGGAAGCCGTCACCCTGGCGGGCGGGATCATCGCCCCCGCGAATCCCGGCTTTTACCTGGGCCCGGCGAAGATCGACGACCTGGTGGACTTCGTCGTCGGCAAGTGCCTGGACCTGCTGGACATCCCGCACGATCTGAAGACACGCTGGGCGGATCGCGCCAAGCCCTACGCGCCGGGGCGGACGCCCGGGCGCGACGCCGACTGAGCCGGTTGTAGCCGCTCACCTCAGCCGCACGCGCAGCAGCGTGGGGCACCGCTTGATCAACTCGGTTTCGCCGCCCGAGCGGAGCCACAGGTCCACCTTGAATCGCGCCGAAGCGTCGGCGACGCCCACGGTGAGCACGCCGCGGGTGAGCGACTGCAGCACGGTGGAGGCCAGCAGTTCGGGCGGGCACATCGCGTTCCAGGCCTCGCCCAGGCCGCCGAAGCGCTTGCCCTGGCGCGAGGCCTCCCGGGCCAGGGAGGCGATTTCGTCGCCCAGGCCCAGGTCCTTGAGCGGGCCCAGACGCTGGTCGCGCAGGCGGTCGAGTTGGCGGCGGTCCAGGGGCATCGGTCGAGAAGTCGTAGGCTCACCGCCCGGGCGGCGGTGGCGGTACCCTTGGCCCATGCCGACCGCCATCACCATCGACCGGGTCGTGAAGCGCTACCCCGGGGCCCAGTCCCCCGCGGTGGACCACGTCTCGCTCGCCATCAGCCCGGGCGATCTGTTCTTCCTGCTCGGGCCCTCGGGCTGCGGCAAGACCACGCTCCTGCGGATGATCGCGGGGTTCATCGACCCCAGCGAGGGGCGGATTCTCTTCAGGCAAGACAGCGGCGCCGAGCGCGACGTCACCCACCTGCCCCCCAACGAGCGCAACACGGGCATGGTCTTCCAGTCCTACGCGCTCTGGCCCCACATGACCGTCGCGGGCAACGTGGCCTTCGGGCTCGAGGTGCGCAAGGTGGGCAAGGCCGAGATGGACTCCCGGGTCATCGAGGCCCTCCGACTCGTCCAGATGGAGATCTACGCCCAGCGCAAGCCCAACGCGCTCTCGGGCGGCCAGCAGCAGCGCGTGGCCCTCGCCCGCGCCCTGGTCGTCCGCCCCGACGTGCTCCTGCTCGACGAGCCGCTCTCCAACCTCGACGCCAAACTGCGCGTCGAACTGCGCGGCGAGATCCGCCGCATCTGCAAGTCCGCCGGCATCACCACCGTCTATGTCACCCACGACCAGAAAGAAGCCCTCAGCATGGCCGACCGCGTGGCGATCATGTCGATGGGCAAGGTCGAGCAGCTCGGCGGGCCGGCGGAGCTCTACCGCAAGCCCGGCAGCCGGTTCGTTGCTGAGTTCCTGGGTGAGACCAACTTCCTGCCCGGCACCATCGTCGGGCACGAGCAGGGCCGCGCGATCGTGGACACGCCGGCGGGCCGCCTCACCAGCGCCCACGACGGCAAGGCCGGGAGCGTGCTGGTGTCTATCCGCCCCGAGGCCCTGCGCGAAGCGCGCGACGGCGAGATCAACCGTTTGCCCGGCGTGATCGCCGAGACGACCTACCTGGGCGAACTGGCCCAGCATCTGGTGGAACTCAAGCCCGCGGCCGGCGCACCGGTCGCCGGCAAGATCCCGCTCATGAAGGTCGCCCTGCTCAACCCCGGCCCGCAGGACCACGGCCCCGGCGGGCGGCCCATCACCCTCAGTGTTGATCCGCAGGACGTGGTGCTCGTCCCGGCCTGAGCCCGAGTTACAGCCCCATCGCTCGCCACACATCGTCCGCCGCGCCGAGTTCGGCTTCGGCCTTCGTCCAGTCGATTTCCATGCCCCCGTGGGGCATCTGTCCGGGCCAGCGGTCGCGTCCGGCGGGGGACAGAGGCGTCCATTTCTGCGGGCCGGTGACCAGTTGCTCCTCCACCGCGGGCGAGGTGATGTAGTCCAGGAGCCGGCGGGCGTTGTCCGGATTCGGACCGGCGCGGACCAGACCCGCCGAGCCGGGGATGAGCAGTGTGCCTCCGTCCATGAGCGGCAGGCCCAGTTCCAGCGGGCGCTGCGAGACGATGTGGACGGGCCAGGAGTTGGCCTGCGCCGCGAGGGCGTCGTCGATGTCGACCACGCCCACCCAGATCTCTCCGGATGCCACGGCGCGGGCCACCGAGGCGTTGCCGTCGTACAGCCGCACCTTGGCCTCCTTGAGGGCTTCCAGCCAGGCGCGGGCGGCCTCGTGCCCCGCGACGCTCATGACCGCGGCGAGGTGCGCGCGCATGGTGCCGAACTGCGGGCGGGCCAGCCCCACGCGCCCGGCGAAGCGGGGGTGGGCGATTTCGCGGAGGAACCGCGGACGGTCCTCGGGCTTGACGCGCTCAGAGTTCACGATCACCACGCGCGGGCGCGCCGCCACGGGCGTCCACCCCGTGATCACGCCCTCGCGAGCCAGCCGCACGCTCGTGAGGCACTCGCTCGACCACCACACGTCGGCCTTGGGCTCGCCGGCCTCGGCGATCAGCCGCATGGCCAGCCCGGTGGCCTTGGTCGCCTCGGTGTCGCCCTGAACCGCGACGCTGATCCCCGTCTCGCGCTCGAAGCGCTCCACGATCGGGCCCAGAATCTCCGGGTCCAGGCTGCTGTAGAGCACCACCTTGCCCGCGGGTGGGGGCGGCGGCGTGCCGCCCGCGCCGCCGGTGGGCGAACCGCGTTCGCACGCGACCATCGCGCTCAGGCCGAGGGCGAAGCTGAGAATGACGAGCAGGCGGAGCACCGCGGTCATTTGCCGGAATCCGTCGCGGGTTTGGCCGGCGCGGCGGGGGCGGCCGGCGCGGTCGCGCCGGTCCCGGCCTTGGCCTGCAGACGGTTGAAGTACTTCTTCACCACGTCCTGATACTGCCGCTCGACCAGATTGTTTTCGAGCGCCTGGGCCACGCTGTTCTCCGCGGCCTCAACGGCCTGACGGAACTGCGCCTTCGCCTCGCCCTTCACCGACTCACCCTCCACCACGGTGGACCCGATGATCGGGCCCTGCGCCGTGGTGTTGGTCCTGAACTTGCGGGTCTCGAACTTCTCGGGCGCCTCGGCCTCGCCCACGCCGCCACCGCCGCTGCTCTGCCCGGGCCCGCCCGAGCCCGCGCCCATGCGGCCCTGCGTCTCGCCCTC
>JALHNL010000055.1 GCA_022843545.1 Phycisphaerales bacterium | reverse complement strand
GACGGGCCCGCGCGGCTGGTGGCGGGCGGCCGGACGCGCTCGCTGGGCCGCCGTGGCGGGCGTGGCGGTGGCGGGGTTTGCGCTCAGTCTGCACGAGATCGAAGCGAGTGTCATCGTCTCCCCGCCGGGGATGGGCAGCCTGCCCCAGCGGCTGCTGGAACTCCTCCACTACAACCGCGACGAGCAATTGGCCGCCGCCGCGCTCAATCTGGTGGGGTGCGGGATCATCTTGGCTGTTTTGGCCGGTTCGCTGCTGGGCTCGCTGCGAAGGGCATGATCTCACACATAACTGACAGCGCGATCACATGATGGACGAACCCTGCAGTCGGGCGGACGAATCGTCATACTGAGAGTGACCTAACCCCTATGAGGCATGCCCACGGCCCCTTGATGCGATCTGTGCGCCCGGTGCTCCGCGCCGCGTGGGTGGTCATCCTCCTTCTGGGGGTTGTCACGATCCCGGCGTGTGACGAACGCGACGCCGGCGACCGCCCGCTGCCAAACTCCCGCCAGATCGGCCGCCCGGGCGACGACCCGGGGGCGTTCGTGAAGCCCCGCGCCATCGCCTCCGACGGCTCAACGCTGTGGGTCGTGGACCGCAGCGGGCGGGTGCAGCGCCTCGACCCGTTCACGGGCTTTTGCCTTCAGATCCTCCGCCTGCCTGAGCAGACCCTCGGCTTCCCGACCGGGCTGACGATCGCCCCCTCCCCCACCGGTGACGGCCGACCCGCGCTGTGGGTGCCCGACACCCACTACCACCGGGTGCTGGTGTACCTCATTCCTGATGCACCGCCGCGACCTGACCCCGAGCGTGCCCCGACCGTGGAAGCCATCGACCCCAAACCCATCGCGCAGTTCGGGCGCTACGGCTCCGGACCCGGCGAGTTCACTTACCCCACCAGCGTGGCGGTGCACACGCGTGAGGACGGGAAGACCCTCGACCGGGTGTACGTGACGGAGTACGGCGGCAACGACCGGGTGCAGATCTTCGACGCCGGGCTCAAGCCCATCGGCACGTTCGGACGGTTCGGCGAAGGCCGTTCACCCGGGGAGACGGAGTTTCAAAGGCCACAGATGGTGATCGTGCAGGCTCAGCCCCCTCGGCTCATCATCAGCGACTCCATCAACCACCGCCTGGGGGTGTTTCAACTTGACGGCACGCTTGAGCGGTGGATCGACGGGACCGCCGGGGGAGGCGAGCCGCTTCGCCACCCACGCGGGCTGCGGCTGCTGGACGACGGCACCCTGCTGATCGTCGAGTTCGGTCGCAACCAGGTGCGGCGCGTCAACCTCTCCGACGGTACCACCTTGAACCGATGGGGCCGCGGCGGACGCGGGCCGGGGGAACTGGCCGAACCCTGGGCCATCGAAGTCATCGGCGACGAAGCGTTCGTCGTCGACGCCATGAACCACCGTGTGCTGGAGTTCGCCTGGCGGTAGGCTGACGACCGCCGCAGGAGGCCCCTCTTTCCAACGCTCACTCTCTCCTCTGCCCTGACCACGATCAACTGACCACGCCCTCTCTCCAATGCTCGCCCTTGACCGTCCTTGGTGGCTTCTGCTGTTGCCCCCGCTCGTGGTGGCGGTGCTGTGGATTGGGCGCAAGACGCTCTCGGGCAACTCCACGACCACGCGGCGGGTCGCGCTGGGCGTGCGGCTCGCGGTGATCTCGCTGATTGTGCTGGCGCTGTGCGACCCGCACTGGCGCCGCGTGTCGCGCGATGTGGCCGTCACGATGGTGCTCGACACGAGCCGGAGCGTGCAAGGTGGCAACATCCTCAGCCTCGCGGGTGACTATGTGCGCCGGGCGATGGCCGAGGCTCGCGCCACCGACTACTACGGCCTGGTGACCGCGGGCCGCGACGGACGTGTGCAGTCGCTGGCCCGGCAGATCGGTCAGCGGCAGGTGGACCCCACCAAGCCCGGGGGGCAGGTGGACGTGAGCGATCTGGGCGACACCGAGGCCACGAACCTGGAGAGCGGCGTGCGGATCGCCATCGCCGCCACCCCGCGCAACGCCGCCAACCGATTGCTGCTGGTGAGCGACGGAAACGAAACGATGGGCTCGCTGATGGCCGCCGCGCGATCGGCCCAGGCCGCGGGGATCCCCATCGATGTGGTGCCCATTCAGTACAAGGTTGATCGGGAGGTGATCGCCGATCGGCTGATCGCCCCCACCACCGCGCGCGAGGGCGAGACGACGCTGCTGCGCGTGGTGCTGACGTCCACCGCACCGGCCACCGGGCGGCTGAACCTGACGATGAACGGCGAGGCGCTGGACCTTGACCCCGCTTCGCCCAGCCTCGGGCTCGCCGTCACGCTCGCGCAGGGGAGCAACGTGATCCCGGTGCCGGTGAAACTCCCGGGGCGCGGCAGTGTGCGGTTTGAGGCGGTCTTTGAACCCGGTGACGGCAGCGGAGGTCGCCCGGCTGACACAATCATCCAGAACAATCGGGCCGCCGCGGTGACGTTCGTGGGCGGCGAGGGGCGGGTGCTGGCGCTGGCCGCCAACGACGCGGAAGCCGGCCCGTTCCTCGCGGCGATGCGCGACGCCCGCATCCGCACCGAGGTGCGCACCCCCGACCGCGCGCCAACCTCGCTGGCGGAACTGGCCGCGTACGAGTGCGTGGTGATGCTCAACGTCTCCGCCTTCGACCTCAGCCAGAAGCAGCAGGAGGACCTGCGCAGTTACATCCACGACCTGGGCGGCGGGCTCATCATGTCCGGCGGTGACCAGGCCTTCGGCGCCGGCGGCTGGATCGGCTCACCCCTCGCCGACGCCCTGCCCATCCGCCTCGATCCACCCGTGAAGCGCCAGATGCCCCGCGGCGCGCTGATGCTCATCATGCACAGTTGCGAAATGCCCGAGGGCAACTTCTGGGGTCGGCGCACCGGCGAGGCCGCCATCGATGCCCTCTCCTCCCGCGATCTGGTCGGCATCGTCGAGTTCTCCTGGAATGGCGGCGACGGGCTTGTCCTCCCACTCTCCGAAGTCGGCAACCGCTCCGCCGCGCGACGCGCGATCAACAGCCTCACCTACGGCGACGCCCCCGACTTCGACTCCATGATGCAGACCTCGCTGGCGCAGTTGCAGGGCGCCTCGGCCGGACAAAAGCACGTCATCATCATCTCCGACGGCGACCCCTCGCCGCCCTCGCCGACCACCATCAACGGTTACCGAAACGCCGGCGTCACCGTCTCCACCGTCGCCGTCTTCCCCCACGGCGGCGCGGGCGACCTGGCCCGCATGAAGCAGATCGCCGACGACACCGGGGGCAACTACCACGAGATCACCCGCGGCAACCAGCTCAACACGCTCCCGCAGATCTTCATCAAGGAAGCCCAGGTGGTGAAGCGCACGCTCATCGCCGAGGGCGACGTGCAGCCCGCGATCACCAACGCGCTGACCGAGACCATGCGGGGCATCCGCTCGGTTCCCAGCATCAGCGGCTATGTCGTGTCCGCCGAGCGCGAGGGCGGGCTGGCGCAGGTGCTGCTGCGCGTGGGGCAGGAGAACGACCCGCTGCTCGCCGTCTGGCAGCACGGGCTGGGGCGTGTGGTCGCGTACACCAGCGACGCGTCAACACGGTGGTCGGCGGCGTGGGTGGGCTGGGCGCAGTTCCGCCAATTCTGGGAGCAGCACGTTCGATGGGCCATGCGGCCGTCGGGCAGCCCCAATGTCCGCGTGGTCACCACTGATCGCGGCGGGCAGACGTCGGTCGTGGTCGAGGCGCTGGACGAGGCCGGCGAGCGGATGAACTTCCTTCGCTGGCAGGGCGCCGCGGTGGGCCCCGACGGCTCCTCGCAGAAAATCACCATGCGCCAGGTAGGCCCCGGGCGCTACGAGGGCGTGATCGACAGCAGCGAGGCCGGGGCCTACACGATTCAACTCGGCTACGAGCAGACCGCCGCCGACGGGCGGGTCACTCGCGGCAGCGTGCAGGCGAGCGTGACGCGCCCCTTCGCCGACGAGTTCCGCTCGCTGCAGAGCAACACCGCGCTGCTGGAGCAGGCGGCGAAGATGACCGGCGGACGCGTGCTGCCCGCCGACGACCCGGTGAAGGCCGAACTCTGGTCGCGAGATGGGCTGACGATGCCCAGCACGCGACGCTCCATCTGGCTGATCGTGGCGCTGGGCGCGGTGGGGCTGTTCCTGGTGGATGTCGCGGTGAGGCGCGTGCGGGTCGACCTCCGCGCCATGGTTCGCGCGGTGCGCCGCGGCTTCGGATCGGCGAAGGCCAAAGGCGGCGAGCAGATCGACGCTCTGCGCGCGGCGCGCGAGCGGGCCCAGGCGCAGATCCAGCAGCGGGCTCGCGACTCGGCGGGAGCGGGCGGCGCGGGGGCCGCGTCAGCCAAGTTCGAGGCGACCGCCGAGGAACTCAAGGACGCCCGCGCGGGCCTCTCCCTCGACCAACCGCGCGAGGCGGCGCCGATCGAGACCAAGTCAGCCAAGCCCGCCGACACCGCCGACGGCGAAGAGGGCATGTCGCGTCTGCTGAAGGCGAAGAAGCGGGCGCAGGGGGACATGAAGGAGTAGCCATGAGTCTCGGACCTTTGCCAATCCGCGCCGCGGGCTCTTCGTCCGCTCCACTCGATGCCTCGCTGCCGTCGTGCCTTGATGCCTTCTTCATGGTCATCCGCCGCTTCGACTTCTTTGGCCCGCCAACCTTCTGACCCGCTCTCTCCGAGTCCCCCGCGTACCCACCGATCCGATCCCGGAGTCACCCATGTCAACCATCACCGACCCCGTCACCCCCGCCGACGTGAAAGCCAAGTGCGAGCAGTTCCGCGCGATGTTCCAGCAGTTGTCCGCCGAGGTGGGCAAGGTGGTCGTGGGTCACAAACCCGTCGTGGAGGGCGTGCTCATGTGCCTCTTCGCGGGCGGCAACGTGCTGCTCGAAGGCGTCCCGGGGCTGGGCAAGACGCTGCTGGTGCGCACGCTGGCCCAGGCGCTCACGCTGCCCTTCTCGCGCATCCAGTTCACGCCCGACCTGATGCCCGCGGACGTGATCGGGACGAACATCGTGACCGAGGACCCCGCCACGGGCCGGCGCGGCTTCCAGTTCCAGAAGGGCCCCATCTTCGCCCAGATCGTCCTCGCCGACGAGATCAACCGCGCCACGCCCAAGACCCAGAGCGCGCTGCTGGAGGCCATGCAGGAGCGCAGCGTGACCAGCGGCGGCACCACGTACAAGCTCGAAACGCCGTTCCTGGTGCTGGCGACCCAGAACCCGATCGAGCAGGAGGGCACCTACCCGCTGCCCGAGGCGCAGATGGACCGCTTCATGTTCAAACTCGTCGTGGGCTACTCGCAGCTCGACGAGCTCATGACCATCCTGGACCGCACCACCGGCGCGACCACGCCCGACGTGACCAAGGTCATGGACGGCCCACGCATCCTCGAAGCCCAGCACCTGGTCCGCAACGTCATCGTCGCCGAACACGTGAAGCAGTACGCGTCGAGGCTGGTGCTGGCGACGCATCCCGGCGGGCGCTTTGCGCCGGAGATCACCACCAAGTACGTCCGCTGCGGCGCATCACCCCGCGCCGCCCAGGCGATCCTGCTCACCGCCAAGGTGAAGGCGCTGACGGAGGGCCGCTACCACGTGGGCAACAAAGACATCCAGACCGTCGCCCTCCCCGCGCTTCGGCACAGGCTGATCCTGAACTTCGAAGCGGAGGCGGACCGCGTCGACCACGACGCGGTGGTGAACGCGATCCTGAAGGCGACGCCGACGGAGCCGGTGGCGGGGTGAACCCACAAGCAACCGCAAAGCACTCGAAGACCACCAAGATCGGCCATGAACGCTCCTGATCTCCAAACCGTTGTCCGAGTTCCTCTGCCCGCATCGGTTGAGTCCGTCGCGACCCGGGTGATCGGCTGTGCGATCGAGGCTCACCGGGGCCTGGGGCCGGGACTAGTTGAGCGCGTGTACGAGTCCGCGTTGCTCTATGAACTGCGCAGCGCGGGCTTGCGTGCCGACCAACAGATCGAGATCACCATCCCCTACAAGTCCATCCACATCGGCGGGCAACGACTCGACCTTCTCGTGGAGGGCTGCGTCCTCATTGAACTCAAGGCGGTCAGCTTGCTGAACGACGTCCACCTGGCCCAGACTCTCTCGTACCTTCGCGCCGCACGCCTCCCTTTGGGCCTGCTCATCAATTTTCACGCACCGATCCTGAAGGACGGCCTGCGCCGTGTAATCAACGACCGGTGGAGCGCGACGAGTGCTCTCAAGACCCCCACTTCGCGTCCTTAGCGCCCTCCGCGGTTGCCATTCGGTTCCCCATGCTCAAACTCGACCGCCCATCCCGTCCCACCAAGATCGACGACCTGCTCCCCCCGCAGCTCGTCGCTCGCCTCGGCGCGCTCGACATCACCTCGCGCAAGATCCTCTCCGGCAAGCTCAAGGGCGAGCGCCGCTCCAAACGCCGCGGGCAGTCCGTCGAGTTCGCCGACCATCGTCCGTACGTGGTGGGCGATGATCTCCGCCACATCGACTGGAACATCTTCGGCCGGCTCGACCGCATGTTCCTCAAGCTCTTCCTTGAGGAAGAAGACCTCAGCCTCCACCTCGTCATCGACGCCTCGGCCAGCCACGACGCGGGCAGCCCCAGCAAGTTCGTGTTCATGCAGCAGGTCGCGATGGCGCTGGCGTATGTGGGCCTCTCCAACATGCACCGCGTCACCGTCAGCGTCATCGGCGGGGCGAATATCGCCGCCGCCGCCGCGCCCGCACCCACCAACCCCGAACCCACCGAAGATCCCGCCGCCCCCATCGTCTCCCACCTCCGCGACCTGCGCGGGCGCCGCAGGATCCACGAACTGGCCCGCTTCCTCATCGGCATCGAGCCCGGCGGCGCGGCCTCCTTCACCGAGGCCTGCAAACGCATCGCCATCACCCGCCGCGGCAAAGGGGTCATGCTCGTACTCTCCGACTTTTTGGTGAAGGAGGGGTACGAAACGGGCCTGCGCCTGCTTGTGGGCAAGGGCTACGACGTCTTCGCCGTCCAGGTACTCAGCCCGCAGGAACTCGAGCCCGACATCGGCGGCGACCTGAGGCTGAAGGACTGCGAGGATGGCGACCTGGCGGAAGTCACGATCTCCGCACCTTTGCTGAAGAAGTACAAGCAGCATCTCACCGCCTACTGCAACCGCCTCCGCGACTTCTGCGCCCGGCGCGAGATCATGCACCTGCTCGTCCCGTCCAGCACACCGGTGGATGTGACGGTGCTCGACTACCTCCGGCGCAGGGGGCTGGTGAAATGACCTTCCTCACCCCCACTCTGGCCCTTGTCGCCGCGGCCATCGCCGTGCCGTCGCTCATCATCCTCTACTTCCTGAAGCTCCGCCGTCGCGATGTCGAGATCTCGAGCACGATCCTGTGGAAGAAGGCGATCCAGGACCTCCAGGCCAACGCGCCGTTCCAAAAGCTCCGCCGCAACATCCTGCTCATCCTGCAGTTGCTCGCGCTCGCTGCCGCGCTGTTCGCGCTGGCGCAGCCGCAGATCCGCTCGGGCCAGTCACCGGGTCAGCGGCACGTCATCCTCATCGACCGCTCGGCCTCCATGACCGCCACCGACGGCGATCCCGCCGGTGTCGGCCGGCTCACCCGCCTTGAGGCCGCGAAGCGCGACGCGATCGCGCTGGTCGATTCGCTCCGCGAGCCCGACTATTTCGGTGAGGGCGGCGATCAGGCCATGGTGGTGGCGTTTGATTCGTCCGCGGTCGTGCTCGCGCAGCTCACCGGCAGCAAGCCCGAACTGCGGCGGGTGATCCAGTCCATCACGCCCAGCGACGCCCCGACGTCCATCCGCGAGGCCATCCGCCTGGCCCGCGCCCAGGCCGCGCGCAAGACCTTCACCGACGACAAGACGGGGAACACCGTCGACGTGGGCGGGGCCTCCGTCGGCACCATCCACATCTTCTCCGACGGACGCCTCCCCGACTTGCTCGCGCCCGCTCGGCTCGACTCGGCCGGCAAGAAGGCCGAGGACATGATCACGCCCGAGGACGTGGTCGTGTACCACCCCGTGGGCAGGCCCCAGGCGTGGAACGTCGCCATCACCGGCCTCCGCGCCGAGCGTGCCTTTGACGACCCCGCCAAGCTCTCCGTCTTTGTGGGCGTGCAGAGCACCGCACGCAAGCCCATCACCGCCGAAATCACCCTCGCGGTCGAGGGCCGCGTCGCCGCCGTCCGCGATGTCAACATCCCCGCCGCCTCGGCCCTCGTGCCCGGCGCCGCCGACGTCGAAGCCGCCGCCGGCGGTTCACCCCCGCCCCCAGGCCCCGTCGCACCCGGCGTCGGCGGGCTGGTCTTCACGATCGAGCGCCCGGCCGGGGGCGTGCTGACGCTGCAGATGCGCGTCCCCGAGTCCGCCATCGACGCGGACGGGCCGGTGCTCGCGTCGGACGACACGGGCTATCTCGTGGTTCCGCCCGCCAAGCGCCTGGCCATCGCGATGGTCACCGACGGCAACCTGTTCCTCTCCGAGGTGCTCGAAGGGATGACGCTGGCTCGCCCGCTTCGCACGGTGCCCACCGCCGCCGCGCAGAAGTTCATCGAGAGCCGTGACGCCGCGGAGTACGACGCCATCATCCTCGACCGCTGGCTGCCCACGCTCCCGGGGCCTGACGGCAAGCCGGCGCCGAGCCTGCCGCCCGGGCGGTTCCTCGTGGTGGGTTCCGCCGTGCCGCCGCCGCTGGGGCTCACCGATCAGGGCGAGGGCGGCCCGACGCTGGTGATGGACTGGCGTCGCGACCACCCCGTGCTCCGCAACCTCAGCCTCGACAGCGTGGTGGTGCGCGCTTCACGCAAGCTTGAAGTGCCCCCGGACTCACCCGCCGTGCCCCTGGCCCTGGGCGAGCAGGGGCCGCTGGTGTTCGAGAGTTCGGACACCGGCCGCCGAGTCATCGGCGTCACCTTTGACCTGATGGAGTCCACCTGGGGCTTTGATCCGGCGTCGTTCGTGGTCTTCGTGGTCCGCAGCCTGGAGTATCTCGCCGGAACGCTCACGCTCGCCGACCCCACCTCCAGCACGCTCCGCCCGGGCCAGACGCTGAGCACCCAGCTCCCCGGCGGCGCGGAGGGCACGCGCGTCATCCTCCCCGATGAATCGGCCCAGCCCCTCACGATGGGCCCGGCGGGCGAGGTGAACTTCGCGCCCCTGGACCGCGTGGGCATCTATACCGTGGAGTGGCAAGGCCCCGCCGGTGCCAGCGACGTGGCCGACGGCCCGCGCGCCCGCCGGGCGGTGGCGGTCAATCTGCTCGACCCGGATGAGTCCGACGTCGCCGCCAAGCCGAGCATCGAGCTGCCCACCAACGCCCGGATCATCACCTCCGCCGCGGGCGAGGGCGTCACCTCGCTGTGGCCGTGGCTCCTGCTGCTGGTGATCGCCATCATCCTGGTTGAGTGGTGGGTGTACAACCGCAAAGTCTCGCTCTAGCCCGAAACCCGTCCGCCCCGATCCGGAACAACCCAAGACCCGTGCCCACCACCGCCCCTGCCAACCCGCAAGCCGACCGCCGACCGCAGCAGATCGGGTCGCTCGCGCGCATCTCCCCCGATGCCTCGATGCCGAATCCCTCGGTGCCTTCTTCGTCTCGCACCCTTTGGTTCCGCCGCTTCTTGCCGCGATGGCCGGCAGCCCATCGCGGGATGCCGAGCGCCCTGTTCGCCCTGCTCATCTGCCTGGTGCTCCCCTCGGCCGTGCGCGCCGCGGAGGTCACTATCCGCGCCCTGGACCTGGGCTTCGGCGGCATCGCCGTGTCAGAGCGCTGGATACCCGCCCGCGTCATCATCTCTCCGGGTGATGAGCCCATGCAGGGCATCGTCACGCTCGACGTTGAGCAGGACAGCACGCAGAGCGCACGCTTCTCCGCGCCCGTCGCGCTTGTGCCGGGGCGCGACACGGTTGTGACCATCCCCATCATCGCCCGCCGAGGCACCACGGAGATCAACGCCGCCATCATCGCGCAAGGCGAACGCTCTTCCGCCTCCGACCGGCGGCAATTCCAATCCCTCTTCTCTCGGGAAGACTCTGACCTCGTCGCGATTCAGAGCCCCGAGACCACTGTCGTGCTCAGCCTGGGTGATCGGGGCCTGGTCCCGCGCAACGCCTTCCCGCCCAGCCCCACCGGCCCCGGCGGCGGCGAGAGCATCGCCCTCACCCGCGCCCCGCTCGCCGAACTGCCCGATGCCTGGATCGCCCTGCAGGGCGCCAGCGCGCTCGTCGTCCGGGGTGCCGACTCCACCCGTCTTGACGACCGCACGCTCGCCGCCGTCCGGCAGTGGGTTCTCAGCGGTGGCCGGCTGGTGGTCGTGGCCGACGAGCCGGGCGAGGAGTGGAAGCTGTGGCTCCCCCCCGCGGCGCGCGGGTGGGTCTCGCTCTCAGAGCCCGGGACCGAAGGCCAGACCGGCACACCGCCGGGCATCTCGCCCGACGCGATCTACGCGCAGGCCCAGCGACGAGTCGTCACGATCTCCCCCGCGGGTGCCAGCACCGGCTGGAAGCCCCTTCTCGAAGCCCTTTGGCGCATGCCCAGCGGCGCACCCGCCGCCGCCGGCCCCGTGGGGCTGGGCGTGGTGTGCGTCCTGGGCATTGACCCGGATCGCGCGCTGGTGCCGGGGTCAAACTCCCTCCCCGCCCTCTGGGCTCTGGCCCTCGCGCCGCTCGATCTGCAACCGGCGCGACCGAGCATGAACTACTGGGTGGCCTCCGGCTCAGGCGAGAGCGATCAAGCCGCCGGCGCGCTCGCTGCCGCGATGGACGAGGTCGTCCGCGTGCAGCCCGTGTCGAACAGCACCGCCCTGCTGCTCGCGCTCATCCTCTTCGCCCTGGCCCTCGCTCTCGGGCCCGTCGATCGCTTCATGCTCTCGCGGCTCGGGCTGCGCCACCGCTCATGGATGACCGCGCTGGGCTGGATCGCCCTGGCCTCCGCCGCCATGCTCCTCATCCCGAGCCTCGTCCGCACCAGCCCCACCACCGTCTCCCAGATCCGCGTCGTCGAGCAGCGCTGCGCCCCGCCCGGCTCTCCCGAGCCCGACATCGCTTTCGCCACCGACCTCCGCGTCGTCTTCGCGGCATCGTCCTCCACCGCGACGCTCGGCGCACTCTCCCCGGGCGGCTTCGTCCGCGGGGTTTCCGCCACGGGTCTCTCGCGCGATCGGCTGAGCTCCCCCACCGCCCTCAACCTTTTGAGCACACCCGCCCCGCTCGATCCTTCGCCGGACCCCTGGGGCGGCTTCGCCCCCGCTCAGTCACCGTCCGTGTTGCCCGTGCAGGGGCGCCTCCCGCTGCGCCGGTGGAGCCTCCGCGCCGTCATGGAGCAGGCCCGCCTCAACCCGCCCGTCTCCGCAGTGGCGATCTCCGACGGCTCCGGGCGCGCCATCCGCGTCACCGGGCTGCCCGCGGGGTCGCGCCTCGTCGCTGTGCGTGTCGAAGACGGACGGGGCAAGACCACCCAGACCGCCACCACCCTGCAGGACGGCGTGGCCGAGGTGCGGCTGGTGTCCACCACCTCGCCCACCGGCTGGTCGCTCGGACCCGCCGCCGGCTCGCAGTCCGCCGTCTTCGCCGACACGCTGTGCGCTCTCCCCACGCTGGCGGCTCGTCAGACGTCGCGCTTCATGCACCTGGCCTCCGGCCGGTGGTTGCATCTGCGCCTGCTTGTCACGTCACCCGCCGACCCTTCGCTGCTTGACGGCGCGGAGCAGTCCGAGTCCTTCACGCTCTACAGCCTCCTGGTGCCCGTTGAGAACTGACCCGCGAGACCGCCCATGATCGAGATCAACGCGCTCAGCAAGAACTTCGGCACCCTCACCGCGCTCGACGCGCTCTCGCTGAACATCGGCGCGGGCGAGGTCTTCGGGTTCATCGGGCCCAACGGCGCGGGCAAAAGCACGACCATGAAGATTCTCGCCGGGCTCCTGCGCCCAGACTCGGGCGAGGCTCGCGTCTGCGGCATCGACTGCGTCGCCGATCCGCAGGCGATCAAGATGCTGCTGGGGTACATGCCCGACTTTCTGGGTGTGTACGACGACCTCACCGTCGATGAGTACCTGCAGTTCTTCGCCGCAGCCTTCAAAATCCCCTCCCGCGGGGGCAAACGCCGCACCGTGGTCGATCAGGTCCTGCAGCTCACCGACCTCACCGCGAAGCGCGACGCCCTCGTCGACTCGCTCTCGCGCGGCATGCAGCAGCGGCTGGGCGTCGCCCGCGTGCTGCTCCACGAGCCCAAGGTGCTTCTGCTCGACGAGCCCGCCAGCGGGCTGGACCCCCGCGCCCGCATCGAACTCCGCGAACTGCTCGTCGAACTCCGCAAGATGGGCAAGACCATCATGGTCAGTTCACACATCCTGACCGAACTGGGCGAGATGTCCACCAGCATCGGCATCATCGAGCGCGGGCGGCTGCTCTTCGCCGGATCGATCGAAGAGGCCTACTCCCGCGCCGGCGTGGGCGGGCGCATCCAGGTGACCCTCGAGCCCCTCGCCTCGCCCGAGGCCTCCGCCGCGCAGATCCAGTCCGTCGCCGCCACGCTCGCCCAGGATCCGCAGGGTCGCGTCAGGAGCGCGACGGCCCAGGACGGCGCGATACTCATCGATCTGGCCCCCAACACCGACGGCTCGCTCGCCCACGGGCACCACTTCCTCATCGAGCGGATCATCGCCGCCGGCGGGCGCATCGCGGGCTTTGAGCCCAAGGCCGTGAAGCTCGAAGACGCGTTCCTCAAACTCACCAAAGGGGCGCTGAACTGATGCCAGACGCCCCCGCGCCCGCCCTGCCCCTCCCGCCCCCCCCCACGCCCCAGGCCCGCGCCGCGCTGGCTTCGCGCTGGTCGCGTCGGCTCGCCGCGCTCGCGCCGTGGAGCATCGTCTTCAGCCCCGTCTTCCACCGGGAGATCCGCAGCACATCCCGCGCCGCGTCGTCCTACTGGACACGCTTCGGCGTCACCCTCACCCTGCTGGGTCTGGCAACACTGGTGTACATCGGCGCGGTATCCAGCTCCGGCCTCGTCTCCGGCTCGGGCGTGGCGAGGTTTGAAAGCCTGCAGCGCGTCGCCCCCGCCATCTTCTACCCCGTCGCCTGGCTTCAGTTCGTCGTCATCGTCTTCGTCGCCATCGGGTCCACCAGCCCCGCCATCAACCGCGAACGCCAGCGTCGCACCTTCCCCGTTCTAGCCACCACGCCCCTCACCGCCGCGCAGATCATCTTCGGGACCCTCGCGGCGCGCCTCGCCCAGGTCACCATCCTCACCCTCCTCATCGTCCCGTTCCTGCTGGCGCTCCGCGTCTTCGGCGGGCTTGAACTCAGCGCGATCATCCAGGTCGCCTCGCTCACCATCGCCTCGGGCGTGCTTGGCGCGGCCCTGGGCATTCTTGGCTCGGTCCTCTTCGCCAAGCCCACCACGGCCAACTCTCTGGCGGTCGGCGCCTTCATTCTCTGGGCGCTCTGGCCCGTCATCGGGGGCATGCTCTGGTACCGCTTCGTCGGCCCCACCCCGCCCCCGCTCTGGCCCGCCGTCGGAAGCCCCGTGCTGGTCCTCGCCTTCGCCACCGCCGGGACCGCGATCATGCCGGTCTCGCCCGACACCGCCGTCACGGCGTGCGTGGGTGTCAACCTCGCCCTCGCCCTCGTCGTCGCGCTCGTCGCCACCGCCCGCGCCCGCCCGCTCGTCCTTCGCGAAGCCGCCACCGAGGGCCAGCGCCCCGCGCCGCGCAAGGGCATCCTCCGCCGGCTCATGGGGTCAACCCGCACCGCCGAAGCCCCGCAGGAACCGTCGGGCGGCCGGGCTTCGTCCCGCACCGTCTCTGACCGACCCGTGCTCTGGCGCGAACTGCGTGCATCCGCCGGGCGATGGACGCTCGTGAGGATCGTGCTCGTTCTGATCGCCGCGCTCATCCTCGTCAGCGTCAACATCGAGCAGGGCCTGGGCTCCGAGGAGTCGGTCGGCATCAGCACGATGGTGGTCCTCGCGTGGTTCCTGCTCTCCGCCACCTCCGCCACCACCGGAGCCGTCACCTCCGAAGTCGAGCAGCGCACCTGGGACGCCCTGCTCACCACCCCGCTCACGGGGCGCGAGATCCTGACCGCCAAGATCTTCGGGGGCCTCCGCCGCCTGTGGGTCTTCCCGGTCTTTGTCCTCATCTTCCAGGCCATCGGGCTGCTCGCCGGCAACGTCGATCCGCGCCTCATGATCGTCACGCTGTGCGCGATGGGCGGCGCGGGGATCTTCCTCGCCACCTCGGGCGTCCTCCTGAGCCTTCGCGCCGCGCGGACCGCTCGCGCCAACTCGCTCAACCTCCTCCTCGCGTTCGCCCTCTGGGCCGGCTCGCTCATCGTCATTGGCCTGCTGGGCTGGATTCTGGACATCCGCCGCGAGCCCTGGCCCTTCGGCGTCGCCCTGCTGTTCAACCCCATCGGCCTCGTCGCCATGCCCTTCGACGCCATGCTCGGCCGCTTCCGCCCCACCGTCACCGTCCCCGGCGTCGATCGCATCGACGTCAACCTCTACGTCGCCCTCGCCATCGCCCACCTCACCTTCTACGCCCTCTTCGCCCGCCTCCTGCTCGCCTGGGCCTCCGCACGATGGACGGTCTGGTCCATCCGCAGGCTGGCCTGACCCGCCCGGCCCCGGCTGAACGATTCAGGCCCCGTACTCATCCCCCGCCTCTCTTTGACCGATAACCGGGTATGGACGCTGCCGTCCGCATCCTCGGTCTATCGCTGCGCGCCATGATCCTGGCGCTGTGCGCTCTCGCCGCGCCTTCGTCCGCGCTCGCCGAGCCGGGCGGGGCCAGGCCGGTGGGCGCCGGGCGCGTGGTCAAGGTCTTCGACTTCGAAGAGCAGGCCTTCAACCCCGACCCCGTCCCCCGCAACTGGGTCCGCGCCCAGAGCGAGCGCGGCGTACGCACCCGCCCGGGCTTCCCGCCGTTCAACCGCGCCGCGTTCGACACGCGCTTCGCCACCTCGGGCTCCACCAGCGTGCGCCTGCCCACCCAGGGGGGCTGCACTTCTCTCCGTCTCCTGCCCACCGTGGTCCCCATCTTCGCGGACGCCGACTACCTGCTCACCGCCCGTGTGCGCACCGAGGGCCTCACCCACGCCCGGGCCGTTCTTTCCGCCCGCCTGCTCAACCAGGCCGGCGAGCCCATCCCCGGCGGCGAGTTCCGCTCGCCCCCCACCATCTCCGAAGGGCAGTTCACCGCGGTCATGGCCCCGATCCCGGGTCGGTTTCCCGCCGCGGCGTTCGTGCAGATCGAACTGCTGCTGCTCCAGCCCGACCACTGGGCGGGCGCCACCCCGCGCTTCGCCGTGCCCAAGGAGGACCTCTCGGGCGCCGCATGGTTTGATGATGTCGTCCTCTACCAGTCTCCCCGTGTGCTGCTCACCCCCGAAGGCGGCCGCTCGGTGATCCGCGCTCCGGCGCGCGTCAAGTTCCTCGGCGAAGTCCGCGACCTCACCGGCGACGATCTTGACCTGCAACTCACCCTCCGCGATATCGACGGTCGCATCCTCTCCGACGAGCCCCGGAACCTCGGCCCGGGCGGCGGGTTGTTCGACTGGGAGCCGGAGATTTCGCGCTACGGCTGGTACGAGGCGACCATGGACGTGCTCGTCAAGGGCGCGGTCATCAGCCGCTCACGTTCAACCGTGATCTACGCCCCCGCCGCGCCCGCGTCCCCGTTCGTCACCGCCTCGTCCATGCCCGCCCGCGCCGACGCGACCGTCCCCTTCGCCCCCGCCTCGCTCGCGCTCCACGCCCTCATCGATCGCCTCGAACCGGCCGACGCGCCGGCCGCCGGCGATCTCCTCGCGGCGACGGGCGCCGGCTCCGTCACGGTGGCCATCGACGAACTGCTCCTCCCGGTCGAGGACGCCGACCAGCGCCTCACCCTCGTCCGCGGGCTGCTCGACCGCCTGCTTGACCTGGACGCTTCGGTCACACTCGCCATCCCCCGAATCCCCACCGTCATCACCACGCCGCTGCAGGCCGACCCCGCTGACCCGCTCAGCCTCCTGGCCCACGACGCCAAACTCTGGAGCGCGCCGCTCCAGCCCGTGCTCGACCTGTACGGCCAGCGCATCAACCGCTGGCAGATCTACCCGGGCCTGCCCGAGACCGACGAGCCGCCGTCGGCCGACACCCGCGCCGCGCGACTGCCGCTCATGCGCGCCTGGCTTTCCAAGATGGTCCCCGGTCCTCACCTCGCCGTTTCCTGGCGCGCAGACTGGCCCGAGGCCAAGGGCTACGACCTCTCCGGCTCCTCGCCCGCGCCCGCCGACGGGCTGGTGTGGATGATCCCCGCCGGCTTCCCCCTCACGACCATCGAGTCCCTCGCCAAGGACATCGCCCAGCGCCGCGCCGCCGCGTCGCGCGAGCCCGACGACCTCACCATCGTCCTTGAACTCCCCGACGAGCGGGCCTTCGGCCCGCGCGCCGCCGTGACCGAACTGCTCAAGCGTGCCATCACGATCTGGTCCGCGATGAGCCTGGGTGACCAGCGGCTGGGCACGCCGGGTTCGCCGCCGCCCGTCCGCCTGGGCGTGGCCGCGCCCTGGACCCGCGACCAGGGCGCCAAGCCCGCGATCATGCCCACCGCCGCGCTGCCCGCCCTGCGCACCATCAGCGACTACCTCGCCCCGTCGCGCGTCCTGGGGCGCCTCAAGACGCCCGACAACATCCAGGCCGTCATCCTCCTCCGTACCGCCCTCCAGGAAGACGGCACCCGCGCCCGCCTGGGCATGCTCGCCGCGTGGTCGGACCGCGTCGATCCCGACGGCCGGCCCGCCATCCTCCGCACGTACCTCGGGCCCGGGCCCGTCCGGCTGATCGACGCCTTCGGCAACGTCACGCCCATCTCGCCCATCGACGCCACCGGTCTGTACGAGATCCCCGTCTCCGAGACCCCCGTCTTCTTCGACGGCATCGACCCGGAACTCTGTCTGTTCGTGTCCGGCGCGTCGATCACGCCGGACTTCGTCCCCGCCATCGCCTCGCTGCACGAGCATGAACTGCTCCTGGCCAACCCCTGGTCGGTTCGTCTCGCCGGGTCGGTTCACCTCATCCCCGACCTTCCCGCCACCAGCCCGCGCGCCTGGTCCTTCACGCCCACCGCCCCCACCACCTTCTCGATCGCCCCCGGCGCCACCCAGCGCATCCCGTTCTCCTTCTCCTTCCCCGCCTCCGAGGAAGCCGGCGACCGCACCATCACCGCCGTCGTGCGACTCTCCGCCGCCGAGCCCTACCCGCCCATCCGCCTCAAACTCCCGATCACCATCGGCTCCCGGGTGCTCGATCTGGGGGTCATCGCCGGGCTGGGACCACGGGCCTCGGGGCCCGATGCGATCGTGACCGCCACGATCACGAACACCGGCCGCACCCCGCGCACGTTGCAGGTTGACGCCCAGGCCCCCGGTCTGGCCCAGCAGCGTCAGCCGATCAGCAACCTCGCCCCGGGCGAGACCGCCATGCGCCGGTTTGTGTTCCCCGGCGCGGCCGCCGCCCTCGCCGGGCGGCGCGTCCGCATCACCGTCAGCGATGTCGACGGCGCCGAGCGTCTGACGCGTTCGGCCGTCGTACCCTGACGCATGCGATGCACCGCCCGCGCCTGGCCCCTGGCCCTCGCCCTGTTCCTCACCCTCCTGCTCGCGGCCCCCGCCCTCGCGGTGGTCACGCTCACCGTCACGCTCGACAAATCCGTGGCGGCGGCGCCCGTCTCGGGCCGCCTGGTCGTGTCGCTCATCGGCCCAGGGTCATCACTCCCCAAAGACACCCGTCCGATCGAGGCCCCCTTCGACCGCTCGCCCCAGCCCCTGTACGGGCTCACCGTCACCAATCTCATCCCCGGCCAGAGCGTCACCCTCGACGACACCGCCGACTCCTTCCCCGTCAAACTCTCCATGCTCCCGCCCGGCGAGTACAAGGCCCAGGCCTTCCTCATCGTGTCGCGCCGCACCACCGACTGGAAGAACACCCCGGGCAACCTCTTCACCCCCGACGTCACCACGTTCCGCATCACGGGCGACGCCAAAGTCCCCGCCTCCGCCACGCTCGAACTCAAGGAGGCCACCAAGGCCCCCGAGGTCAAGCCCGCCAAGGGCTACGAAGTCGTCGAGATCGAGTCCGCCCTGCTCACCGCGTTCCACCAGCGGCCGATCATGCTCCGCGCCGCCGTGATCATCCCGGAGGCCGCCAAGGGCATCCCCCGCGACAAGGCCCCCGCGCTCCCCGGCGTGTACGAAGTCACCGGCTTCGGCGGCGACTTTGCAGCGCAGGCCGCCCGCGTCGCCAGGTCGCTTGCCATTTCCGCCCCCGCCTCCCCCCAGACCACCCTCGCCAATCGCGCCTTCTGGATCGTCCTCGACGCCGACTCGCCCAGCGGCCACACGCTCTTCGCCGACTCCGCCAACAACGGCCCCTGGGGCGCCGCCCTGACCACCGAACTCATCCCCGAACTGGAGCGGCGCTACAACCTCATCCCCAAGCCCTCCGCCCGCCTCCTCCGCGGGCACTCCTCGGGTGGGTGGTCCGTCATCTGGCTCGCGCTCACCTACCCCGAGACCTTCGGCGGCGCGTGGTCCTCCGCTCCCGACCCCGTCGACTTCCGCAAGTTCCAGAACTTCAACCTCTACGAGTCCAAGAACGCCTTCGCCGACGAGCGCGGCAACGACCGCGGCTCGCTCCGCCGCGGCTCGCGCGTGCTCATGACCGTTCGCCAGGAAGCCGTCATGGAGAACATCATCGGCCCGAACGTCACCAGCGGCGCGCAGTGGGCCAGTTGGCAGGCCGTCTTCGGTCCGCGCGATAAGGACGGCAAGATCGTCCCCATGTTTGACCCCATCACCGGCGACGTGAACACCGGCGCACTCGCCCACTACCGCGCGTACGACATCTCCGCCCGCCTCGCCGCGGAGCCCGACAAGTTCCTCCCCGCCTTCCGCGACCGCATCCGGATCGTGTGCGGCACCGAGGACTCGTACTACCTCAATGAAGCCGTGGACCTCCTCCGCACCCGCCTCATCGAGCTCTCTCGAACCCGCGACGCCTTCAAGGACATGAAGTCCTGGACCGGGTACATCAAGCTCGTCCCCGGCGATCACGGCTCGGTCTTCATGTCCCCCGCCATCCGCGCCTTCCCCGAAGAAATGGTCGCCGAACTCGTCAAGCACGGGCACATCCCGGCCCCCGCAGCACCCTCTCAACCTGCGCCCAAATAGCCGGCCGCCCTCGGACAATCCGCCCCGGGCGGTGTCGTGTGGGTGGACGAGCGTCACCTTCTGCCCACCGCGGCCTTTCGCGGGTTGCGGCTCAGAGCGTCGACGCCCAGCCCCCACCGGAGCCCGCCATGCCCCGCCGCCGATTCACCCCGCTCGCCCTCGTCCTCGCCGCCCTGAGCCTCTCGCCCGGGTACGCCGACGTGCCCGCGCCAGTCCCGGCCGCCATGCTGCGGCCGCAGCCAAGCCTCCCGGGTTTCCCCGCGCTGGACAACGCCGCGCTGCTCTATTACCAGGCGTTCCTGCAGATTGACCGGAAGGCCCTGGACGCCATCAGGCCGGCCGACGCGCCCGACGACTGGACGCCCGACGCCAACGGCGCAAATCTCCTCGTGGCCAACTCGCACGCAATCGGCATCATCGTGCGTGCTTCGCAGATCGACCGCTGCGACTGGGGCGTGGAGTACGCCCAGGGCTGGAACGCCCTGCTGCCCCAGCTCGGCCCGTTCCGCTCGCTGGCGCGGATGCTCGACGCCGACACCCGCCGACTGATCTCATCAAGGGGCGTTGCGGCCTCGGCTGAGGTCGCCCCGCGACTGACCGCCCTGCTGCGCATGGGCGACCATGTGAGCCAGAATCCCGTGCTCATCAACAGCCTGGTGGGCGTCGCGGTGTCGTCGCTGGGCGTGTCGGCCACCGAGCACGCGCTGAACAGGAACGCTCTGGACGCCCCGGCACGCGACGCCGTGCTCGCCGCCGCCCGCTCGCTGCTCACCGATGACCCCTTCCACATGAAGGCCGCGATCAGAGCCGAACTCACCATCGCCGTGGCTTCGCTCAACGCTCTCCGCTCCGCCCCCGAATCGCCCCTGGCCCGGAGCACCGACGCCATCCTCCGCGAGAGCCAAAGGACCGCGGAACTCGACAAGCTCGACGCCAAGGCCCACGCCGCCAACATCGCCCAGCTCGAGGCTGCCTACCCGCGGATACTCGACGCCTGGGACAAGCCCGACGCCCCCGAACAGCTCAAGGCCATCGCCGATGACATCGATCGGGGCAAGCACGGCCTCTACGCCGCCGTGCTCGCGCCCGCCGTCAGTTCCGCTCGCGCCGGCCAGACCAAAGCCACGAGCGCGCTCAAGGCCCTCATCACACGCCTGGAGCAGTACACACCCCCCGCGGCCGCCACGCCCTGACCCGCCATGCCCGCCGACGACGCCAGCCTGCTCCGCGCCATGCACGCCGGCGACGCCGCCGCGGCGGACGCGCTCTGGTCGGCCCACGCCCCGCGACTCACGGCCCTGGTGCACGCGATGATGCGCGGCGCCGGGGCCGCTTCGCGCTTCGCCGATGACGCGGTGCAAACCGTGTTCCTGCGCGTGCTGTCGCTCGACCCAGACGCGGTGGACGCCATCCGCGATGTCCGGGCCTACCTCACGCAGGCCGCCCGCGCCGCCGCCCTCAACGCTCGCCGCGCCGAGTCGCGCGAGTCCGCCCGTCGGGAGGAGCTCTCCGCTCGGCCGTCCGGGGCCTTCACCCTCCCCGAGGGTCTGGACGATCTTGTGGCAAACCTGCCCGAGCCGCAGCGCGAGGTCGTCCTGCTCAAGCACGTGGCGGGGTTGACGTTCGACCAGATCAGCCTGGTCACCGGCGAGCCCCGCGCCACCCTCGCCTCGCGCCACGCCGCCGCCCTCAAGTCCCTCCGCACCGCGCTGCAGCCCGCGCCGGGAGCCACCGCATGACCACGCCCGACGACCTCAC
>JALHNL010000054.1 GCA_022843545.1 Phycisphaerales bacterium | reverse complement strand
CCATCCCCGCCCTCAAGGGCAAGCTCACCGGCATGAGCTTCCGCGTCCCCACCGCCGACGTCTCCGCCGTCGACCTCACCTTCAAGACCGCCAAGGACACCAGCCTCAAGGACATCAACGCCGCCATGAAGGCCGCCAGCGAAGGCGCCATGAAGGGCATCCTCGGCTACACCGAAGAGGAAGTCGTCAGCTCCGACTTCATCGGCGACCGCCGCTCGTCCATCTACGACGCCCTCGCCGGCATCGAGCTCAACAAGCGCTTCTTCAAGATCGTCTCCTGGTACGACAACGAGGCCGGTTACGCCGCCCGCTGCGCCGACCTCATCCGCTACATGGCCGCCAAGGACGGGATCAAGTAAACCCGTCGGCTCATCCCTCGACCTCCGCAGGCCGCCGGCGCACCCGCCGGCGGCCTTCTTCTTTTTCTGACCCGCCGCGCGGTATCATCGGGCGTCCGCACCCGTCATTGGAGACCCGCATGACCCGCCATGACCCCCGCCGCGCCGGCAAAGGCCCCGTGATGATCGTCGTCCTGCTGGTGGTGCTCGCCGCCGCCGGCTTCTTTGGGTTCCGCTACTACTCGCAGCGCTCCGCCGAAGACGCCGCGCTCAAGAAGTACGACGAAGCTTCCATGTGGAAGCAGAACCTCTCGCGTCACTTCGCCCGCGACGAGTCCAGGAAGTTCCAGCGCGTGCAGCTCGCCGTCAACCGCGACGAGAGCGATGCCGCCGACCACTCCATCGAACTCAGCGGCGTCGTCAACTCCCAGGCCGACCTCGACGAACTCACGGCCATGCTCAAGAAGCCCGAGTTCACCCCGCCCGTCCGCTCCAGCGTGTCGGTCAAGGTTCAGCCCACGGCCGTCCCCGACCCCGCCGCCGCTCCCTCGGCTCCGCCCGCCCCCCCTGCCGACGCCCCCAAGCCCGCCGCCCCCGGCGCGGGGTGATCGCGCCGACGCCCGAAATCTCAACGCCCCCAGCGCGCCCCGCCGATACCGGGTGGACTTCGCCCGCACCCTCCACCCCGGAGACCCGCGTGATGACGCGCCGACACTCCCTCCCGCCTACCCGCCACTCCCTCACCCACAAGTTCGTCATCGACGGGCACGAGGGCTACCTCACCGTCGGCATGCACGCCGACGGCTCCCCCGGTGAGGTCTTCATCAAGATCAGCAAGGACGGCAGCACCCTCTCGGGCATGTGCCAGGCCTTCTGCCGCGCCTTCTCGCTCGCCATGCAGTTCGGGCTCACCGTCGACGAAGCCGTCATGCGCTTCAAGGGCATGCGCTTCGAGCCCATGGGCGCCACCGGCAACCCGGAGATCCCCGAGGCCATGAGCATCGTCGACTATGTCGCTCGGTTCATGGAACTGCACTTCGCGCAGATCCGCCTCCGCCAGCCCATCCCGGCCTGATCGCCCCGCATCAACCCCCGTTGATCGCCCGCGGCGCGGTCGTCCAGCCGTACGGGCGCTCATACTGCGGCCACGACGGAGCCAGCCAGAACCACTGCCCGCGCGAGTTGCGGGCCCAGATGTCGTTGCCGATCAGGTCGCCGCGGTCGGTGTCCAGCAGCGGGTTGGACCCCTTGGGCGTGTCCATCAGTTCCACCGTCCCGTCCATGTAGACCGTGTGCCCCTTCTTGCCGTGCCGGTCGGTGATCTGGTCCCAGTTGCTGAACATCCCGTCGGGGCTCCGCGCGTTCCACCACTCGGTGTCCTCTTCGATGTACACCGGGATGCCCTTGAGCAGCTTGATCGACGCCGCCGGCGGCGGCCCGCTCCGCGGTGTCGTCGCCGACCAGCCCGCCGCACGCGTGTCAAACCCCACCAGCGTGTTGGTGTTGTCCACCCGTGCGCCCGACGCGCCCGTCACCATCGTGTAGTCAAAGTTCAGGCTCCGATCGCTCAGGAACTGGTTGAAGATCACCAGTTGCAGCGAGTTCTGCGGCGTCTGCCAGTACGGGTCGTTCGCCGCCGGGATGAACTGCGTCCCGCTTTTGCGCTTCGCCGTCGGGCACTCAAACACCCGGTCCACGATCGACAGATACTCAAACGCCGGCCCCAGCACCGCCGGGTTCGCCGCGCTCATCGCCTGCCTCGCGTTCCGCGGCTGCGCATACCAGAACCGGAACGGCGACAGGTTCCCCGACTCCCAGATCGCCCCCTTGTAGTCGATCGCGTACGCCGTGAACCCCGTCCCGATCTGCTTGAAATTCGCCATGCACACCGCCGTGCGGCTCAGTTCCCGCGCGTTCTTGAGCGACGGCAGCAAGATGCCCACCAGAATCGCGATGATCGCGATCACCACCAGCAGTTCGATGAGCGTGAAGGCAACGCTGCGACGGATAGCCGAGGGTCGTGGGGATCCCATTAGCCCAGCATACCACGCCCCTGTGCGACGGGTAGCCCCAGCCTTGGTTTTGCGCCCGTGATGGGCTTGGCCGATGCTGGTGAAGGCCTCAGTTCGCGCCACCTTAGGTATACCATCGCGATCTACCGGCCCCTGGAGTGGCGATGCCAACCAACATCAGCACCTACTACTGGCGACGCACGATTCCCGATGATTTCTGGAATCAGTGCGACGGGCCGATGGGTGAGCACGGTGGCCTGCGGTTCGTCCCGGGTGCGACCGACAGCGCCCATGTCCTCTCCATCAATCCGCCGGTGCCCAAAGGGGCACGCCACACGCCCCGCGGTCTGTTCAGGCGGTGGTTGAAGTGGCGCGGAGACTATGAGACCGCCAAGATCAACACCTCGCTCGATCTGATCCGCAGGCCCCCCAGCGCCATCACGATGCTCGTGTTCGAGCCCCCCAACCTCGCGCCCGACGCGTGGTATCAGATGGCGCCGGGCCGCATCGCCAGGGTGTACGGTCCCGACCCTCGGGCCACGCATCCGATCCGGATGCCCGCGTTCTGGCAGATCGATGCGACGGTCAGCGCTCTGCGGGCCATGGAGATTCAGCCCAAGGCGATGGTCGCGGCCGCGATCCACTCGGGCGCGGACGACACCCCGGGACGGTCCGAGCGGGTTGAGTTCCTGCGTCGCCTCAGGCGCGCACAGGTGCCCATGACCCTCTTCGGCCGCCACCTGCCGACCGACCTGGCGCCGCTGGGCGAACTCAGGGCGAAGACTACCGCCCTGCTGCCCGCCATGTTCACGATCTCGATCGAGAACTACGCGGAGGGCGACCTCTACGTCAGCGAGAAGATCTGGGACCCGCTCCTCTGCTGGTCGCTCCCGCTCTACCACGGTTCGCGCGCCGCCGATCACATGATCCCGCACGAGGCGTTCATCCGCCTGCCGGACCTGGGCGACGGCGGTGTCGAAGCGGTCAAGGCGGCGCTCCGCGGAGGCGAGGGCCTCTGGCGCTCTCGCCTGGGCGCGATCGCCGAGGCCCGCCGGCGGATTCTGGGTGACCTTCGCATGGTCGAATGGGCCCGCCGAACGATGCAGGAGATCGGTGTGATCGGGCGCTGAGCGGCTGCCCCCTGGGGCGTTGACCGCTACCCTCCCACCCATGACTACTCCCAGCACCTGGCTCCGTGTCGTCGAGGCCCTCAGGGCCCCCGAAGGCTCCCCCGTCACCGTCAAGGGCTGGCTCCGAACACGACGCGATTCCAAGGCCGACGGCGGGCTCTCCTTCCTCGCCGTTCACGACGGCACCTGCTTCGACCCCATCCAGGCCGTGGCCAAGGCCGACCTCCCCAACTACGCCTCCGAGATCGCCCACCTCACCACCCACTGCGCCGTCGAGGTCGACGGCGTGATCGCCAAGACCCCCAAGGGCGGCAACGAAATCCAGGCCAGGGCGGTGCGCGTCGTGGGCCTGGTTGAGAATCCGGATCACTACCCGATCCAGCCCAAGCCCCACACCATGGAGTTCCTGCGCGAGCAGGCCCACCTCCGCTCGCGCACCAACACCTTCGGCGCTGTCGCCCGCGTCCGCCACTGCCTGAGCATGGCGATCCACCGCTTCTATCACGAGCGCGGGTTCTTCTACGTCCACACCCCGATCATCACCGCCAGCGACTGCGAGGGCGCGGGCCAGATGTTCCGCGTCAGCACGCTCGACCAGTTGAACCTCCCCAAGACCCCCGACGGCGCCGTCGACCACGCCAAGGACTTCTTCGGCAAGCAGGCCCACCTCACCGTCTCCGGGCAGCTCAACGTCGAGACCTACTGCTGCGCCCTCTCGCGCGTCTACACCTTCGGCCCCACCTTCCGCGCCGAGAACAGCAACACCTCGCGCCACCTGGCCGAGTTCTGGATGATCGAGCCCGAGATCGCCTTCGCCGACCTCGCCGCCGACGCCACCCTCGCCGAGGACTTCATCAAGTACCTGATCAACGCCGTGCTCACCGAGCGCGCCGACGACATGAAGTTCTTCGACGAGCGCATCGAGAAGGGCCTGCTGCAGCGCCTCAAGGACGTGCTCGAAAAGCCCTTCCGCCGCCTGCCCTACACCGAGGGCGTCAAGATCCTGGTCGACGCCGCCAAGCGCACCAAGTTCGAGTACCCCATCGAGTGGGGCAAGGACCTGCAGAGCGAGCACGAGCGCTACCTCACCGAGCAGCACTTCAAGCAGCCGGTGATCCTCATGAACTACCCCAAGCAGATCAAGGCCTTCTACATGCGCCTCAACGCCCCCGGCACCGACGGCGCGCCAGGAGACACCGTCGCCGCCATGGACGTGCTCGTCCCCAGCGTCGGCGAGATCATCGGCGGCAGCCAGCGCGAAGAACGCCTCAGCGTCCTCGACCAGCGCCTCGACGAGATGAATCTGAGCAAGGCCGACTACTGGTGGTACCGCGACCTCCGCCGCTACGGCACCGTCCCCCACGCCGGCTTCGGCCTGGGCTTCGAGCGCGCCATGATGTTCCTCACCGGGATGCAGAACGTCCGCGACGTCATCCCCTTCCCCCGCGCGCCCGGGCAGGCGGATTTCTAGGCCCCGGCCTTGGCCTCCTGGCCCGCCCACCGGCCGCACAGCTCGATCAGCTTCTGCCGTTCGATCGGCTTGGTCGCAAAGTCGTCAAACCCCGCGTCCCGGCAGAGGTCGCGTTCCTCCTTGGTCGCGTTCGCGGTCAACGCGATGATCGGCATCGTCGCGCCCTGCTGCCGCAGCAGCCGGATCGTCTGGTACCCGTCCATCACCGGCATCTGGATGTCCAGAAGGATGATCGAGAACGTCTTCTTCGCCTTCTGATAGGCCGCCAGAGCCTTGACGCCGTCAACCGCCGTCTCGACTTCCGCGCCGGCACGACGCAGAAACAGGCTGATCAGCCGCTGGTTGTCGAGGCCATCCTCCACCAGCAGCACCGTGTGCCCCGCAAGATGCTCACGCAGTACGGTCTCGTCTGGGCGATCTTCCGGGATGAAGTGGGTTTGGTCGCAGTTGATCGACGGCCGGGTGAGCTTCACCCCCGGTTCGCTGCGGGCCGGCAGTTCAAGCGTGAACGTGCTGCCCCGCCCCGATTCCGACTCCACCTTGATCCGCCCGCCCAGCAGTTCCGCCAGGCTCTTGCTGATCGAAAGCCCCAGCCCGGTGCCCCCGAATCGGCGTGAAGTGCTGCTCTCAGCCTGAGAGAACGGCTTGAACAAGCCGGCGATTTGCTCCGCCGTCATGCCGATCCCGGTGTCGCGCACGCTGAAATGCAGAGTGTCGTTGGACGGGGTATAGAAGGCTTCGAGCGACACGCTCCCGCCCTCGGGGGTGAACTTGATCGCGTTGCTCACCAGGTTGATCAGAATCTGACGGAGACGAAGCCGATCGGTGATGAACCGCTCGGGGAGCTCCGTCCGTGCTTCCACGGTCAGGTTCACGCCCTTCTCGTGCGCCTTGCCCACGACAATCGCTCGAACGTTGCTGAGCTTCGTCGCCGGAACGCAGGGCATCCACTCGGGCTCCAGGCTCCCCGCCTCAATCTTCGCATGGTCCAGCACGTTGTTCAGCAGACCCAGCAGGTGCTCGCCGTTGCGACGGATGACCCCCAAGTACTCTCGCCTCTGCGCCTCGTTCGTCGACGCGTCGCCGATGAGATCGACGAACCCCGTGATCGCCGTCAAAGGCGTGCGCAGTTCGTGGCTCATGTTCGCGACGAACGACGACTTGGCGCGGGCCGCTTCCTGCGCCGCCCTCACGCATTCGTCGAGCAGGTGCGCCCGATAGCGCAGCTCGAGCTGGGCCTCCGCCTGCCTCGCGATCATCCGCAGGTCGGCCATCCACTCGGGGGTCACGTTCCTTGGTCTGGTGTCAATGACGCACAGGGTGCCCAGCTTCGCCCCGGTCGACAGCCGCAGAGGCACCCCCGCGTAGAAGCGCATCCCGGGAGAGCCCGTGACCAGAGGGTTGTCTTCGAATCGGGGGTCCCCTCGTGCGTCGGGCACCACCATGATGTCATCGCCAAGAATGGCCCAGGCGCAGAAGGCCTGCTCCCGCGGTGTCTCTCTGACATCAAGCCCCACCACAGACTTGAACCACTGTCGGCCCTCGTCGATCAGGCTGACGATCGCGATCGGCGCCCCGCACACGCGGCAGGCCAGCGCGGTCAGGTTGTCAAAGGCCGGCTCGGACGGGGTGTCCAGCAATCCGCAGGAGCGCAGACCCAGCAGCCGTGCGTGTTCGTTTCCGGGAATGGGCGCGGAGGGCATGCGACACACCTTGAGGATGGACGTGGCCAAGACGCCTCCTCTTTCGGAACGCCGCCCGCGATCCTTGACCCCCTCCGTCGCGGCACCGGGCTTCTTCTCGATGCAGCCCCGGTGAATCTCATCCCGCTCTGGCGTCATCCGAGTTACCGGATGCCACGAATCGGCTGTTAGGCTGCCACTCGGGTTTCGGGTGATGACTTGGAGATTCCACCGTTATGACACCTTCTGTGCGCACTCTGGGCCAACTCAAGGCCTCCGGCTATCGCCCACGCTCCGTCAAGCGCGAGCTCCGCGACAACCTCATCGCCGCCATGCGCCGCGGCGACGACCTCTTCCCCGGCATCGTCGGTTACGAAGACACCGTCATCCCCGAGATCGTCAACGCCGTCCTCGCCGGTCACGACATGCTCTTCCTGGGTGAAAAAGGCCAGGGCAAGAGCAAGATCATGCGGATGCTCGTGCGGTTCCTGGATGAGCGACTGCCGTACCTGGACATCCCCGCCTCGCCGGTGCACGAAGACCCGTTCAACCCCATCACCGGCCCCGGGCGTCGTCTGATCGCCGAACTGGGTGACCAGGCCCCCATCGCCTGGTGGCCGCGCGAGAAGCGCTACGCCGAGCGCCTCGCCCCCGGCACCAAGTTCGCCGACCTCATCGGCGAGATCGACCCCGCCAAACTCCTCGCCGGCGCGAGCATGGGCGCCGAAGACGCCCTGCACTTCGGCCTCATCCCCCGCATGCACCGCGGCATCTTCGCCATGAACGAACTGCCCGACCTGGATGACCTCGTCCAGACCGGGCTCTTCAACATCCTCGAAGAGCGCGACGTGCAGATCCGCGGCTTCCCCATCGCCTTCGACATCGACGTCTTGGTGCTCTTCTCCGCCAACCCCGGCACCTACAACCGCTCGGGCAAGGTCATCCCCCAGCTCAAGGACCGCATCGGCGCCACCATCCAGACTCACTACCCCCGCACACGCGACCTGGGCATCGAGATCATGGAGCGCGAGGCCGAGGTCGACCTCGCCGGCGACTTCCCCGTTCTCGTCCCACGCTTCATGAAGGAAGTCGTCGAGCAGATGTCCATCGCGGCGCGCAAGAGCAAGTTCATTGATCAGACCTCCGGCGTCTCCGCCCGCTTCTCCATCGCCAACTACCGCACCATGATCGCCAACGCGCGCCGCCGCGCGATCATCCTGGGCGAAAGGCCCGCCGCGCCGCGCATCAGCGACCTCGCCCACTTCCACGCCAGCGCCATCGGCAAGCTCGAGCTGGACCTCATGGGCTCCCACCAGCTCAGCGAGCGCCAGGCGCTGGAAGCCATCGCCGCCGAGGCGATCAAGACCGTCTTCGCCGAGTACGTGGCGGACCACGGCCTCGCCGAGATCACCGACGTGTTCGCCAAGGGCCTCAAGATCGAAGTGGGGGACATGCTCCCCAGTTCCCACTACGAAGCCGCCCTCAAGCGCGTCCCCAAGGTCTGGGAAAAAGCCCTCGAACTCAACCCCGCGAGCGAGCCCGCCGTCAGGGCCAGTTGCGTCGAGTTCGTCCTGGCTGGCCTCTACGCCGGCGACCAAATCAGCCGGTCAACAAGGCATGGGCGAGTGGAGTATGAAACGTGAAGCGAGAGGCATGAGGCATGAGGCGTGAGACGTGAGACGTGAGGCGTGAGGTGTGAGGCGTGAGGTTCCCATGACCGTTCCGCGTTCTGACAATCCGCCCCACAACCCCGCCCCCGGCGGCATCGTCCACACCTACCTCGGCTACGACCCCAAGAACTTCCCCTCGCCCACCGCGTCCCCGCCCGACCTTGCCGGCGCCGCATTTGAGCACATGCTGCAGTACGGCTCCATGCGCGAGTTCACCCCCGAGGAACTCGCCGCCGCCATCCGCCTCGATCCGTCGATGTTCCCCAGCCTGGGCCCCAGCCTCGACTCGCTCGCCGCCATGCTCCGCGAGCGCAAAGCCAAGATCCTCGCCAAGTACGAGTCCCGCTCCGTGCGGGATCTCGCCCGCCGCGAGGCCGACGAAGCCGCCGCCCGCTGCGCGACGCCCAAGGCGTTCGAGAGGGCCTTCCGCACGGCCGTCCGCGACGGCGCGATCGCCGATCTGGAGGAGATGTTCTACCGCCAGAAGGACGACCACTCGCCCTTCTCACGCGGGCTGGTCAACGTGATCGAGGCGATGGGCTCGCGATATCAGATCGAACAACTGTCCGAAAAGTACGAGTTCACGGGCCGCGAGCCCATGACGGTGCCCGAAGCGCTCGAGATCAAGGAAGAACTCGAAGCGATCGACCGCCTCCTCGAACAACTCAAGCAGGCCGCCCAGAACGCCCAGCTCGCCATCATCGACCTCGACGACCTCGCCGAGTTCGCCGACGAGGGCGCGATGGAGAACCTCAACCGCCTGCAGCAGCAGATCGAGGATTACCTCCGCGAAGAGGCCCGTCGTCAAGGTCTCGAAAGCACCGGCAAGGGCTTCTCCCTCTCCCCCCAGGCTTACCGACTCTTCCAGCGCAAACTCCTCAGCGAGATCTTCAGCGAGCTCGACGCGGCCCGCTCGGGCCGCCACACCGGCGCGGTCGTGGGCGAGGGCCCCGTCGAGCTCCAGCGCACCAAGCCCTACCAGTTCGGCGACCCCGTCACCGGGATTGATCTTCCTCAGTCCATCGCCAACGCCGCCGCGCGCCCCCCCGCCCCCGGCCCCCCCGCACCCCGCGTCCGCATCGACGACCTCGAGATCCACCGCACGCGCAACACGCCCAAGTGCGCCACCGCCGTCCTCATGGACATGTCCGGCTCGATGCGCTACGACGGGCAGTACATGAACTGCAAGCGCATGGGCGTGGCCCTCGACGCGCTCATCCGCACCGAGTACCCCGGCGACTTCCTCGCCTTCTTCGAGATGGCCTCCTTCGCCAAGCGCCGCGCCGCCGCCGAGGTCCCCGCCCTGCTCCCCAAGCCCGTCTCCACCCACGCGCCGGTCGTCCGCCTCAAGGTCGACATGAGCGACCCGGATGTCAGCGAACTGCGCGTCCCGCAGCACTTCACCAACATCCAGCACGCCCTCCGCCTCGCCCGCCAGGTCCTCAGTGTCCAGGACACGCCCAACCGCCAGGTCATGCTCATCACCGACGGCCTCCCCACCGCCCACTTCGAGGGCGACCACCTCTTCCTGCTTTACCCGCCAGACCCGCTCACCGAGGCCGCCACCATGCGCGAGGCCCTCCTCTGCGCGCGCGAGAACATCACCATCAACATCTTCCTGCTCCCCAACTGGAACCAGAGCAGCGAGGACATCCGCTTCGCCCACCGCCTCGCCGAGGCGTCCAAGGGCCGCGTCTTCTTCACCGGCGGGCGCGACCTCGACCGCTACGTCCTCTGGGACTACGTCAATCGCCGACGCAAGATCATCGGTTAGCCCGCCGCGCTCGCCCGCGGCGAGAACCAGCACCGGTCGATCTTCCCCCCGCGCACGCGATAGATCGCCATCAGGAAGAATGGCGCGGGCACGCTCCCGTCCGCGCCCCGGCTCATCCCGGTGATGTGCTCGAGGTCAAAGACATACTCCCCCAGCACGCTGCGGTTCACCACCGCCGACCGCTGCGACGGATGATCGCGGAACTGCGCGCCGTAGCGCTCCTTCAGCGCGCTTTGCCCCTTGAAGCGGGCCGCGCCCGTGTCCAGGTCCATCCCCTCCACACCGTCCGCGAACGTCTCCGCGAACGCGTCGATGTCCCGCGCGTTGTACGCGTCCAGTTGCGCCTGCACCACTTCCAGCAGCGTGTGTCCCATGACCACAACATACGCCCGCCCCAACCGGGCGGGACCGGCCACGCTATCCGGACCCGCGCGGCAAGCCCTAGCGCCCGTGCCAACTGGGCGCGGCCCGCCCGCCAGCGCCGGGCTCCCGCGCCGCAAGCCCCCCCGCCCCCTCGCCGAAACCTCCGTGCCCGGGGCCGCGCCGGCCCCGCATATCGGTCGCTTTGTGGAGGCACGCATGCTCACCGGCCAGCAGGTTCAGCGTCTGGGTTCGCACATCGCCCGCAACCGCCCCAACTTCGTCGTGATTCTCCGCGACTTCGCGCGCCGCCTGGCGCAGGCCTACCCCGCCGCCCCCGGCGCGTTCGGCCTCGACAACGCCAGCGCCCGCTTCGACATGGCCGAGGGCTTCGCGCTGGTGTGCAAGAGCCTCCACGACCTCGCCCCCATCGGCCCCTACCTCCAGCACGCCGGCTTCTCCGTCGCCTCGCGCGGGCTCGACATGAGCGCCGCCCCGGCCGCCGCCGCCGCCCTGCTCGCCGCCGTCCGCGCCCACTGCACGCACGATTGGTCCCGCGAAATCGAGGCCGACTACACCCAGTTGATCGACTTCGTCACCGCCCAGATGGCCCGCGGCGCGGCCCGCGCCCCGCGCCAGGCCCAGCGCGAGCACCGCCCCGCCCCCAAGGCCCGCCTCGCCGCCTAAGCGCCTCGGGTAGGCCCTCTTGGGTAGGCCGGCACTCCGTGCCGGCTCTTCTCTTCACCAATCAAGAACTCTCCCCAAAGCCCAGCCCCCATCTGTCCGATAAGTCCCGGGCAACAATCCCGCGCTCACCCTGCGCGCCAAAGACCCGGAGACCCGCTTGCCCCCCGGATACGAGATCACCCTGGCCATCGCCCAGTGGGCCCCCGCGGTCTTCATCGCCGCCTTCGGCGCGTGCATGGGCAGCCTCGCCAACGTCCTCGTCTACCGCATGCCCCTGGGCCTGGGCGTCGTCACGCCCCCCTCCCGCTGCCCGCACTGCGAAACCCGCCTCACCTGGCGCGAGAACATCCCCATCTTCGGCTGGCTCCTGCTCCGCGGCCGCTGCCGCTTCTGCAAGAGCCCCATCAGCGCCGAGTACCCCCTCGTCGAAGCCTTCACCGCCCTGCTCTTCGGCGGGCTCTACGCCCTCTGGTTCATCCTGCCCGGCAACGCCACCCTTCTGGGTCTTCCCATCGGCCTGCTCAAGCCCGACTGGGCCTCCGTCCTCGAAATCCGCCACGGCTGGCCCCTCTTCGGGCTCATGCTGCTGCTCATGTTCAGCCTCATCGTCATGACGCTGATCGACGCCAAGACCTTCACCATCCCCCTCAGCATGGCCTGGCTCTGCGCCGTCGCCGGCATGCTCGTCCACACCGCCGCCGCCATCTACGTCAACTCCATCCGCGGCGGCATGCCCGCCTTCCCCGGCGGCTGGCTCTGGACCTTCCCCACGCCCTTCTCCGTAACTGAAGTGCCCATGCAGGTGGGCGGACAGACCATCGGCGTCATCACCCAAGGCTGGTGGCTCGTCGGCGCGTCGCTGGGCGCGATGGCCGGCCTCGGCGTCTCCCTGCTCCTGCTCAAGACCGGCCTCATCCGCCGGTCGTTCGAGGACTACGAGAAGTGGGAGACCGAGCAACTGGCGGCTCAGGCTGCCGCGGCCGCACCCACCCCCACGCCCACACCCGAGCCCGAGCTCCTCCCGCCCGCCCCGGACGCCCACTCCGAGCCCCCGACGCCAGCCGGCGGTACCCCCGCCCACGACCCCACCGAACTCTGGATCGCCTACCCCCACGCGCGCCGCGAGATGGTCCGCGAGCTCGCCTTCCTCGGGCCACCGGTGCTCGTCGGCATCGCCGCCGGCTACCTCGCCGACTACCTCGCCCGTCCGGATCTGGCCGCGGCCATCGCGCGCCTTCCCAAGGGCGCCATCGGCGCAGGCCTGTCGTACGACGCCCAGCCGCCCCTCTGGCTCTACGTCCTCTGCGGCTCCATCCTCGGCCTGCTCGTCGGCGGCGGGCTCGTCTGGCTCATCCGCATCTTCGGAACACTCGCCTTCGGCAAGGAAGCCATGGGCCTGGGCGACGTCCACCTCATGGCCGGCGTCGGCGCCATCGTCGGATGGATCGACGTCACCCTCGCCTTCTTCGCCGCCGCCTTCGTCGGCATGGCCTGGACGATCGTCTCCGCGATCTCCCAAGGCGGCGTCCGCCGCACCATGCCCTACGGGCCCTACCTCGCCATCGCCACCGTCCTCGTCGTCGTCTTCAAGCCGCTCTTCGAAGCGCTCCTCTCGCGCCTCATGGGCCAGCCCGTCAACTTGCCGGGCTAGGTCTCCGTCCCGCTCCGCGATCGACCCGCGGACCCGCGTGTCACCCCTCGGCTCAAACGCCGTGTCTCACAGGTCAGATCGTGCGGATCGCGACCGTGCTCGCCCCGCGCGGGCAGGCCACGGAACTTCACCACGCCCGCCGCGACGACGCTCACACCCGCGCAGCCCAGACAAACCAGCCGTCCTCGACGACCTCCACGCGCCGCGCGGCGCCATCCGCCACGGTGAACGTCACGCGCACACGGGGCGCCCCGGCGGGGTGGAACTGGTGGGCGCCGACCTTGAACAGGTTGATCGCCGAGTTGTTCCCGACTTTCAGCGTGACCCCCGTCCGCCCGCGAGCCACGCGAATGTCCGTGCCGCCCGGTTCGCGGTAGTCGCCCACGACGCACGCGATCTCGCTCTCCTCGACGACAGTCGGCTCTTCGCGCGTCGCCCCGGGCAGAGACTTGACATACGCGATGGTGTCCTCGTAGCCGCCCGTGAGCGCGTGGGCGAGCAGCGTGATCCCGTGAGGCCCGCGGGTGCGTTCAACACCCGGCATCGCGGTCACCAGCGCGCGCACCACATCCGTCATGCCCAGCATCGCCGCGGCGAAGATGTCCGGTCGGGCGCCGTGCTCGAGCAGCAGCAAGGCGATCTCACGGCGTCCGGTGTGCGACGCCGCGCCCAGAGGCGACTCCCAGTCTCCGAAGCCCCAGTCGTACGCGCACGCGGCCAAGGCCGGATGCTGAGCCAGCATCGTCTTGACCTGATCGATATCCCGGTGGCATGCGCCGACGAACGCCGCCACCGCCGCCGGGTCCTGGCGTGGAAACCCCGGCCAATTCGTGGGCCGCTCGGACCCCGGGCCGGCGACAGGCTGCGCACGCAGCACCGCCGCGCCGCCCAGCGCGGCGAAGCACGGACCCGCCAGAAAGACCCGCCGTCGCATGGGTGTGTTCATCGGTGGTAGGACGCGGCGGTTGGGCCGAAGTTCCCGCAGTTCCCCCGATCGCCAGCCCTCCACCCACCCTCAGCGACCCCCCGGCCCGCATAGACTCCTCGAACAACGCTCGGGGCGCGGCCGGGCACGGGTCAGGAGACCCGTGCCACTTCAGTGGGCCGCTGAGACGCACCCGTCGAACCTGATCCGGTTAGCACCGGCGGAGGGAAGCACCGATGTCCACCACCCACCACCACGCCTCGTCCCCCCTCGCCCGCTTCGCCCCGCCCCTCCACGGCGCCGCGAATCCCGGCCGCACGCCCTCCGTCACCACGCCCGGCTCCTTCGCCCTCGCCCCCGATGTCGGCGGCCCGCGCATGTTCGCCAGCCCCGACACCCCCGGCATGCCCGCGCCCAGCGACAAGACCGCCTGGGATTTCCTCCCCACCGGCTGGAGCCTCGTCGACCTGGGCCCCGCTCCGACCTCGGCCCACGCCGCCGACCCCGCCTTTGCCCCCGCTCCCAAGAACCCCCTCGACCAGCCCTGGACGCCCACCTTCGGCACCGGCGGCGGCAGCCTCGCGGAGCATGTGGCTTCCGAAGGCCGCGCTCAGGCCGCCTTCGCGCCCTTCGTCCCCGGCTGCGTCTCGCGCGACTGGACCGGGCAGGTCGAGTCGGCCAACCCCCACATCGCCCCGCACCTCAAGCCCGCGCTGGACCTGTCCAAGGGCTGCGCCAACTGCCTGGGCGACTCCATGATGTTCGTCGAGTTCAGCACCGCCAAGGGCCGGCGCGTCCGCGTCATCTACCCGCGCGGCTTCAAGCCCCTCACCCAGCTTGAGCACGCGCGCCTGGGCATCATCACCCCGCAGATGCAGCGCGTCGCCCAGCGCGAGCCCCACCTCACGCCTGCCCAGGTGCGCGACGAAGTCGCCGCCGGCCGCCTCGTCATCCCCGCCAACGTGAACCACCTCGCCCACCAGCTCGACCCCATGTGCATCGGGCGCGCCAGCAAGACCAAGGTCAACGCCAACATGGGCGCCTCCCCCGTCTCCAGCGGCACCCACGAAGAAGTCGAAAAGCTCCGCTGGGCCGAGCGCTGGGGCGCGGACACGGTGATGGACCTTTCCACCGGCGGAAATCTCGACGAGTGCCGCGGCGCGATTCTCAAGGCCGCGCGCGTGCCCATCGGCACGGTGCCGATTTACTCGATGATCATCGGGAAGAAAATCGAAGACCTGGATTGGCCGACCATCGAAGCTTCGCTGCATCACCAGGCGCGCCAGGGTGTGGACTATTTCACCATCCACGCCGGCGTGCGGCGCGGGCATCTGAAGTTCGTCAAGAACCGTCTCATCGGCATCGTCTCGCGCGGCGGCTCTTTGCTCGCCAAATGGATGCTCGTTCACAATCAGGAGAACATCATGTACACGCGCTGGGAGGACATCTGCGATGTCCTGCGCGAGTACGACGTGACGTTCTCCATCGGCGACGGCCTGCGCCCCGGCGGCCTGGCCGACGCGACCGACGACGCGCAGCTCGCCGAACTGGAAACTCTGGGCGAACTCACCGAGCGGGCTTGGCGCAAGGGCGTGCAGGTGATGATCGAGGGTCCGGGGCATGTGCCGTTTGATCAGATCGAGTTCAACGCGAAGGTTCAGCGGCGGCTGTGTCACGGCGCGCCGTTTTACGTGCTGGGTCCGCTGGTGACGGACATGTTCCCTGGTTATGACCACATCACCTCTTGCATCGGGGCGACGAGCATGGCGTATCACGGCGCGGCGATGCTGTGCTATGTGACGCCCAAGGAGCACCTGGGCCTTCCCAAGAAGGACGATGTGAAGCAGGGGTGCATCGCGTACAAGATCGCGGCGCACGCGGCGGACGTGGCGCTGGGGATTCCCGGCTCGCGCGACCGCGATGATGAGCTGACCAAGGCGCGGGCCGCGCTGAACTGGGAGAAGCACTTTGAGCTGTCGTTCGACCCGGACACGGCTCGCGCGTATCACGACGAAGACCTGGACGTGGACACGGATTTTTGCGCGATGTGCGGGCACGACTGGTGCAGCGTGCGCATCAGCAAGGAGATCCAGGAGTTTGCGTCGGGCAAGGCGGAGGGCTTTGAGCGCGTGGGCGCGGGCGGCAAACTCGGCGCGCCGATCAAGAGCGCGGCGCTGACGCCCGAGCAGCAGGACATTCTGGCCAAGCGCGGGGTGCTGAGCCCCGATGAGATCCATCGGCTGGCGGCGAAGATGAAGAAGTCGATGGAGAAGAAGGCATCAGGCATCGGGCACGAGGCATCCAGCGAAGAGGCGAAGCTGTCGTGCCACTCGGACTATGTGGACCCCGAAGAGGCCAAGAAGTTGCAGGCGGCGAAGGCCGGGCGCGAGGTGCTGGTGACGCTGGACGTGAGGCCGGCGCTGGGGATTGGGAAGGATGATCGGGTGATTTGAGCGGGCCTTAAGCGGGGTCGGGGCGAAGCGCGCTGGTTTGGTGCCGCGAAGACGGTGCCCAGCAGCGGAGCTCAGCTTGAGATTGACGACGAAGAGCACTGAAGTCCCCGCGCAAAGCCGCGGGGACTTCAGTGGCACCTGCACCTGCCTGGGGACTTCAGTGCCACCTGCCACCTGCCTGGGGACTTCAGTGCCACCTGCCTAGGAACCTGTGCTATTAAAGTCGACCTTCTTGAGCTACTTCAATGTTATTGGGCCGATCTACGTACCGCTCCGACTTCGTAAACAACGCTAACAACACTAAAGGTCCGCAGTGAAGCTTGACGTGATTACATCGCGGACTAATCACACAACACGAATGCCAACATCTTGAATCAATTGTTTCATTATGGCTACATTAGCACAATGCGCCATACTACGCGCCTAGAATGATGTAAGCAAAATTAATACAAACACAAGCATAACAATACACTTGACAAATAGTTGCCGCCGCATAAAGTATGAAGGCCCACTTAACTGTTAACACTTTTTGCATACGTAATGCAATCGCCAAATGCCAAGTAAATACTGTCAGCATGAATACGAGAGGCAACGTTAACGGCGCAAGCGGAAGATAGCTCGCACCAACCGCTAGTGCATCGCGAAGATCTGAGTCAAATCCCACCCAGAGAATCAAGGAAGGCGTAACGTAGCAGGCAGACAAAACGGCAAATCCGACGAATGGCATGCGAACCGTATCATACTCAGTTCCACACTCCGAGCACGCCTGAGCAGTCTGGCTTTTGGGATAGCAGCACTCTCTACAATTACGTCTATCTGAACGAATGCGGCGCATTCGAACATGATAGCAGTGCGCAATGCAAGCTAACGCAAATAGTGCATACGTCGTGAATACTAAGTTATTGTACATCATGGGATAGCAAAGCAGGTCGCATATCGAGGCATCGGCGGGACGTAAGTCGGATCACTACAGCTTTCAGCGCTAATCGGGCTGCAGAATAACTGTCCCTGGCGATAGACTTTGTCGATGCAACTGCTGTACGCGTACTCCATATCGCAATGCGACACTGGGCCGCCCGGAGAGCCGCTGGGAATGCCTCGCTGGCGCAGACAGCATTGCAATTCGTTGTAATGCCGCTTGCACCTAGTGTATGGAATGTAATCGTAGAGGTAGTGATCCAGAAGACATCCTGGATAACCCCCGTTGCATGACCCATCCGAATTTTCGCCCGTGTCGCACCCGTACAGATCCAGCGTGCCCATGCAGTCTCGATTCGAGTCGAGCAGGCCAGATGGCAGATAGCAACACTGCTGACCAGCCCCTGGGTTGGGATAGCTACGATAGCACTTGAGTCCGCAGTGTCCTCCACCTCGAGTGTCGTGACACCATCCGTCTCCAATCTTACCATCCGGCTCCCACAGCGGACAGCCATTTATGTTCTTTGTTGGTAGATCTGGGGTCCCAGGACCTCCGGGAGCACCAGGATCAGGGAACCGGCATTGATAAGGCACAGTGGTCACTGCAATCGGGAAGTACACAGTACTGCCAAGGGCACTTCGTACTAACGACGTCGACTGAGTCGCACCTTGTGTCGCAAACACCGAGGCTGCTGCTGCCGAACTTCCCTCTCCCCTCCCCACCCCCACCCCATCCGTCGCCTGCACCACGCCCCGGTCGGTGGTGTCGACGTCGCCGTCGAGGTCGAGGTCGCCGCGCACGTGATAGCGCACCGCCGAGTTCGCCGCCATCCAATCGGTCTGATCGTAGTCCACGCCCACCGGATCACCCGGGTTCGGCTGGTTCGCCGTGTTGCCGTCGACGCTGCCATCCCCGTTCACATCCCCCTTCGGGATCACCTTCGGCACGCCGTTCTGGTCGTAGCGCACCTGCTCCGCCATCGTGCCATCCGCCCACACCAGCGCCGCGGGGCTGCCCCGGAAGTCCGTCGCGTAGTAGAGGCGTTCCAGCCGATCCGCATCGCCGGCTACCCGCGCCCACTTGGTCGGGTCGGTGAAGAGGTCCGCGTTGCGATCGCGCAGCATCACGCCCGAAATGATACCAGGACCGTGCAGACCCGCCGGGTGGTACACATAAGTTTCTTTGGGGTACGTATCACTCCCCCGGAACGTCGCCGTACGGCGTCCGTTCGCGTCGGTCGCGTAGTAGAACGTCGCGTCGCTGCCGTTCACCGACCCGTCCGGCACGCCCGTGTTCCCCGCGTCGTTCACGTCCGACTTGCCGCCGCTGTAGTCGCCCGAGCTGTTGTAGATCATCTGCTCGACCGTCGCGCTCGTCGACGACACCTGCACCTCCACCGGCCCGCCCTTGCCCCCGCCGTAGCACACCGGCGCGTACATCATCAGCGACCCGTCGCCCGTGTTGGTCAGGTTGCCGTTCTTGTCGTACACGAGGTTGAACGTCTCCGTGAACGGAGCCAGGTCCACGTCCACCGCGCTCGCCTCGCGCTTCACCAGCTCGTTGCGTTTGTTGTACGTCCGCACATCGTCCCACTCGCCGAAGCGGTTCCAGTTCGCGCCCGGCTCGTTACGGATGGCCCCGTTGGAGTCGAGGTTCAGGACCTGCCGCGTCGCTTTGCCCCACAGCTCGCGCGTGTCCTGGCTGTCCAGAGTCGCGCTCGACACCATGTTGTTCGTCGTCGAGTCGTACTCGCCTTGGCTGAACTGCGTGCTCACGATCGCCAGCCCGTCAGACCCGAACTTGTACCGGAAGTCGAACACCGGCGACGGCGTCACGCTCTTGCCCGCCGCCAGCGCCAGGTCGTTCGCGTACTTTACGCCGCCGTCACGCCGATACCCGATGCTGAACCGCACCGGCTCGGGCTTCACGCTCCCGCTGAGGTCCTTCCGCCACCGGCTGATGATCGGCCGGTTGAACCGGTCCATGTACGTCGGGTACGGCAGGTGGCACCCATGTGCAAGTGAGGGCCACACGTGCCATTGGAGTCCCGGGGCTTCGCGGGACTTCAATGCTCCGCTTTTCCCCTCCTCGCGATCCTCAGATCCGGATGTCAGGGGGCCGAAGACGGCCCCCCGACACCCCCGGATGGGGAAGAAGGGGACGAGCCAGATGATGGATGGCGGCCCAGGCTGGCCTTGGGCCCGGGGGTATGTCTTTCTCTTGTGTTCAGCCAGGGCGGCGGCTGAGGCCGGCCTGAAGACAGGCTGGTCGGTGGCGCGCGGCTATGGAGCGACACCGAAGAGCACTGAATGCCCGCGAACCTCACACGGCGCGGGACTGCAGTGGCACGGCATGGGTGGGGGGTTCTTCGGGGCCGCCGGCATGAACCGTCATCGGATTGTGGTGCCACTTGCGGGGCGCGCCGAGCCACGGGGACTTGAGTTGCGCGAGGCTCAGGGGTGTGGATTTGGGTGACACCTGCCGTCAGGCGATTGCGCCGGCCGGTCGGCGCCGGCGGGCGCTGACGGCCATTGCGCCGAGCAGGACCGGGAGGGTCGCTGGCGCGGGGACGACGAGTTCGACGACGCTCGCATCGGCGACGTAGATGACGCCCAAGTTGGGCGTGCTCCTGAACCCGATGTTCAGCGTCGTCGAGGTGCCGGTGGCCACGAATTCATACCGGAACCAGTTTCTGCTGGGCGCGTTGGTGAGGAAGCCCCACCAGAACGGCTGGCCCCCGTCGATGTTGATGCTCGTCCACCCGCCGCCGAACATCTCGGCCCACATGTAGAACTCGAACTGATAGGTGTTGCCCGGGGTGGTGCTGAAGGTCTGCGACAGGTTGCCCAGCGAGAGGTTGTAGATCCAGGCGGCCCAGCTGTTGTGCTGGGGGATGTAGCTCACGCCCGAGAAGCCCCCCGGGGTGATTGACCAGCCGGGCAGGGTGTTGGTCTGGGCGCCGGCCTGGAAGTTGCCGTTGACCAGCAGGTTCTGGGCGTGCGCGTTTGGGGCCGTGAGCGCGACTGTCGCGAACAGGCTCATCGGGGCGAGCAGTTTGGAGATCGATCGGTTCATGGGCACGGTCCTTATAAACGTTCCGTGGTTCGGAGCGTCGAGCCCCCAAAGGGCAAAACGACAACAGAGAGATCGAGATCTCTCCTGGGCCAGAGTTGACGAGACAGATCGGGAGAAAGAGGCGGTTGCTGCTGCGGCGGCGCGGGCCTGAGTGGGGGCCGCGCCGCGAGAGAGTGTACCCCATGCCGCGAGAAGTGCAAGGCCGAGTGCGAGGGAGCGGATAGGGGGGTGTGGCGGGGAGGTGGTGTGCTTCCGCGCCTGGCGCCCCTGCCCCGCCCCACCCGCCCACCCGCCCACCGTGCCCGCCGCGCCCGCCGCGCCCACCGTGCCCGCCGCACTTCCCTCAAAGGACGCGCCGACCGCTCAAGGCCGCGGTTGGTGGTCGGTGCGACCGGCGGAGCGTGCGCTAGGGGCGCTTTGGTGTGCGGGTGTGTTTGGCGTAGCGGCGTTTGCGGGTGAGGGGGACGGTGGGGGGGCGTTTGACTTCGTGGCCGAAGAGGAGGCCTTGGGTGAGGTGGGCGATGAAGAGGTTCCAGCCGTCGCGGGAGGCGAGGGAGGAGTAGCGGATTTTGTGGCAGTGGAGGCAGGCCCAGCGAGCGGCGGCGGGGGTGTGGTTCCACTTGAAGTCGAAGTCGGCGTGGAGGTGGAACATGGAGCGGACGGGGCGGGGAAGGAAGAGTTTGTCGGTGCGTTTGCCGCAGGGGTTTTCGAGACCTGGGCAGATGAAGACCCAGCCGCGGTGCATGGGGCCGCGGGTGCGGTGGTGGATGACGATGGGCTCTCGGCGGGCGCTGAGGGCGGCGTGGTCGGGGATGCCCAGGTGCATCGATTGCCAGAGGGAGCCCCAGTGGGCCTGTGGGCCGGCGCCTTGGTCGGCGGCGGGGTCGAGGGCGAGGCTTGACCAGACGACGGGGACGGGGCGGCCGCGGCGCGCGTGGGCGCGTGCGGGCTCGTGGCGGAGTTGGAAGACGCC
>JALHNL010000053.1 GCA_022843545.1 Phycisphaerales bacterium | reverse complement strand
GGCGGGCCAGAGCGCGGCGGGCCTTCGCGGCGCGGGCCGCCGCCTTGCCCGGCAGAGCGCGGGCCCCGGGGCCCGGGGTTGGATCGACGACGGTCCGGTGGATGCGAGCGGTTCAAGCCCTAAGACTAGTGCGTGCCCGAGGGCCTCACCCAGCCCGCGCCGGAATCGCCCGCCCCCGCCCAGGGGAGGCGCTCACGCGTCGCCCGGTCCATCCCCCGGCCCGGCGGGCTGCTCGCGGGCATGCGCATCCGCAAGAAGCTGATCTTCCTGCACACCATTTTCTCCCTCCTGCTCGCGGCCATCCTCGCCGCGTCGGTGTGGCCCGCCGCGATCATGCTCGTGCGCCAGACCGAGACGGAGCAGGCCCGCCTGGCGCTCAAGCTCGCCCAGCGCGAACTGGTGATCCGCGGCGAGCACGAATCCCCCCGCGCCATCATCGCCGAACTCAGCGCCCAGATGCCCACGGGCGTCTCCGTCGGGATCGAGGACCCGCTGCTGCCCATCGACCAGCGCCTGCGCGACATGGCCCAGGAGGGGGACATCTGGCTTGGCGTGGGCGACGACGGGTTCATGACCGCCTTCGCCAAGCCGCCCGGGGCCACCCAGGGCACGCGCGAAACGCTCGTGGCCCGCGCGCGCCTCGAGGCCTCGCGCTCCGCCGTCACCAGGCTGCTGGTCATCCTCATCATCTCCCTGCTGGGCATGTACGCGCTCATCGCGGTGAGCGTTGAGGTCTTCGTGCTGCCGCGCCATGTGTACGGGCCCATCCGGCGAATCCTGCTGGCCGACCGCGCCGTGCAGACCAACCAGCGCCCCGGCGAGATCATCCCCGAATCGGCCATGCCAGCCGACGAGATCGGCGAGATCATGCGTTCGCGCAATACCACCGTCGAGGCCCTCCGCCGCCACGAGGCGGACCTCGCCGCCGCGCTGTCCAAACTCGAGGCCACCGCCGGCGACCTGGCCCGCAAGAACCACCTGCTCCAGACCGCCCAGCGCAACCTCGCCGATGCCGACCGCCTCGCCAGCCTGGGCATCATGTCCGCCGGGCTCGCCCACGAACTCAACACCCCGCTGGCCGTCATCAAGGGGCTGGGCGAGAAGTTGAAGCAGGAGGGGCGGCTGGACCACGAAGACACCGCGCTGCTCATCCGCGTCACCGCGCGGCTGGAGCGCCTCAGCGAGAGCCTGCTCGACTTCGCCCGCGCCCGCCCGCCCGCCACCAGCCGCGCGGGCGTGCAGGAACTGGTCGACGAGGCCTGGACGCTGGTCAAGCTCGACCGGGCGGTGGGGGGGCGGGTGGTCTTTGACAACCGCGTGCCCGCCGGGCTTTCTGTGGTCTGCGACCCCGACCGGCTCATGCAGGTCATCGTCAACCTCCTGCGCAACGCCGCCGACGCGATGATCGAGGCCCCGCGCGACCAGGCCGGCGGCGGCGGCGTGGCGATCACCGTCAGCGCCGATCGCGCCGAACGCGAAGGGCGGTCGTGGGTCTCGATCACCATCGCCGACGAAGGCCCGGGCCTCAAGCCCGAGATTCTCGAGCGCCTCTTCCAGCCCTTCGCCAGCACGCGACTCGACAGCCGCGGCACCGGCCTCGGGCTCGCCGTGAGCGAGGGGATCGTCAAGCAGCACGGCGGCCTGCTGCTGGCGCGCAACCGCGAGGATGGTCACGGGGCGGTCTTCGAGGTCATGCTGCCGGGGTGATCGGGCTAGACCGGCGAAGGCCGCTGCTCACGACCCAGCGCGTCCATCCCGGCCACCCTCCACCCCGCCTCACCTACCCTCCCGCCCATGTCTTCCCCCATCGTCACCCGCTTCGCCCCCTCGCCCACCGGCCACCTGCACATCGGCGGGGCCCGCACCGCGCTGTTCTGCTGGGCCTTCGCCAAGCGCCACGGCGGGCGCTTCATGATCCGCATCGAGGACACCGACCAGGCCCGCAGCAGCGAGGCCAGCGCCCGCGGCATCCTCAGCGACCTGGCTTGGCTGGGCATCCACTGGAACGACGGCCCCCGGCTCGACCTGGGCGGTGGTGTCGTGCTGGGCGAGCAGTCCCGCGCCGTGGGCCCATACTTCCAGGCCCAGCGCCGCGACATCTACGACGCGTACATCGAGCACCTCTTTGCCATGGGCCGGGCCTACCCCGCCTTCGAGACCAATGAAGAGCTCGAGGCCCTCCGCAAGGCCGCCGCCGCCAAGAAGCAGACCTTCAAGTACCCCCGCCCCGCCGACGTGAAGTTCGGCGAGGCCCCCGCCGCCCGCATCGCACGGGCCAAGGCGGGCGAGCCCCACGTCGTCCGCTTCGTGATGCCCGACACCCCCGTGATCGTCACCGACGAAGTGCTGGGCGAGGTCAAGTACGCCGCGGGCGAGGTCGACGACTTCGTCATCCGCAAGGCCGACGGCTTCCCCACGTACCACTTCGCGGTCGTCATCGACGACGAACTCATGGGCGTCACGCACATCATGCGTGGGCAGGAGCACCTGAACAACACGCCCCGCCACGTCGCCCTCCAGCAGGCCCTGACCCGCCTGAAGGACGACCGCGACGCGACCAAGGGCTCCACCGGAGCCCGCTTCCGCACGCCGCTCTACGCCCACATGCCGCTCATCTTCAACATGGACGGCAGCAAGATGAGCAAGCGCGACAAGGACAAGGCCGCCCGCGAGGCCGTCAAGAAAGCCGGCATCAAGGACGCCGCGACGCTGGGCGTCTCGGCGATCTCCGACGGGCAGTTCAACGACTGGATGGGCGACCCCACCCGCCAGCTCCCGGGCGAGGTGCTGGGTCAGGTGGCCCGGCGCGTGAAGATCAACCTCCCCGAGATCGAGGTCGAAGACTTCAAAAAGGCCGGCTACCTCCCCGAGGTCATCAACAACTTCCTCTCGCTGCTGGGCTGGTCGCCCGGCGGCGACGTCGAGAAGTTCGACATGGCCTTCCTCGCCTCGCACTTTGACCTGGCCCGCATCGGCAAGACCAACGCCCGCTTCGACCGCGTCAAATTGCTGGCCTTCAACACCGACGCGGTGACCACCATGCCCGTCGAGCGCTTCGCCGATCGCTTCCGCGCCTGGTGCGCCGACTACGCCGCGCCGCTCGCCGCCCTGCCCGGCCCGCTCTTCACGATGCTCTGCACCGCCGTGCAGCCGCGCTGCAAGACGTTCAAGGACGCCGCGGACCAGGCGGCGTTTCTGCTCGTGGACGACGCGGCGCTCACCCTTGACCCCAAGTCGGTCGAGAAGCACCTGAGGGCCGACAACGGCGCGGGCCTGGGCGTTGTCCGCGAGGTTGTCGCCGCTCTCAAGGCGCTGCCGAGCTTCGAGCCCGCGACGATCCACGCCGCCATCGAGGCGTTCGCCGCGAGCAAGGGCCTCGCCGGGCAACTCGGCAAGATCGCCCAGCCCCTGCGCGTCGCCCTCACCGGCGGCACGGTCTCGCCGCCCATCGACCTGACGATCGCCCTCCTGGGCCGCGAGCGGGCGCTGGGGCGGCTGGAGCGGGCCTTGGGGTGAGAGGTCGGAATGTGTAAGCCCAGTCCGCTAGGCTCTTTACAGCCGCCCCGGCCTTCGGGTATGCTCTGGGTACACCCATCGGAGCGACCATCATGTCCGCCCAGGCCTCCGCCTCGTTCAACGCCGTTCGCTTGCTGCTCATCGTCCTGATCGGCGGCGGCATCGCGTATCTCGTGTACCAGGTCACCCAGCCCATCGCCGCCGTCGCCGAGCCGGTGGCCCCCGCCGCCATCCTCGAGCACGCCACCAGCGGCAACGCCGAGGCCCTCAAAAAGGACATCGCCGCCGGGGCCGACGTGAACGCGATCACCACCTCCGGCGGGCCCGAACAGGGCATGACGCCGCTGATGCTCGCCGCCCGCGGCGGTCACGCCGACGCGGTGAGGGTGCTCCTGCAGGCCAAGGCGTCGGTGAACGCGATGGACGCGGCGGGCCGCACCCCGCTCATGCACGCCGCGATGGGCGAGGAAGTCGCCGTCGTCCGCCTGCTGGTGGAGGCGGGGGCGAACGTCAACGCGCGCACGCCCGACGGCTGGACGGCCCTCATGCTCGCCTCGGCCCGCGGCAAGCCCGACTCGGTGTCGCTCCTGGCCCGGAACGTCGCCACGCTGGAAGGCCGCAACAAGTGGGGGCACACCGCGCTGATCGTCGCCGCACGCTCGGGCGAACTGGACAAGGTCAAGGCCCTGCTCGACGCTGGCGCGCCCGTCAACGCCGTGGACAACGACGGCGCCAGCGCCCTCTGCCACGCCGCCCAGAACGCCGACCGCGCCCTCATCCAGCTCTTGCTGGAGCGCGGGGCCAACGTCAACCAGGCCGACGGCGAGGGCGTCACCCCGCTCATGCGCGTCGCCGAACGCGGCGACGCCGACACCGCCAAGATGCTGCTCTCCGCCAAAGCCGACAAGGCCATCAAGGACAAGCGCGGCTGGACCGCCGAGGTCTGGGCCGACAACCGCGGCGACGACGCGGGCAAGGCCGTGGTGGCGGTGCTGAAGTGAAGCCCGAGCATCATGAGCACAAGATTCCTCTGCTCTTTGTCTCTCGCGTTCGCGCTATCTGTCTGCGCGGACGCGATGACCCGTCCATTCCCCGTTGACTTGAGCACCGCCGAAAAAGGGCGTGCGTACGAGACTCGCCTGCCCGAAGCCGAGCGTGCCGGCATGCGCACGATCCTCATCGATGTTCTGATCACCGGTCCTGACGGCGAGCCGATCCGGGGCGTTCAGTTGATCGACGTTTATCCGCACCGTCGGTTGAACGAGGCCAAGGTCGCCTCCGGGGAGCCGACCGGCGCTGACGGCCGAACCCGCATGACCGTGCTCGTCGAAGAGTCGCTCAGGCGGTTTCGGATGAAAATCGACGTATCGCGCGAGAACAGAGACGACTTCCAGAACTCCACACGGGAGTGGTCATTGCCTTCGGGCTTCACGCTATCGCTCGTTCCGGGCCAATCCTTGTACTCGGTTCATCTGCGAGCCAAACCGGCGCTCCAGATGAACTTCAGACTGACCTCTTCGACAAACTCCGAACTAAGCGGGGCGATCCTCTGCGATGACCGGTTTGCGGTTCGCAACGTCTCGCTCGTGGGAGCGACCGCATCGATCCCGATCCCGCGGGGGGAGTCGGTGCAGGTCTGGTTTGTGGGCTTGCGCGCCGGGATCATCGAGAGGCGCACGCTCAATCCACGGGCCGAGCCCCCGGACCTCGGCGACGTCGACTTGTTCGACCCCCCCGGCGGTGTTCCCGTTCAGATCCTCACCCCGAACTTCCCGGATGACCGCCGGCCTCCCAGCGCCGGAGTAACCGTGGTGAGCACCGATGGCCGACTGGTGCGTCAGTGGCACTGGACCGGCTTCGCTCAGGGAGGGAATGTCGCCGCCAAGCGGCTGAGCCATGATCTCAAGCTCCAGACCCCCTCTTTACCGCCGGGTGAGTATTACGTCCTGCCCGATGTCTTCTCGATCACCTACCCGAAGGACGCGGCTTTCATCAATGAGGTCGGTGCCGGGCGTTGTCCGCCTCCGGGAGAAATCCCCACGCTCGTGATCAGGCCCGGCGACACCGAAGCATCCAAGTTCTTCGCTGATCTCGCGGGAGCGCATGACGCCGTGGACAAGTTTTTGGGCGCCGCCGCAGAGTAACCCGGCGGATTCATGGCTGGTCGAGCAAACCCCTCCCCGACCTGCCGCTACCCTCGCGCATGCCCTCGCCCACCTCCAAGACAGTCGCCTACACCGTCCGCGCCGACCTGGTCTCCGAGGACATGAGGAAAAAATACCTCGACTGGCTCGCCGCGGGCCACGCCCAGGAAGTCTGCCAGGGCGGGGCCCTGTCCGCCGCGCTCATCGCCCACGACAACGCGCCGGGATCGCAGACGCGGAGCGCCGAAGTCCGATACATCTTCCCGGATCGGGCCACACTCGACCGCTATCTCGCCGAGCATGCGCCGCGCCTGCGGGCCGAGGGGCTCGCCCTCTTCGGGCCGCACACCGGCACTGTCTTCACCCGCACCGTCGGCGAGGTGGTCGCGGTGGTGGGGGGCGTCGGCCCCTGATCCGCGAAGGGACCATCCGTGCGCGTCGTCGGACTCATCTCGGCGTTGACCCTCCTCCTCGCCCTCGCGCCTGGCCCCGCCCCCGCCCAAACCCCCGCGCCATCTGTGCCGCCGGGCCCCGCGTCCGCCCCGGCTCCCGTCCCCGAGCCCGTCGCGCTCCCCGAGATCCCCCGCGAATTCCGCGGCGTCTGGGTCGCCACCGTCGCGAACATCGACTGGCCCAGCGCCCCCAATCTCACGTTCAGCCAGCAAATCGCCGAGATGGACGCGATCCTCGACACCGCCCAAAGGCTGAACCTCGGCGCGGTCATCCTCCAGGTCCGTCCCTCCGCCGACGCGATGTACCGATCGTCGCTGGAGCCCTGGAGCGAGTTCCTGTCGGGCCGCCAGGGCCAGCCCGTCGAGGGCGCGCCCGCCGATTACGACCCGCTGGAGCGCTGGGTCGCCGGCGCCCACGCCCGCGGCCTGCAACTTCACGCCTGGTTCAACCCCTTCCGCTCGCGCCACTTTGAGGCCAAGGGCCCCGACGCGCCCAGCCACGTCAACATCGCCCGCCCGGACCTGGTTGTCGACTACGCCCGCTTCAAGTGGATGCCCCCGTCCTCCGCCGAGGCGCGCGAGATCGCCCTCCGCGTCATCGAAGATGTCACCCGCCGCTACGACATCGACGGCGTCCACGTCGACGACTACTTCTACCCCTATCCCGAAGGTCGCGCGCCCTTCCCCGACCAGCACCACTACGACGCCTATGTGCGCGAGGCCCGCGCCGCGAAGCAGCCCGTCCTTTCGCGCTCCGACTGGCGCCGCGCCCACGTTGACGCCTTCGTCTTCGACCTGTACCGCCGCGTCAAGGCGATCAAGCCCCACGTCCTCGTCGGCGTCAGCCCCTTCGGCATCTGGCGCCCCGGCACGCCCGCGGGCGTTGACGGCTTCGACGCCTACGAACACCTCGCCGCCGACGCGCGCCGCTGGCTCAACGAAGGCTGGATGGACTACTGCGTCCCCCAGCTCTACTGGCTCACCGACGCGCCCAAGCAGCCCTTCGTCCCGCTGCTCTCCTGGTGGCAGGGCGAGAACCGAAGGGCCCGCCACCTCTGGCCCGGGCTCAACGCCAGCCGCGTGGGCGTCGCCGAGGGCTCGCGCCCGGGCTGGTCACCCGCCGAGATCACCCGCCAGATCGACCTGTCGCGCCGCGCGGGCACTCGCGGCGTGGTGCTCTACTCGGTCGTCGCGCTGCGCCAGGCCGCGCGCGGGCTCGACGCCGCCGTCGCCCCGGTCTTCGCCGCCCCCTCGCTCCCGCCCGAGTCCCCCTGGCTGGCGGGCGACACCCCGCGCCCCGCCCCGCCCATCATCGTGCTGGGCCATGTCCTGCCCTCCGCTCAGGCCTCCGCCGTCGTCGCCTACATCCGCGAAGCCGCCGGGAACTGGAGCTACGCGATCCTCCCGCGCCGCGGCGGGCAGCTCCCCCGCGTCGCCCCCGGCGGCTCGCTGTGGGCCGCCGAGGTGGATCGCTTCGGGCGCATCGGCTCCGCGACCAAGGTCACGGGCCCGTAAGGCCCCGGGTATCCTCCCGCCATGAACGCGGTGCGGACGCTCATCCTGGTCGCCTTCGTCGCCATCCTCGCGGTGCCCTTCTTCCTCACCCGCGATCAGGACCTGCAGGTGCCCAAGGGCAGCCAGCGACTGGTCATCATCACGCCCCACATCGAGCAGATCCGCCTCGAGTTCGCCCGCGGCTTTGATCGCTGGCACCGACGCACCTACGGCGAGCCCGTCGAGGTCGACTTCCGCGCCGCCGGCGGCACCACCGAGATCCTCCAACTCCTCACCGCCACCTACAGCGCGGCGCTCAATCGCCAGCTCGCCGACATCCGGGCCGCCACTCCCGAGCGTCTCCTCGACCCCGCCCTCAACCTCGCCGAAACGCTCAAGCCCGGCTCCGCCGACTTCGACCTCATGATGGGCGGCGGCACCTTCGACCACGACCGCCTCCGCTCGCGCGGCGTCACCGTCACCTCCGCCCTCCCGCCGGGCCAAGGCGTCAAGACTGTCACGCTCGCCCGCCCGCGCGAGCGCCTCGACCCCCGCGCGCTCGATCAACTCCGCGATCTCGAGACCGACGCCAACTGGGAGGGCCGCACGCTCCGCCTTCGCATCCCCGTCTCCGCCATCACGGGCGGCGCCGGCGCGCTGTCGCCCCTCGCCGCCGAGGGCGGTGGGGGGGCCAAGACCGTCGATGTTCCGGTCAATCTCGACCAGGCCCTGCGGCTCTTCACCGTCCGCATCTCCGCCCCGCCCGAGCCGCTCTTCGCCGAGGCCGATCTCGACCGCGTCTTCGGCGAAAACAAGCTCGGCGCGGGCAAACTCTGGCAGGACGACCGCGGCAAACTCGTGGACGGCAAGCGCGAGCGCCCCGCCGATTGGCAGCACTGGTTCGGCACCGCCCTCTCCGGCTTCGGGCTCGTCTACAACCGCGACCGCGTGAAGGAACTGGGCGTCCCCGAGCCCCAGCAGTTCCAGGACCTCACCCGCCCCGAGTTCGCCAATCAGCTGGCTCTCGCCGACCCGCGCCAGTCCGGCTCCGTCGCCACCGCGTACGACTCGATCCTCAACGAAGCGGCGCGCCGCGGCGTCGCCGAGGCCAAGGCCCGCGGCGCGACCGAGCAGGAAGGCCTCGCCGAAGGCTGGCGCAACGGCTGGCGCACGCTCTACGAAATGGCCGCCAACGCCCGCTACTTCACCAGCGCCAGCACGCAGCCGCCCATGGACGTGTCGCAGGGCGAGGCCGCCGCGGGCGTGGCGATCGACTTCTACGGGCGCGGTCAGGCTCAGGCCATCCTCCAGCCCGGGCAGAAGCCCAGCGAGGGGCGCATGGGCTACGTCGACCCGCCCGGCGCGGTCTACATCGACGCCGACCCCGTGTCCATCCTCCGCGGCGCGCCAAAGCCCACCCTCGCGCGCCGATTCGTCGAGTACTGCCTCACCGACGAGGCCCAGGCCCTGTGGCAGTTCCCGCCCGTCGGGCTCGATGGCAACAGCCCCGAGGGCCAGTCCAACCCGCCCATTCCCGGCGCCAAAGCCGGCGAGCGTCTGGGCCCCACCGTCTACCGCCTGCGCCGCCTGCCCGCTCTTCGTTCCTTCTACGACCAGGGCGGGCCGTACTGGCCTTTCCTCGCCGATCAGGTCGACCCCTTCGCCCTCGCCTCCACCGCCACCACCCAGGGCTGGCGCGACGGCATGATCGTCATGTTCGGCTGCTGGGTCGACGTGGGCGACGACCTCAAGCGCGCCTGGGCCGCCCTCTGCGCCGCCCGCGCCGACAAGGCCTTCCCCCCAGACCGCCTCGCCGAGATGGAACGCCTCTTCTACGCCATGCCCACGCACACCCTCGCCACCGGCGACACCGTCGAGTTCAACCTCGCCAACTACCGCCGGATCAGCGACGACGTCCGCCGCTGGAACGACCCCAAGCGCGGTGTGCAGGCCCGGATCTCGTACACGCGCTTCTTCCGCGAGAACCTGCGCCAGGTCGCCGCCATGGGCCCGGGCTGAACCGCCACCACCCCGCCCAAGGCCCGGTGTATCTCTCGGCCCCCTTCACCCCTCTGTCCCTCCGTCCCCCTGTCCCTCCGTCCCTTCTTCCTACCATCCCCCATGACCACCCCCCACGCCGCTTCCGCCGCCTCCGCCCATGCCAACGGCTCCACCGCCTCGGGCGACCTGGCCTTCGCCCGCCACATCTCCCCGCGGCGCAAGTCCTCCACCGCCAAGGACATCGCCGGGCTGGTCAAGGAGCAGCTCGAACACTTTGGGATTGATCCCAAGGGCGAATTCGGCAAGCACCTGGCGGGCGTGGCCAAGGGCGTGTACGAAACCCAGATCTCCACCGACCACCTCTGGCAGACGCTCGTGCGCGAACTGGCCACGCTGGACCGCAAGGACCGCGCCGCCCGCTTCGCCGCCCAGAAGTTCCTGTGCTTCCAGCTCGCCAAGGTGCTCGACACGCTGATGCACCCCTTCCGGCGCACGTACCAGTCGATCGTGGACTCCCAGTCCTCGCGCCTGGCGCGCGGGCCCTACCCCGTCTTCGACAACCTCACCGCCCTCTTCTCCGCCAAGCCCGTCATCACCCGCACCGCCACCTACATCTACGCCTGCGCCGAGTGGGTTGACGACGCCTTCCAGGGCAAGGAACTGCTCCTGGAGGTCTACTCGCGCCTCCTCAACCCCACCAACGTCTGCCTCGCCAACCACGTCGTCGACATCGAGGCCGGCCCCGAAGCCCACCACTACTTCGCCTGGAACTTCAACTCCGGCATGGCCGCCATCGACGCCACCCTGTCTCACCTGCTTGGCTATCAGGACGTGCTGCTGGTCTCGCGCAATGTCTACGGCGGCACGTACCAGTTGATGCACGACTGGCTCGCCAAGCCCAGCAACCTCGACATCGCCGTCGAGTGGTTCGACGGGTACACCGCCGAGGACTTCACCAAGGCCCTCGACGCCGCCACCAAGAAGCACGCCTCGCGCCTCGCCGCGGGCCGGCAGATTTACGTGTACCTCGAGTCGCCCTGCAACCCGCACGGCTACTGCCTCGACATCCCCGCGATGTGCAAGATCGCCCACCAGCGCAAGCTCACCGTCATGTGCGACAGCACCGTGGGCACGCCCTTCCTCCACCGTCCCCTGCAGCGGCAGGACCCGCTTGAGCGCCCCGACTTCGTCATCCACTCCTACACCAAGGACATGTCGGGCATGGGCGGCACCACCGCCGGCTGCGTCATCGGACGCAACGAGCGCATGTTCATGGGCAAGCACGACAGCGTGCAGGGCGTCGACGTCGACGGCTCGCCCCGCACCTGGCACGGGCACGAGACGATGTTCTGGAACGTGTACTACATCAAGGGCGCGTTCCTCGACGCCGACAAGGCCTACGAGGTCATCAACGGCCTGCACACCCTCGAGATGCGATTGGTCAACAAGACCGTCAACACCCTCACCCTCGCCGAGGTTCTCGGCCAGCACCCCGACATCAACGTCAACTGCAACGCCGCCCCGGGCAACCCCAACGGCGCGGTCCGCGAGCGCGTCATGCACCTGGGCCTGCCCGCACCGCTCTTCACCATCGACTTTGAGGGCAAGGGCAAGCAGCCCCAGGCCCCCTTTGATCGCCAGACCTTCAAGCGCTTCTTCGACTCGCTCGACCCCGTCTTCGGCCACCAGGTCAGCCTGGGCCAGACCAACACCGTCGTGCTCTGCCCCGCCATCACCAGCCACAGCGAGATGAGCGACGACGCCCTCCGCGCCGCCGGCATCCAGCCCACCACCATGCGCATCGCCGTGGGCATGGAAGACCCCCGCACGCTCGTCGCCCACCTCATCAAGGCGTCCGAGCTCTCCCTCGACCCCGTCGCCAAGGGCTTCAGCGCCAAGTTCCCGAGGCCCGAGCAGATCGACGCCATCTACCGCAAGCACTACCTCGCGGTTCACGAGAAGTACCTCAGCAGCCTTAAGCCGATGTCCTCGATGCTGAAGTGATCACGCCCCCTCAAACAGCCCCTCGCGCCCCGTCTCCGCCGGCGCCGGCACGCCCACATGCTCCGCGCCCGCGCGCGTCAGCATCCGCCCGCGCCGCGTCCGCGCGATGAAGCCAAGCTGCAGCAGGTAGGGCTCGATCACGTCCTCCAGCGTCCCCGCGTCTTCGTTCAGCGTCGCCGCCACCGCCTCCAGCCCCACCGGCCCGCCGCCATACGTCTTGCCGATGATCCGCAGGTACGAGCGGTCCAGTTCGTCCAGCCCCAGCGCGTCCACGCCCTCCAGCTTCAGCGCGCTCTCCACCAGGTCCGTCGTCAGCCGCCCGTCCCCCTTCACCTGCGCAAAGTCGCGCACGCGCCGGAGCAGCCGGTTGGCGATCCGCGGCGTCCCCCGCGACCGCGCCGCCACCGTTTCCAGCGTCCGCTCGTCCGCCACGCTCACGCCCAGCAGCGACGCCGACCGCCGCAGGATCTTCAGCAGGTCCTCGCGCGTGTAGAACTGCAGGTGATGCACGATCCCGAACCTTGAGCGCAGCGGCGCCGTCACCAGCCCCGCCCGCGTCGTCGCCCCGATCAGCGTGAACGGCTTGAGCGCGATCTGCACCGTCCGCGCGTGCAGCCCGCTGTCCACCGGCACGTCGATCCGGAAGTCCTCCATCGCCGGGTAGATGAACTCCTCCACCGCCGCGGGCAAGCGGTGGATCTCGTCGATGAACAGGATGTCCCCCGCTTCCAGCCGCGTCAGCGCCGCCACCAGGTCCGTCCCGCGCGACAGCGCCGGCCCGCTCGTCACGCTCACCCGCGTCCCCATCTCCGCACCGATCACGTGCGCCAGCGTCGTCTTGCCCAGCCCCGGCGGGCCGTGAAGCATCACGTGCTCCATCGGCTCCTTCCGCCCGCTCGCCGCCTGGATCGCGATCGACAGCCGCGCGATCAGCTCCGGCTGCCCCACATACTGCGCAATCCGCGTCGGCCTCAGCGACCAGTTGGGCTGCTCATCCTCGGGCGCGGCGGTGGGGGCGACAAGTCGCTGAACGGCCATGAACGCAGGGTAGTGACCCCGCGCCCGCCGCGCCGCTATCGTGCCCCATGCCTCTCGCCACCCCTGCCCCGCACCACCTCCCCGCCCTCGCCCGCCTCATCGCCCTCGCCTTCGGCGGCACCGCCGACGACGGCCTCGCCTGGCTCAAGAACATCCCGCCAAGCGACCTCCGCTTCATCGCCGATGCCGATGCTCCCCAAGCCCCCGTCGCCACCCTCGCACTCGTTCCCATGGGTCAGTACTTCGGCGGCCGCCCCGTCCCCATGACCGGCATCGCCGGCGTCGCCGTCGCGCCCGAAGCGCGCGGCCGCGGCCTCGCCCGCACGCTCATGAATCAGTGCGTCCGCGATCTGCACGACCAGGGCGTGCCCCTCTCGTCGCTCTTCCCCTCCACGCAGGCTCTCTACCGCCAGTCGGGTTACGAGCAGGCCGGCACAACCTGGCACGTCCGCGTCCCGCTCGCCCGGCTCGCGGGCCTTGGCAAGTCGCGCCGCGTCGTCGCGCTCACCGAGGCCGACCAGGACCGCATCGCCGCGACCTACCGCGCCTTCGCCGCCCCGCACGCCGGCATGCTCGACCGCGGCCCCTACATCTGGCGCCGCGTCCGCGAATTGCGCGGTAGCGCGTACGAAGGCTTCGGCGTGCTCGACGATTCAGACGCGCTCGCGGGATACCTCTTCCTCCGCATGCACCGCCCCCAGAACCCGGGCCCTTCCGAGATCGCCCTGCAGGACTTCGCGTTCACCTCGCCCGCCGCCGGCCGCGCGCTGCTCGCCTTCCTCGCCGATTTCGAAACCACCGGCAGCGACCTCACCTTCTACGCCGGCCCGCACCACCCCGCGCTCGCGCTGCTCCCCCAGCAGCGCTACACCGTCACGTCCAAAGACACCTGGATGCTCCGCCTCACCCACGCCGCCGCCGCGCTCGAAGCCCGCGGCTACCCCGCCCCGCTCAGCACGCGGTTCACCATCGACCTCGCCGACAGCCTCATCCCCGAGCAGTCAGGCCCGCTCGCCCTGGAGATCGAGGCCGGCCGCGCCCGCGTCCAGCGTCGCGCCGCCGGGCCTGTTCTGCGCTGCGGCGAGCGCGGCCTCGCCGCCATCTACTCCGGCCTCTACACCCCGCGCCAAGCTGCGCAGATCGGCTGGTGTGATGGCGACCCCGAGGCGCTCGATGCGGCCCAGCTCGCGTTCACCGCCGGCTCACCCTGGATGGCCGACCTGTTCTAGACCCCGCACGCCCCCGCAGAACTTCGGCGCAGCGGTGGGGCAGGCGCCCCGCCCGCCTTCTTTCCCAGCTCCAAACTCCGTTCGCTCACACCCCATGCCCCCGATCATCCGCCCCGCCGCCGACGCCGACCTCCCCGCGGTTCTCGACATGGTCGAGGCGATCTGCGCCATGCACCGCGGCCTCGACCCGGCCCGCTTCGACTTCCTCCCCGACATCCGCGACCGCTACGCCCGCTGGCTTCCGCAGCGATCGGCCGACTCGAGGAGCGTGTATCTCGTGGCGGAAGTGGGGGGCAAGCCCGCGGGCTTCATCGTCGCGAGCGTGCTGCCCGAGATCCCGATCTACACCCGCGACTCCTACGCCTGGGTCCACGACCTCTGGGTCGAGCCCCAGCACCGCGGCACGGGCCTGGGCCTCGCGCTGGCGCGAGAGTGCGTCGCCCGCTTTAGCGCCATGGGCGTCCGCCATATCCGCCTCGAAACCGCCCGCGCCAACGCCCCAGCCCGAAACCTCTTCGCCCAGCTCGGCTTTCGCGAAACAACCATCGAGATGATGAGGGACGGGGAGGAAGGGATGAAGGATGAAGAATGAAGGAGCAGGCATCGGGCATCAGGCATCAGCCACAAAGGCCAAGTGCCTCCGCGATTGCCGATTGCCCAGTGCCCCGTGCCTGATCACTGATCACCGCTCACTGATCACTTCTCTCCCCTCCCCCAAACCACCATCACCATCCCCACCGCGATCAGCGCCGCCCCGCCCGCCTTCATCCATGTCACGGGCCGTGCGCCCAGGCCGAAGGCGTCCACGTGATCCAGCGCCAGCGAGGCCACGATCTGCCCCGCGATCAGCCCCGCCGCCAGGCCCGCCGTCCCGATCTTCGGCGCCGCGATGATGCTCAGCGTCACCAGCGTCGCCCCCAGCACGCCGCCCACCCACGTCCACGCCGGCGCTGATCGTGCGGCCTCCGCCGAGGGCACCGGCGCCCGCATCGCCAGCACGATCACCGCCATCGCCGCCGCTCCGACCACGAAGTTGATGAGCCCGACGATCGGCGCGCTCTCCAGGTGCCCGCGCAGCCGGGCGTTCACGCCGGTCTGCACCGTCACGCACACCCCCGCCACCACCGCCAGCATCACGTACAGCCAGTTCATGCGCTCCCTCTGGGTACCCGGGCCTTCTGGGTAGACCCGGCGCTCCGTGCCGAGTCTTCTCTTCTCGACACCCGAATCCCCCATCCGCCTTCTGGCGAATACCCGCCCGTCGGGCCCTTCGCCCGGCCCTGTCCCGCTTCCATCGGCCAGCCCGCCCCTCGTGACGCACAACACCCGGGCGCGTACACTGGCCGCTCCGGCATCCGCCGAGCGCTCTTCTTGGAGGTCGTCATGCGCACGTTCGCCCGTTCGTCTTCGGTCCTGGCCCTCTCACTCCTTCTCGGCGCAGTCGCCGCCCCGCTGGCTTTCGCCCAGCCCGGCAAGGACTCCCCGGAGAACCCCCGCCAGCCCGACGCCGCGACGCAGCCCGCCGCCCCCAGCGCCACGGCCCCGGAGGCCAAAAAGGAGGCCGCTTTGGTCTACGTCACGCTCAGCACCAGCAAGGGCGACATCGTCCTCGAACTCAACCGTGAGAAGGCCCCCATCACCGTCGAGAACTTCGTCAAGTACGTCGAGGCCGGCCACTACGACGGCACCATCTTCCACCGCGTCATCGACGGCTTCATGATCCAGGGCGGCGGCATGGACAAGGACATGAAGGAAAAGCCCACCCGCGAGCCCATCAAGAACGAGTGGGAAAACGGCCTAAAGAACGTCCGCGGGTCCATCGCCATGGCCCGCAAGGGTGACCGCCGCCCCAACCCCAGCACCGTCAACAGCGCCACCTCCCAGTTCTTCATCAACGTCGTCGACAACCCCCGCCTCGACCAGACCCAGCCCGACGGCGGCGCCTACGCCGCGTTCGGCAAGGTCATCGCCGGCATGGACGTCGTCGACGCCATCAAGGGCGTCCCCACCACCAGCAAGGGCATGCACCAGAACGTGCCCGCCGACCCCGTCACCATCAACTCGGCCAAGATCATCACCGCCGAGGACGCGAAGAAGCTGGCCAAGTAACTCCGGCAGCCGTTGCCCGAATATCCGCCGCTTCCGGCACAACTCGCGCCCCAACCCTTAGGACAGACCTAAGTATTTAGACTTATTTCACCGTCCATATGGCGGGTTGGGCGTGCGGTGTCGGGGTTCGACGGCAATCTTTACAGGCGGAGACATCCCCGCCGGGAGGAGAGAAGTGCGCACATTCCGTGCCGCTTGCCCCATCCTCCATTCCCGGTTTCGCCCCTGCGTCTCTGTGCGTCCGCGCGGTCATCGCGTAAACGCACTTTGGCCAGGGTTGACCCCGGTGGTCTCAGCCAGTAGGGCTGAGCCGGAGCAGTGATCTTCCTCGCGGCCGGGCCGCTCGCCCCGCCGCCTTAAACAGCCTCCACTCTCTCACGCGGGCGGTGCTCACCACACCGCCCGCACTCCTTTTTGGCTCATCGTCGCCCGGCCGCCGCGGGCCCCCGGGTTCTCGGACCGCGCCGCATCCCGCACCGTTTGCCCGCCTTCCCGCCGCCGTGGCAACCTGCGGAATCAAGAAGGTCTGCGCCCAGCCCGCGCCCGGCCCACGACTCCGCAACGCTCGCTCGGAGGTCTTCTGAATCGCACGCTGTGGGTGTTCACCAACCCACACGCCCAGATCAGGAGACTGTCCATGAAGACTCGCACCATCGCTTCCGCGTTCGCCCTTCTCGCCTGCGTCGGCGCCGCTCACGCCGGCCAGATCGCCGGCTCGCCCATCGTCGGCGGCAACGCCGCCGCCTGGCAGACCTTCCCCGGCGCGCTCAACAACACCTCCAACGCCGGCCGCCCCTACTGGGACAACCCGTCCATGGACGGCGGCAACCGCAAAATCGGCAACTGGCTCAACGGCACCTACACGCCCAACCTCCCCGCCGGCAGCGTGCCCAACAGCGGCCCCGCCGCGCCCTCGTGGTGGGGCTACAGCAGCCCCAACCCCGGCGCTCGCGGCGGTTCCACCAACGCCCCTTCCGCCATGCACTTCCAGGCCGAGGCTCCGCTCACCTATCAGGCCTCGCTGCTGCTCGAGGTCGCCGGCTTCCGGAACGTCAACGAGGTCGGTTGGTACGACACGTCCGCCGCTCCCGGGCAGGAGGTCCTGAACCCGATCTTCACCGGCGCGATGTCGCCCGTCGTCACCACCACCTTCACCCCCAGCGCGTCGTGGGGCCTCTACATCCGCTCGCACAACGGGTACACCGCCGCGTCGGGCAAGGGCTGGCTCTTCTTCATGGACTCCACGCGCAACCGCTCCGTGGGCTTCACGGGCGACGCCATCCCCGGCCAGCAGCACTTCGCCGTCTTCGGCGTCGACACCACCCCCTTCGCCGAGCGCTACATCGTCGGCATCGAGGACCTCACCCTCAACAACTCCGGCATCGAGCTCCAGGGTGACTTCAACGACGTGGTCCTGAGCATCCAGACGGTGCCCACCCCCGGCACGGCGGTCCTGGGGGTGGTGGGGGGTCTGCTGGCCACCCGTCGCCGCCGGAACGGGTGATCGGGTTTGGTAATCTAGACAACTTCAATGGGGCTTCCACTTACCTGTGCGAGTGGAGGCCCCATTGATTGCGTTTTCGAACGAAAAAACTCGCGCAAGTGCATTGACACATGCCCTGGCGTGGGGTACTTTCTGCGTGGAGAGAGAGAGTGCCGGCCCCGCAAGGGAGTGCTGGCAGAGAGTCGAACCGTGCCGCCGAAAGGCGGCACGCTTCGTTTCAGACCGAGCGGTTTTTCCCAGCGTCGCCCCCACCGGGCGACGCTTGTCGTTTCGGCCTCGATCCCATGGACGAGTGGCTGCCAGCCTACCTAAGGGTTAACATGGGCGGCTCCCCCGGGAGCCCGGAGACCACGCTTGCGCACCGCCCATCTCGCCGCCCTTCTGTTCGCCACCCCCGCCCTGGCCTTCGTGCCGTACCAGGCCGACAACCTGACCGGGCCGTTCACGCAGTTCAGCCCCTTCGGCGCGGGCACGTACGCCAACGGCGGCCAGTGCCTGTGGGGCAACGTCTTCACCGCCGCGCCGGGGGGTGAGCGGATCGTCTCGGTGTCGGTGGCCTTCGGCAGCATCGTGAGCGCGCCGCGGCCGGTGACGGTGGTGGTGTTCGAAGACCCAAATGACGACGGCAACCCCGCCGACGCCGTGCCGCTGGCAACCGCCACGGGCCAGGCCAGCCTTCCGCGGACCAACACGTTCATCACCTACCCGCTCGTGACCCCGCCGGTGGTCAGCGGCACGTTCTTCGTGGCCGCGCTGTACGACGGCGTGGCGGGCGACAACATCATGCGGTATGACCGGGGCACGCTCTCGGGCGCGTCGTACTGGGCCACTTCCCCCGCGGGCACGCCGATCAACCTGAGCAACTTGGGCGGCTCCGACCGGTTCTTTGCGCTCGGCGCCGCGGGCTCGGGCACCCTGAACGGCACGTTCCTCGTCCGCGCCACCGGCGCGCCCATCGCCTGCAGCGTCGCGGACCTCACCGACATCGGCGACACTGGCGCGGGGCCCGACGGGCAACTCACCGTCGATGACACCATCCGCTTCGTCACCGCCTTCGGCGACGCCATCGGGTGCCCCGGCGCTGCGCCGTGCAACGCCGCGGACATCACCGACATCGGCGACACCGGCGCGGGGCCCGACGGCGACCTCACCGTCGATGACGTCATCGCCTTCGTCAACGCGTTCAGCAGCGGGTGCTGAGCCGGCCCGCGGGCCTGGCCCCTTCACGCGGCGGGTCCGTCGCCACCGTCAGGATGCCCGAGGGTGTCCATCCGCCCCGAGGCGATCAGCCACGACGCAAGCAGGAACACGATCATCAGCACCGCGATTCCCACGGTGGCGATGGTGTCGTACCCCGCGCGGTAGAGCCAGCACACCCCGACGGTGACGGCGACCGCCACCGTCCAGCCCGCCAGCGCCTCGCGCGTGGACTGAGCCCGGCACAGCCGATCAAACGGCTCGCGCAGCACCATCCACATCAGCAGCGACAACACGTTGCTCCCCACCCAGGCCGTAAGCCCGAGCCACTCCCCGTGCGCCGCCAGATACGCCCCGCCGCCGCCCACCAGCAGGAAGGTCCCCGCGAGCACAAACCCCGGCGACTGGTGCAGGCGCGTGCGCGGACGCTCCCACCAGGGGGGCTGGGGTGGGGTTGGCGGGAGGGCGGAGGGCATGGCGGGGGTCCACGGAGCCGAAGCGCTAAATCGCCAAAGGGCCAAAGGGCCAAATTGAAGGCCGGAGAGCAAGAGAGCCTACGCGGCTTCTACACTGCGATCATGTCCACGATCCATCGCTTTGAGGTGACCCCCAAGCCCGGTCAGGCCGATCCGATCGGCGCGGGCGTGATGCGCGACGCGGCCTCGCTGGGCGTGCGCCCGGCGCAGGTCCGCACAGCCCACGTCTACCTCATCGAGGGCGACCTTTCCGAGGCGCAGCGCCGCGCCGTCGCCGACCAGTTGCTCGCCGACCCCGTCACCGAAGAAGCCCGCGCCGGCGCTCGCGCCGCGGAGGCGGGCGCGCGGGTCATCGAGGTCCACCCCCTCCCCGGCGTCATGGACCCCGTCGCCCAGAGCGTGCAGGAGGCCCTCCACGAGCTCACCGGCGTGAGCGCCCGCGTGGCCACCGGCTGGCGCTACGACGTCTCGGGCGTGAGCGACGACGAGGCCGACCGTCTCGGGCAGCGCCTGCTGGCTAACCCCGTCATCCACCGCGTGGTGCGCCAGCCCCTGCACCCCGACCGCTTCCCGCGCCCCGCCGCCCACGAGCACAGCGTCCGCTCGATCCCGCTCATCAACCTCACCGACGACGAACTCATCCGGCTCTCGCGCGAGGCGCACCTGTTCCTGTCGCTCGACGAGATGAAGGCCATCCAGGGCGAGTACCGCCGCCTGGGGCGCGAGCCGCGCGACATCGAGCTGGAGACCCTCGCCCAGACCTGGAGCGAGCACTGCGTGCACAAGACGCTCAAGAGTCGGATCGAGTACCGGGCATCGGGCACCGGGCATCAGGCATCGGGGGCGAATGAGGGCATCGTGTGGGCCGGCCGCCCGGGGCATGAGGTCCGCGCCGACGGCACGGTCGTCATCGACAACCTCCTCAAGCGCACCGTCGCCGCCGCCACGCACGAACTCATCGCCGACGGCATCGACTGGACGCTGAGCGTCTTCAAGGACAACTCCGGCGTCATCGCCCTCGACGACCACCACGGCGTGTGCATCAAGGTCGAAACCCACAACCACCCCTCGGCGATCGAGCCCTACGGCGGAGCCGCCACCGGCATCGGCGGCTGCATCCGCGACGTCATCGGCACCGGTCTGGGCGCGCAGCCCATCGCCAGCACCGACGTCTTCTGCGTCGGGCTCCCCGCGTCGTGGGCCGCCGAGGGCGCGCCCGGCGGCTCGCCTCTGCCCCCCGGCACGCTCCACCCGCGCCGCGTGCTCTCGCAGGTGGTCGCCGGCGTGCGCGATTACGGCAACCGCATGGGCATCCCCACGGTCAACGGCGCGGTCTATTTCGACGACCGCTACGTCGGCAACCCGCTGGTGTACTGCGGGTGCATCGGGCTCATCCCGCGACACCTCGTCCACGGCCAGGTCCGCACCGGCGACCGCATCATCGCCCTGGGCGGGCGCACCGGGCGCGACGGCATCCACGGCGCGACATTCTCGTCCGCCGAGCTCGAGCACACCGCCGCCGACGAGTTCGCCCACGCGGTGCAGATCGGCAACGCGATCGAAGAGAAGCGCGTGCTGGACGCGATCATGCGGGCGCGCGGATCTGGCGAGGCCGCGCCGCTCTTCTCCGCCATGACCGATTGCGGCGCGGGCGGGTTCTCGTCGGCCGTGGGCGAGATGGGCAAGGACCTGGGCGCGGAGGTCCACCTGGATCGCGCCCCGCTGAAGTACCCGGGGCTGTCGTACACCGAGATCTGGATCAGCGAGGCCCAGGAGCGCATGGTGCTCGCCGTGCCACCCGAAAGCGTCGCCGCCCTCCGCGCCATCTGCGAGGAGGAGCAGGTGGAGATGGCCGACCTGGGGCACTTCGGCACGCCCGGGGGCGAGCTCATCCTGAACTTCCACGGGCGCGAAGTGGGGCGGATGGGCATGCACTTCCTGCACGAGGGCATCCCCATGCCCACGCGCGGGGCCTCGTGGTCGCCCCCAGCCGTCGCCGCGGGCAAGCCCCCGCGCGGCCGGCCGCACGTCAAGGACGCGCTCTTTGAACTCCTCGCCCACCCCAACATCGCCAGCAAGCAGTGGATCATCCGCCAGTACGACCACGAGGTCCGCGGCAACACCGTGCTCAAGCCGCTGGTGGGGCCCGATCAGCGCGGGCCCGGCGACGCGGCGGTCATCGAGCCCGTCGCGGGCACGCGCCGCGGCATCGCCATCGGCTGC
>JALHNL010000052.1 GCA_022843545.1 Phycisphaerales bacterium | reverse complement strand
GGCGCACTTCTCCGCGTTGTCGTGCAAGAGCGACAGCGGCGTGCTCCACGCCTCGTGCCGCTCCTGCGTGAGCAGCGCGAGCGGCACGCCCAGCACGCCCGCGGCGCACGCCAGCGCCAGCGGCCCGCGCCCGGTGGCCCAGCGTCCGGCGAGGTAGAGCCCGGCGGAGGCGATGAGGGTGACCAGCGCCAGCGGCAGGTACGGTCGGTGCTCGTTGACCATCTCCGCCAGCGGCACCACGCTGCTGGTGGGGGCCATGACCATGAAGTACGACAGGCCCAGAAGTGTGATCGCCGGGGCCCGGCGCGCGCACGCGAGCAGCCCCGCGCCCACAAGCACCCACCCGGCGACGGCGAGCAGGGGCAGGGGCTCGGCGAACCCCTCGGAGCGCGGGTAGGTGAGGTTCTCGAGCATGAGGTTGACGGGCGCGACGAGTTGGCCCGCGTAGTACCACCACGCGTGGACCTGCGTGGCCAGGTACCTCATGGCGGTCATGCCCGCGTCGGCGCGGGTGGAGGAGTCGATGAGCGCGGTGTGGCGCGACCACCACCACAGACCCGCCAGGGTGACCAGCAACAGGGGCCATAGGCGCAGCAGCCACTCCACCGCGAAGACCCGGCGCACCAGGGGCCACGCGCGCGTCTGGGGCGAGAGCAGCACCTCCGCGGCGAAGAGCACGCCCACCAGCGCCACGGCTTCGATCTTGGTGAGCATCGCCAGGGCGTAAAGCACCAGCCCCACGAGCAGCGACGCCAGCCCGCCGCGGCCGGTCATGCGGCGCAGGTGCAGCACCAGCACGGCGAGGATGAGCACGGCGGTGAGCGTGGTTGAACGGGCGGAGATGTAGTTGACCGCGCCGGAGAAGACCGGGTGGACCGCCACCAGCCCGGCGGCGGCGAGGCTGATGGCGTCGCCCTCACGCGCGCTCACACCCGGCAGGGGCGCCAGGCGCCCGTCGCCCATGAGCACGCGCCCCAGCAGGAAGATGCCGACGCACAGGGCGGCGTGGATGGCGACGTTGAAGAGGTTCCACGACCAGGTGTCGTAGCCGCTGAGGGCGTAGTTGATCGCGTAGGTGGTCTGGAGCACCGGGCGGTAGTCCACGTTGGTGCTGAGCGTGGAGAAGGTGGAGGGGTGGGTGAAGTATGTGGGGATGTGCGCGAGGCTCCGCACCCAGGGGTTGGACTGGATGGAGTGCGAGTCGTCGAGCGTGAAGGTGCCGCCGATGGATCGCGCGTAGACCACGGCCACCAGCGCGATGATCGCGGCGACCGCCACGGCGGCGGCGCCGCGGCCCCAGCCGCGCGCGGCGTTGGGCTCGGGTGTGGTCACGGCTTACTCCCGGCGGCCAAGGGTGCGCTGGCCATGCCCGCCGGGCGTCCGCGATAGGGGAGGCCCAGCATGCTGTAGAAGAACGACATGAGCACGGTCTGCAGGCCCAGCGCGAGCAGCACGCCCCCGACGCAGGCGACCTGCAGGCTGGAGATCGCGGTCTGCTCGGGGCGGGCGAGGGCGGTGATCAGCCCCATGACGAGCGTGGCGAGCCCGCCCGCGCCCAGCACCAGCCCGACGACGATGCCCCGCTCCATCGTGAACCGCTTGAGCCCGGCCTTGAGAAAGGCGGTGGGCTGCAGCAGGCCCTGCTCGACGGCGTAGACGTGGGCGGCGACGCCCAGCGTCGCGGCCTGGTAGCCCGCGAGCAGGCCCAGCGCGGACAGCGCGAGGCCCGGGCCCGAGAAGCCGCCGGAGGGCACGCCCAGCAGCGGATGGATGACCAGCCACACGCCCGCGAGGAGGCTGAGGACCATGAGCGCCAGCCCCGGCGCGATGAGCGTGCCGCGCGGGCTCATGAGCAGCATGAAGCGCAGGTGGCGCCAGCCGTCGCTGAAGGGGCGGAGGTGGGCTGGGCGGGAGCGTCCTGGCGCGCGGACGTTGACGGGCACCTGGGCGATGCGCAGGCGGGCCAGCGCGGACTTGATGATGTGTTCGCTGGCGAGCTCCATGCCCGTGGTGCGCAGGCCCAGGGAGAGCATGCGTTCGCGATCCACCCCGCGGAAGCCGCAGTTGAAGTCGGAGAGCGGCGCGCCGAAGAGCACGCGCCCGATGGTGGAGATGATGGGCGTGCCGATGTAGCGGCTCTTGCGGCTGACCGCGCCGGGCTCGCCGCTGACGCGCTTGCCCACCACCAGTTCGTAACCCTCGCGGAGTTTGGCGACGAACAGGTCCACGTCGGCGAAGTCGTGCTGACCGTCGGAGTCGGCGATGATCACCCAGCGCCCGCGCGCGGCTTCGACGCCGCCCAGGATGGCCGCGCCGTAACCGCGGGTGGCGACGGGCACGACCCGCGCGCCGGCGGCGGCGGCGAGCTCGCGGGAGCCATCGGTGGAGCCGTTGTCGCCGACGACCACCTCGCCGCGGAGCCCGGCGCGGTCGATGGCGGCGCGGGCCTCGGTGACGCAGCGGGCCACGGTCTCCGCCTCGTTGAGGCAGGGCATGACGATGGAGAGGTCCAGGTCGCTGTCCTGGGGCGGGGATGGATCGCGGGGCCCGGTCATGCCCGCCATTATGCGCGAGTCCTGACCGCGGTACCATCGACCCCGGATCAGCCCTTGACAGCCCAACCCCCCAGCCCGGCGTCTTCAGCAGCGTCCACCCAGGATCGCGCGGTGACCCCGGCGCGGGCGTTCATGGTCGCCTGCGGGGCGTTCTGCCTCACGCCCTGGGCCTCGGTGCAGGTGGCGCTGGGCATGGGGATCGCCCTGGCGCTCCTGGGCCTGACCGCGTGGAACAAGCGGGCCAAGGCGCTCAGCCGGCTGCTGATCCAGATCAGCATCGTGCTGCTGGGGTTCTGGATCAGCCTCTCGGACGTGGCCCGCGCGGGCGCGAGCGGGGCGCTGTTCTCGGGCCTGCTCATCGTCGCCACCTTCGCCCTGGGCGCGGCCCTCGCCCGCCTCTTCGCCACCGACGCCAAACTCTCGGCGCTCTTGTCGAGCGGCACGGCGATCTGCGGGGGCTCGGCCATCGCGGCGACCGGCGCCACCATCCGCGCCAGCGACACCCAGATCTCCGTGGCGCTCGTGCTCGTGTTCGTGCTCAACACCGTCGCGGTCTACGCCTTCCCCCCGCTGGGGCATGCGCTGGGCCTGTCGCAGCAGCAGTTCGGCGCGTGGGCCGCGGTGGCGGTTCACGATGTCGCGAACCTCGTCGCGACGGCGAAGGTGTACGGCGACCAGGCCCTGGCCGACGCGACGGTGATCAAACTCACCCGCGTGCTGTGGCTAGCGCCGATCTGCCTGGCGCTGGGGTGGTGGTTCGCCGACCGTGGCTCGCGCGAGGGCGGCCTGTCCGCCCCGGCGCGCGGGGGCCCGCTCTCGCGGCTGTTCTCGATCGTGCCGTGGTTCGTGCTGGGCTTTGTGCTCGCCTCGCTGCTGCGCACGCTGCTGGACCGCTACGCCCCGGGGCTGAACGCCGGCAGCCTGGCGGAGCATCTGCGCACGGTGTCCAAGACGCTGCTCACGCTCGCGCTGTTCTTCATCGGGTGCGGGCTGTCGCGCAAGGCGATCGGCGCGGTGGGCCTGAAGCCGATGCTGCACGGGACGATCCTGTGGGTGATCATCAGCGTCGGGGCTCTGCTGCTGATCCGGGCGACGGTGTCCTGATCGTCGGCGCTACTGCGCACAGCCCGCCGAGCCGCCGTACACATCCCCCGCTTCAACCGCGCAGGCGGCGGGCGAGGAATAGGTGTTCATCTTGACGATGCGCGGGGAGTAGATGTGCAGGGTGATGAGGTCCTGCCCCGGGGCCTGCAGGTTGGCGACTTGGTGGATGTCGGGGTCGTTGGCGCTGCACACGTACCCCGGCGGCATGCTCACCGACTCGGTGGGGCGGACCAGGCCCGAGTCGGTCTTGGCGTAGCGGATCTCGGTGCCCGTGCCCTGGATCACCCGGAAGGCGCACGACACGCCCATGTGGTCATGGATGGGGGTGCAGTGCCCGCTGCGCCAGGTGAGCGCGAGCAGTTCAAACCACTCGGAGGCCGCGATGACGTTGCGCCGGTAGCCGCGGGTGCCGAAAATGCAGGCCCGCTCCACGTCGGCGCGGGCGAGATCCACCCCGCTCAGGAGGCGCGAGAGCACCGCCAGATCGGCCCGCCCCGTCAGCCCGCGGAGATACTCCACCAGGGGCTTGAGTTTGGGGAAGACCGTACAGGCGTCGGTGGATCCGGCGGTCGGGGTAGCGGTGGTAGCGTGCATGCGGCGCCTCCGGCCCGTCGCCCGTGTCCGGCGCGCGGGTATCGCGTACTAGAGCATACCGCACTCCGGCCTGATCGCCGACCCGTTTGTCGGGCGGATCAGGCGCCGGTCAGGGCGTCCTTGAGGGCGCTGGCGGGCTTGAACCCGCAGGTGGTGCTGGCCGGGATCTGGATTTGGGCCTTGGTGGCCGGGTTGATGCCCGTGCGGGCGGCCCGCTGCTTGCGCTGGAAGGTCCCGAAGCCCGAGATGGCGACCTTCTCGTCGGCCTTCAGCCCCTGGGTGATGGCGGCCAGCACCGCGTCCAGCGCCTTGGCCGCGTCGGTCCGAGAAGCCTTCATTTCAGCGGCCAAGGCCTCGATCAGGTCACCCTTGTTCATTCGTCGCTCCCAATCTCGCGTCTCTGAGGGCCGGCGCCCGGCCAAGCCGGCCGGCGCGCCGTCCCAACCAGCAGCGTACGGGGCCCGCCCCGTAAGTCAAACTGCCCGGCGGACCCATCCATACGCCCAAACCTGGCGTATGTTCTAGCCGGATGTCCGCATCAACGCCCAATCCGCCCTCGGAGAACCGGCCCGCCCCGGCGCAGACGGTGGCCCCCAAACAGGCCCCTTCTCCCAAGCCCAACCAGAATCCGTGGTTGTGGCAGGTCGTGCTGCTCGACGACGAGGAGCACACGTACGAGTACGTGACGCGGATGATGCAGGAACTGTTCGGCTACTCGCCCGAGGCGGCGCACAAGATCGCCGAGACGGTGGACGAAGAGGGGCGGGCGGTGTGCCTCACCACGCACAAGGAGCACGCCGAACTCAAGCGCGATCAGATCCTGGGCTACGGGCGCGACAAGTTGATCGCCAGTTGCAAGGGGTCGATGTCGGCGATCATCGAGCCCGCGCCGCAGTGAGCCCGCGGTCACCAGGCGGGGAAGTGGGGGGGCTCGCCGCTGAGCACCCGCCACACGTCCTTGACCACCCATGACATATTGCGGTTGGCCAGCGCGGTGCTGCTGGCGATGTGCGGCGAGAGGTGGGCGTTGGGAAGGTCCAGCAGCGGATAGGAGCCGGAGATCGGCTCGGGCTCGTGAACATCCAGGAGCGCACGGGCCCCGCGCCGGCGGATCAGAAAGTCGGCGAGCGCGTGGTTGTCGATCACGAACCCGCGAGAGGTGTTCACGAAGACCACCTCGGGCTTCATGGCGGAAAAGTCGCCCGCGGCCACCAGCCCGCGGTTGGCCGGTCGGCCGTCAACGTGGACGGTGAGAATGTCGCTGGCGCGCACGAGTTCCTCGCGTGAGACGGGGCGGGCGCCGGAGCGATGCTCGGGAGCGATCTCCAGCAGGTCGTGGTAAACGGCGGGGATGTCGAGCGCGGCGGCGGCGCGGGCGATCTGCCGGCCGATGCGCCCCAGGCCCCAGATACCCAGCGTGAGTTCGCACAGTTGCTTGGGGGCCTTGAGTTCTTCGCGCAGGGCCTTCCACTGCGAGTCGGGGATCGGCTTCTCGAGGAACAGCCGCGGGCGCAGCGCGTCGAGCAGCAGGGCGAAGACGTACTCGACGACCGCGCGGGTGTTGGCGTCGGGCGTGCTGACGACCGCGACGCCGCGGGCCTGGCACGCGGGGATGTCCACGTTGTCGAGCCCCACGCCGGCGCGCCCCACGACGCGGAGGCGCGGTGCGCGCTCAAGCAGGGCCTGGTCGATCCGCGTGTAGGTGCGGATGACCAGCGCCTGGGCGCGGGCGAGCAGCTCGGGGAAGCGGGCGTCGGCGCTGTCGCACTTGACGACCTCGGCGTGGTGCGCCAGCCAGGCGGCGGCGCCGGGGTCGAGGTGCTCGGTCTGGATCACCAGTGGACGGTCGATGGGTGGGGGCACGCGGGGACATTAGGGTGCCCCGGCGGGGCCGAGCCCGCCCGACTTGACCGGCTGCGGCGGGGCTGTATACTTGCATGATGACGCAAGTACGCAAGCCTCGGTCACTCTCCATCCGCCAGGCCGCCGCTCGGTCCGGGCCGGTGCGCGACAAGTTCGACACGGCCCTCTTCGCGGCTCTGGCCGACCCCACCCGCGCCGCGCTGCTCGCCTGCATGGTGCGGTGCGGGCGGCCCTGCACGGTGGGCGAGGTGGCCTCGTGCTGCTCGGTGGACCTGTCGGTGGTCTCGCGCCACCTGAGGGCGCTGAAGGAGGCGGGCGTGCTCGAGTCCGCACGCGACGGGCGGACCGTCGCCTACCGCGTGCGCGCCGCCGAGGTGTGCCGAACGCTCCGCGACTTGGCCGACGCGATCGAGACCTGCTGCCCGTCCGTCGGGTGCGAACAAGGAGAGTCCTGTGGCTGCTGATAAGCGCAAACCGCGTGTGATGTTCCTGTGCACGGGCAACTCGTGCCGCAGCCAGATGGCCGAGGGCCTGGCCCGGGCGCTCAAGGGCGCGGAGATCGACGCCTACTCCGCCGGCACCAAGCCCCACGGTCTGAACCCGCTGGCGGTGCGGGCGATGCGCGAAATCGGGATCGACATCACCGGGCACACCAGCAAGCGCCCGGAGGATCTGGGCGTGACCTTTGACGTAGTGGTCACGGTCTGCGACTCGGCCCACGAGTCGTGCCCGGTCTTCCCCGGGGCCCGGGTGGTCCACGTGGGCTTTGAAGACCCGCCCCGGCTGGCCAAGGACGCGCCCAGCGAAGAGGCCGCCATGCCGCACTACCGGCGCGTGCGCGACGAGATCCGCGAGTTCATCCAGCGTTTGCCCGGGGCGGTGGGGCTCTGAGCCCCGCCCCGTCAGCCCGAGTCTGATCAACCTGATCGAAAGGAAGCCCCATGAACACGCCCAAGGACAACGCCTGCTGCGCCCCCGGCTGTTGCACGCCCAAGGTGGCGAGCCCGGATGCCGTTCGCGAGCAGGTCCGCGAGGGGTACGGGCAGATCGCCCGTCAGGGCGCGTGGCGCGAGCAACCCGCGACCATCGCTCCGCCCTCGGCCCAGTCCGCGTCGTGCGGATGCTCGCCCGCCGGGGGCTGCTGCGGGCCCGCGTCGCTTTCGCCCGCGGACCTCGTCCGGGCGATCGGCTACGCGCAGGACGACCTGCACGAGGCGTCGGAAGGGGCGAACCTGGGGCTCTCGTGCGGCAACCCCACCGCGCTGGCGGGTCTGCGCGCCGGCGAAGTCGTGCTGGATCTGGGCGCGGGGGCCGGCTTTGACGCGTTCGTGGCGGGACCCAAGGTGGGCGCGAGCGGGCGGGTCATCGGCGTGGACATGACGCCGGACATGGTGTCGCGGGCCCGGGGCCTGCTGCCGACGTACCGCGGGCGCAGCGGGCTGGACAACATCGAGTTCCGCCTGGGCGAGATCGAGAGCCTCCCGGTCGCGGACGCATCGGTGGACGTGGTCATCAGCAACTGCGTGCTCAACCTCTCGCCCGACAAGCCCAGGGTGTGGCGCGAGATCGCCCGCGTGCTGAAGCCCGGCGGGCGCGTGGCGGTCAGCGATTTGGCCCTGCTTCGCCCCCTTCCCCGCGCGGTGCGGGAAGACGTGGAGGCGCTGGTGGGCTGCATCGCCGGGGCGGCGCTGGTCGAGGACACCCGTGCGCAGATGGCCGCCGCGGGCCTCGCGGATATCCGCCTGACGCCCAAGCCCTCGTATGTCGAGGCGATGGCGTCCAGCGGCGATCCGCTGTACCGCAAGATCATGGGCGAACTGCCCGAGGGCACGACCCCCGCGGACTTCATCACCAGCCTGGACATCGCCGCCCGCAAGCCCGCGTGAGTGGGAGGCGGGGCCTGAAGAGTGACCTCGAGAGGTGGCACAGGCGTCTCGCCTGTGTGGAATTCGGCGTGGCTACAGCACCAGCGGGACGCCTGCGCCACCGAAGACCAATTTGCGAAAGGTCGCTCAGCCGCCGTTGCTCATCGACACCGCGACCGACTCCATCTTCTCGCCCAGTTCGCCGATGCGGGCGGTGATGGCGTGGTTGAGGTCGGCGCGGACGAAAGTCCGGCACTGGCGGAGGGCGGCGCGGAGCGAGCGGGCCTCGCTGGAGCCGTGGGCGATCATGCACACGCCGTTGACGCCCAGGAGCGGCGCGCCGCCGTGCTCGTGGTAGTCGTTCTTCTTGAACATGTGCTTGAGGATCGGCTCGAGGCGGAGCATGAGGTCGGGGTCGGCCTCCATGATCTCGCGGACGATGCCGTTGATGAGGCTGCGGGCGAAGCCCTCGGCGGTCTTGAGGAGCATGTTGCCCACCAGCCCGTCGGTGACCACCACGTCGCACGAACTGTCGAAGACATCGCGCCCCTCGACGTAGCCCACGTACTCGATCCCGGGCGTGGCCTTGAGGATCGCGTGCGTGCCCTGGATCAGGTCGGTGCCCTTGGAGTCTTCGGCGCCGATGTTCATGACGCCGATGCGCGGCGAGGCCTTCTTGTGAATCACCGCGGAAAGCTGCTCCGCCATCAGGGCGTACTGCGCCAGGTGGCTGGAGCGCGGCTCGGGGTTGGCGCCCGCGTCGCACAGCACCACCGGCCCGTGGAACGTGGGGATCGTGACCGCGATGCCCGGGCGGTGCACGCCCGGCAGACGCCGCATGTGCATGGTGGCGGCCGACACGCACGCGCCGGTGTTGCCGGCGGAAACCACCGCGTCGCAGCGGAGGTGCTCGTCGACGGCGGGCTTGTGGCTGCCCAGCAGGGCCATCTTGACGATGGACGAGTCTTTCTTGGTCTTCACCGCCTCGACGGGCGGGTCGTCCATCGCGATCACCTCGGTGGTGTGCGCGATTTTGACGCGCGGGTCGGCGATGCCCGCGTCGTGGAGGTAGTCCTTGATGAGCGCGCCGTCGCCGATGAGCACGAGTTCATCGCGCGGCCCCAGGTCGGGGATCGACTGCACGCAGCCCTTGAGGATCGCGTCGGGCGCGTGATCACCGCCCATGACGTCCACGCCCAGACGCATAGGCCGGTCGGCTGGATTATCCGTGGGGGTATGCACGCCGTCGTTCAACTCACGCTCGAAGGCGGGTGGGCCTCGGGCTTACCGCTGCTCGACGCCGATGCCCAGCTTGGGCACGCTGATGCGCAGGCCCGGACGCACATAGCCCGAGTCCTTGGCCACGCGGTGGTGGGCCTTGGGCATGCCCGAGATCGGGTCCTTGGTGACCGTGATCGGGGTGATGGCGTGATGGTTGCGGCGCCGACGGGTGCGGCCGTACGAAACTCTTTGTGGGGGGAGCATGGGAGCACCTGTCAAGGGCGGGCAGGGCCACGACCAACGTGGAACCGCTTCGCCGGCGAGGGGTGAAGGTTAGGGGCACCCAGCGGGCCGGTCAACGCCCGGCGGGTGATGAGGCGCCGAGGGCGACGGAGGGCGCGTTCGGCGGGGCGAGCGAGGCCGGGCCTTGATCGGCGCGGGCGGAAGGCTAAAGTAGCCTCTTGCCATCGGCCGGTTCTCGGCCGTGCGCCTCCGTAGCTCAGTTGGTAGAGCAGCTGACTCTTAATCAGCGGGTCCAAGGTTCGAGTCCTTGCGGGGGCATTGGCTGCGCTGTGCGGAACATACCGCCCAAAAAGGGGATATTCGCAGGTATTTTTCGGGGGAGGTGTCACACCTCCCTTTCCGCTCAAGCTTGTTTTCACTAACCGCCGACAGTGGATTACTGGACCTTCTCGCGTGGAGAGGGTCATAAGGGCAGTTTCTGCACATCTTCCGCAGCTTGACGCTCTGCGGAGAGCAGGTTTAGACTGGGCGTCGTCAACGAGTTCTCGGACACTCGCCCGCCTTGCGCGGTCGAATCGCTCTTGAATCTGGAGGTTTGCCGAATGGCTCAGGAACTTCTGTCGTGGGGGGTTAAGTCGAAGGGGTCGCAGAAGTTGGCGAGCACTAGGAAGGTGCGTGCGTCAACGGTGGCCTTGGCGGCTGGCCTCCTGTTCAGCATTACCACGGTGGCGCAGGCGGACAATCAGCCGCGCGGCAACTCGGTGGGCAACGCGTCCGCCGGGCAGCCTTCGGGCGCCGCGCCGGTGATGGCGGCTCCCGCCACTGCCGACGTGATGTTCAAGGTCAGCGGGTTCAACGTGTCGTACTCGGGCGGCGCGGGCGCGGGTGCGCCGTCGGTCGCTCAGATCATGAGCGACGCGGCGGTGGAGCTGCGTCCGGTGTCGGGCGGGTTCACGACGGTGGAGGGTGCCCGCGGCACCCGCTACACCATCGCCCAGCTCAACGCCGAGCTGGCCAAGGGTGAAATGTCCATGTCGCAGCGGGCCCTTGAGCAGGTGCTCAACGCGATCCGTGAGGCCGTCAACGCCCGCGGCATCGTCGGCGTGCTGGCTCAGTACGAGCAGTCGGACATTGAGGTCCGCATGGCCGGCGCCACGCCCACCTGGGTTGACGTTCGCCAGGGCCGCACCACGCTCAACGTCACCATCAGCTTGTTCAACGTCGCCGAGGTCCGCAGCGTGGGCAGCGGCGAGCGTCTGACGGAGGCCGAGTCGGTCAACAGCCCGATCCACGCCCGTCTGCGGATGAACTCCCCCGTCAAGAGCGGCGGGATGCTCAACAAGGACGCGCTGGACAGCTACGCCCTGATGAAGAGCCGTCACCCGGGCCGCAAGGTTGACGTGGCGCTCAGCGCCGCCGACCAGCCCGGCATGGCGAATCTGGACTACATCGTCCGCGAGAGCAAGCCCTGGGCCGTCTATGCCCAGATCAGCAACACCGGCACCGAGGCCACCGGCGGCTGGCGTGAGCGGTTCGGGTTCTACCACAACCAGCTCACCAGCGACGATGACATCCTGAACCTCGATTACTCGACCGGCAACTTCCAGGACAGCCACGCCGTTCAGGCCAGCTACGACCGGCCCTTCTTCAAGTGGGACCGCATCCGCGTGCAGGTCTTCGGCGGCTACAACCGCTGGGACGCCTCCGAAGTGGGTGTGAGCGAAGAAGAATTCAGCGGCTCGGGGATCAACGTCGGCGGCAAGGTCACGTGGAACTTCGCGCAGTGGCGCGAGACCTTCTTCGACGTGTACGGCGGCGCCAAGTACGCCTTCTACAAGGTCAACAACGACACCATCGACCTGGTCGGCTCCAGCGGGTTCTTCCTCCCGATGTTCGGCCTCCGCGGCGAGCGCTTCACCGAGACGATGAAGACCTCCGGCGACATCGGCATCGAGTTCAACATCCCGTCGTGGGGCGGCACCTCCGACGGCTTTGATCTGGACGCGCTGGGCCGGGCCGATGCGGCGGAAGACTTCATCATCCTGTCGTGGGACCTGACCCACTCGATGTTCCTGGAGCCCTGGCTGGACGGCAAGAACTTCCGTGACGGCAAGTCGACCCTGGCCCACGAGCTGTACATGTCCTTCCGCGGGCAGACCTCCTTCGGCGAGCGCCTGGTCCCGAACTTCCAGGGTGTCGCGGGCGGTCTGTACACGGTCCGCGGCTACGAAGAGTCCGAGCAGGCCGGCGACGACATGCTGCTCTTCACCACCGAGTACCGCCTGCACATCCCGGCGCTCTTCACTCCGCAGGACAAGGCCGGCAGCGACTTCTTCGGCAACGAGTTCCGCTGGGTGCCGCAGGGCTTCCGCGGGGCGACGGACTGGGACCTGATCGCCCGCGCGTTCTGCGACGTGGGCTACACGGGCCTGGCCGACAAGCTCACGTTCGAGAACGACGAAACGATGATCAGCGCGGGCGTGGGCCTGGAGCTGCAGGTCCGCCGCAACGTGAACGTGCGGGTGGACGTGGGCTTCCCGTTCAACGACACCGACCGCACCGACAGCGGGGACCCGAAGATCCACTTCGCGGCCACGCTGCTGTGGTAAACCGATGCAGCCGCGCCCCGGGGGCTGGTGCCCCGGGGCGTGTTCAACGATGATCGCGTGCAGGAGCGTTTGAGTCAGGGGTGGGTGCGGTCCGGGGCTCGTGAGTGTGTAGCGAGCCCGGGTCGGCCAGAACAAACAACCGGCCTGTTCCCGCGGGGAAGGCCTGATCCAGCAGGAGAATTGGGATGATCAGCAACAGCAACAGCGGCGTGAATGGGGCGAAGTGGCTGCTGGTGGGCGGGGCGATGGTCGCCGTCGCCTCCACGATTTATGCGGCGCCCTCGGGCGAGCAGGTCGTCCGCGGGAACGTGCAGTTCAGCCGCGACGGGGCCATCACGCGGATCACCGCCTCCAACGGCGCGATCATCAACTATCGCTCGTTCAACATCGGGGCGGGCGAGACCGTCCAGTTCATCCAGCCCAACAGCCGGTCGCGCGTCCTGAATCGCGTGCTGGTCAATGACCCCACCACCATCGCCGGCAACCTGCTGGCCAACGGCCGGGTCTACATCGTCAACCCCGCCGGCGTGTCCATCCGCAACGGCGCGGTCGTCGATGTCGGCGGGCTCTACGCCGCCGCCGGCAACATCAGCGATAACGACTTCGCCCGCGGCATCAACCGCTTCACCAACCTCTCGGGCGAGGTCCGCAACGACGGCCTCATCCGCGGCGAGTCCATCGTCCTCGCGGGCACCGGCGTGGTCAACGCCGGCGAGATCAACGCCCCCGGCGGCATGGTCGCCTTCACCTCCGGCAACGACGTCTACATCGCCGAGCAGGGCAAGAGCGTGTACGTGAAGGTTGAAGCCGCGCAGGATGGCATGGCCAAGTCCGCCACCGGCATCACCAACACCGGCACCGTGAACGCCGCGGGCGGTTCCTACACCGCCATGAGCGGCGACCTCTTCGCCGTCGCCCTCACCCAGGGCGGCAAGACCACCGCCAGCAAGGTGAACATCCAGGGCGGCAACAAGACCAACGCCTTCGTCACCGGCGAGATCGACGCCAGCGGCGCCGCCAACGGCACCGCCACCGGCGGCTCGGTCACCGTGGTCGCCAACAACGTCGCGCTCATGAGCGGCTCGTCCATCGACGCCAGCGGCGCTCAGGGCGGCGGGCTCGTGAACGTCGGCGGCGGCTGGCAGGGTCAGGGCACCCCCATCAACAGCCAGGTCACCTTCATGGAGACCGGCGCCAAGATCGACGCCAGCGCCACGCAGAACGGCGAAGGCGGGCAGGTCGTGGTCTGGGCCGACAACTACACCGGCGTGGGCGGCGAGATCAGCGCCCGCGGCGCGGGTGAAGGCTCGGGCGGCGCGATCGAAACCTCGGGCAAGGCCCTGCTGAACGTCTCGGATAGCGCCAAGGTCGACGCCTCGGGCCCCGGCGGCGCGGGCCTCTGGCTGCTGGACCCCAACACGATGAACATCGTGGACGCGGGCGACAACAACACCACCGCCGCGCCCACCTTCGAGGTGAACGTCGATGCCAACTCGGCCTCGGTCAGCGTCGGCACCATCGCGGCCGCGCTGAACGCGGGCACCGGCACCAGCGTCACGGTCACCACCGCCGCGCCGACCAACGCCAACGTCGCGCTCGGCAACATCAACTGGACCGCGCTGCTCACTTCGATCAACATTGCCGGCGCCGATGCCCGCACGCTCACGCTGAACGCCAACAACGGCATCAACGTCACGGGCATCATGACCATCACCGGTGCTACCGACCTTCTGACGGTCATCCTGAACGCCGGCGTGGACACCGACGGCACGGGCTTCAACAGCTCCAACACCACGATCATCTCGGGCGACATCGACCTCAATGGCGCGTCGTTCCAGGCTAACGGCTTTGACCTTCAGATCACGCCCACCGGTTCGATCGAGACTACCGGCGGCGGCAACATTTCGCTCACCTTTAACGGTCTGATGGACATCCGCGGCGAGGTCTTCGCTGAGAACGGCGCCATCGACTTCAACGGCAGCGTGCTCACCATCGGCACCCCGACCATTGGGATCACCAACAACGGCACCGGCTCCATCAACTTCAACGTCTCGTCCGGCTCTACCGCCCTGGAACTGGGCGATGCTCTCACCATCGACGCGGGCGCCAACGGCACGATCACGTTTGATGGTGACATCATCAGCACCAGCGGCGAGTTCAACTCGCTGACGCTGACCGCGCTGAACGTGCTCTTCGATGAAAATACCGACATCGGTACGATCGGTGATGATCCGGTCACCGACAACCGCAACCTGGGCAACCTCACCATCACCGTTGAGCCGGGCGGGCTCATCACCTTCGTGAACGCCCTCGGGACCGGACAGGCCATCAACACCCGCGGCACGCAGACCTACAACGGCGACGTCCGCTTCGAGGGCGGCGGCGAACCCACCCGCTTCCGCTCCAGCGGCGCGCCGGGCGTGGACTCCGAGATCATCGTCAACGGCACGATGACCTCCTCCGGCAACGACGAGCACGACGTGCAGTTCCAGGCCGCCAGCACCACGATCAACGGCGACATCGGCCAGGGTGGCAACAGCTTCATCCTGGGCGACCTGTCCTTCCTCGATGAGACCGGCTCGGCCAGCGACGCGGCCCTGGTCACCATCAACAGCACGGCGTGGAACGTGCGGACGCTGAACATGGGCACCGACGGGCTCGTGAGCAACGGCGGCCTCGGGCTCAACATCACCGCCGACAATTCAACGTTCCAGTTCAATCTGGACACCGATGACAACCTCACCGATCTGTCCTTCAGCGGCGTGGGCTTCAACAACAACGTGGACTTCCAGGGCAGCGTGGGCGACGCCGCCAGCGGCGCGACCAACGCCGGCGCTTTCGGCAGCCTGCGGATCGCGGGACAGGCCACGCTCCGCGAGGGCATCTTCATCGTCACCACGAACGCGGGCGGCGCGTCGGGCAATCAGGACTACGAAGGTGCGGTGCTGATCGACGACAACATCCTCTCGTTCCCCAACGATTTCGCGACGATCAACTCCACCGGCGGCAACGTCACGTTCTTCAGCACGGTTGATGACAACAACTCCTCGAGCGGCTTCGTCATCAGCGCTCAGAATGTCGAGTTCCAGGGGTTGGTTGGCGAGAACAACGACGTCGACGGTCTGACCGTCACCGCCGTCGACAACATCGTCTTCTCGTTCACCGGCTCCAACACCACCGGCATCCGCGTGGGCAATGACAGTTCCGTGGCTAACGCCACCTTCAACGCCACCCGCATCGAGTTCGCCACCGGGGGCGTCTTCGAGGTCCAGCACGCGAACAACGGCACCATCACCTTCAACGGCCTCATCGCCGACGTGGGCAACGGCACCGACTCGCTCATCGCCACCACCAACGACGGCCTCGTCCGCTTCCAGCAGAACGTGGGCACCGGCGCCAACGAGGCGCTGGGCCGGTTGGTCGTGAACAGCAACGTCCGCATCGACGGCGACATCCTCACCACCGACGCGGGCGGCTTCGACGGCGACATGATCTTCAACGGCAACACGGTCTTCGGCAACGGCTCGGCCGGCCGCACCTCGCGCCTCGCCTACATCGGCAGCGTGCAGGCCCTCGGCACCGACCCCGATCTCGCGGTCGACGGCTTCGGCGACATCTCCTTCCGCGGCACCATCAACTCGTTCGACAACGGCATCAACGACCTGAACCAGAACGTCACGGTCCAGTCGTCGGGCCGTCGCGAGTTCCAGGGCAGCATCGGTACGGGCAACCGCCGCACGTTCCTCTCCTCGCTCACCACCGGCGGCGACCAGAGCGCCGGCGGCGACGCGGTGGCCAATCCCGGTCAGGACATCCTGGCCAACAACGACGCGTTCACCGACGCGGTCACGGGCTCGATCACCATCCGCACTTGGGCCGATAACGGCGGGGTGAACGTCGGCAACGTTGACTTCTGGGGCCCCACGTTCCTGGATAACGACGTGACGTTCGATCTCCAGCGCGACGCGGGCGTCTTCGGCACCACCGACGCGGTCGGCCAGCGCACCCTCACCTTCCGCCGTACGCTCGACTCGTTCAATAACGTTGACCTCCGCAACCTGGTTGTGACCGACGCGTTCCGCGTGCGGTTCTTCGGCGACGGCCCCGGCGATCCCGCGGCCGCCGGCGGCGTGGGCACGATCAACCGCCTGCTCTCGGCCGACATCACGGTCACCGAGGCCAACGGCCCGGCTGACCCCGCGTTCATCCAGATGGGCCACGGCAGCGACGCCAACGCCCCGCAGACCTTCCAGTTCCTCACCAACGGCACCACCGCGGTCGACTTCGTCGCTCAGCGCTTCAACGGCGCGGTGCGTCTGGACGCCGACACCACCTTCGATGATGACAACAACTCCGACATCATCTTCGAGAGCACGGTCGACTCGTTCAACGGCACCGCGCGTGACATCACCGTGAACACCGGCGGCAAGACCTGGTTCCGCGGCAACGTGGGCCTGATCAACGTCATGGACGAGATCACCACCGACGCGGCTCAGGAACTCGCCGACGACGGCACCTACCTGGGCTTCGAGGACAACGGGATCACCGTCCGTTCCAGCAACAACCAGGGCGCGGCTAACGGCTTCGGCGCCGCCGTCGCCAACGCCGCCATCGATTTCAACGATCGTGTCTTCCTGGATAGCGACGTCACCGTTGAGACCACCAATGCCAGCGGCGGCATCAACTTCTTCGGTCTCATCAACACCTCCGCCACCGGCAGCGACACCGGCCTCCACGGGCTGACCGTCAACTCGTCGGCCACGGCGCAGTTCCACGGCGACATCGGCACCATCCGCCAGCTCCGCCGGCTGGTCACCGATGACCCCGGCTTCACGCGCTTCGGCAACAACGGCACCGACATCACCGACGCCGCGGGCGGCGCGCTCTCGGGCAACGGTCGCATCGACATCTTCACCAACGGTTCGACGGTGGACATCGGCGACGTGACCTCGCTCAACGCCGACACCAACATCGTCGAGTCCGGCCGGGGCTCGCTGGGTTCGCTCGTCCGCTTCCGCAAGAACATCAGCAGCTTCGACGCCACCTTCCGCGCCCTGCGCATCACCGCTAACGGCGTGGACGGGTTCGCCAACCCCGACCCGGCCCGCGTCGAGCTGTGGGGCAACATCGGCACCGGCTTCCTCGCCGGCGTCACCAGCGACGGCTCCAGCACCATCCCCAACGACGGCGTTGAGCGTTCGCTGCGGTTCCTGCAGGTCATCTCGGGCACCGCGGGCTCGCCGGGCCGTCTGCAGCTGGGCAACGCCAGCGACTTCGTGGGCGGCCAGCAGCGCCCCGGGGCCATCACCATCCGCACCAACGGCGACCCGACCGCCGGCGCCTTTAACACCACCAACGCCGGGCTTGGCAACCTGGCCGCTCCCACGGCGACCCAGATCGCTCAGGGCGCGGTCGGCGCGGTGGCGGTGGATCTGCAGGCCGACGTCGAGCTCGACGCGAACCTGACGATCAACGCTCAGGCCAACCGCGGCGTCCGCTTCCACAGCCGCATCGACTCGCTCACCGACTCGCTCTTCGGGTCCGCCCGCACCGGCGAGACGCAGCGTTCGCTGGACATCTCCAACGGCTCGGGTGTCATCGCCTTCGATGACGACATCGGCACCCGCGCCAGCGATGCCAACAACAACAGCCGCCTGCTCTCCATCACCACCGACACCGACGCGGTGACCCCGGCGAACAGCGGCTCGATCCGCCTCGGCAATGCCAGCGGCCTCAACGGCGCCGCCGACACCGGCATCGCCGACGCGATCGTCAACGGCATCCAGGAGCGCACCATCACGATCCGCACCCGTGGCAACGCCGCGGGTGAGGGCGTGAACCTGGGCGACCAGTTCATCAACCTCGACGCCGACGTCATCATCGACGCCGGCTCCGCGGGCACGGTGGACTTCGGCCGCAACGCCGGCAACGGTCGCATCAACACGCTCGACCGCGCCGCCTTCGGCGGTCTCCAGCAGCCCGACATCTACCGCGGGCTCACGGTGAACACCGGCGGGCTCACCCGCTTCCGCAACGTGGTCGGCGGCGAGTCGTTCAGCCCCGTCGGCGCCGGCCAGCGTCGCCTGGCGTTCATCACCACCGACGCCGGCACCACCGGCATCGGCGCGGGCGCCACGCAGATCGACAGCGACATGTTCCTGCAGGGTCGCGAGATCAGCAACGCCTCCATCACCACCGTGGCCGGTCAGCAGCGTCGCGTGGCCCTCACGCTCAACGACCAGACCATCACCATCGGTGACAACACCACCGCCGGCATCGCCAGCACCACCAACGGCGTCACGATCGACAGCAACATCACGGCCAACAACGCCGTGACGGGCGCGACGATCGGCGGCGGCGCGCTGCGGTTCCGCGGCAACATCGTCACCGACGGCACCAGCCGCGTCTTCAACATCCGCACCAACGCTCAGACCCTCCTGCGGCCCACCTGGCTGGCCCTCACCATCCCGCAGCGCACGTCGTGGGTCACCAACATGCTCGCCCCCGTCGCCTTCGGCGGCGACATCGGCGGCTCCGCGGCTACCGCCCGCTTCAGCACCTTCACCATCAACCAGCCCGGCGCCGGTCCCTTCGGTCTCCGCGGCACGGGCACCGACATCAACTTCGTCCCGCTCGTGAGCACCATCTTCTGGGCCGATCGCCTCGCCTGGGGCACCGATGCGGCCTGGTCGCTCACCGACGCCAGCGTCGGCCCGCTGAACTCGGCCGTCAACACCCCCACCTTCGATGTCTTCACCTCCGGCAACCTCGACTTCGGCCAGAACGAGAAGGGCACCGCCTTCGGCAACCTCACCCTGCTCTCCAGCGCCGGCCAGATCATCATCGGTGATCTGAACGCCGTCGGGGCCAAGGGCAAGGGCAGCACCTCCGGCCGCCTCATCGTGGGCGACCCGGCCAACACCTTCGCCTCCTCCAACACCCAGAAGCGGATCATGGTCCGCACCCGCGCCGACGGCCGCGTGGCCAACTTCGACAACGGCACCATCAAGGCCTTCCTTGACAACGGCGCCGACTTCGTCGCCAACCGCATCAACTTCCGCTGGAACCCGGCCCGCGTCGCCCCCGACACCAACATCGACGGCAAGCTCAGCCGCCAGCGCATCCGCTTCGCGACTCCCACGGGCGACCATGTCACGATCAACGGGGACACGACGCCCAAGTTCATCGTGCAGTTCTTCCGTGAGTCGCTCTACACCCGCCAGTTCATCGATGAGCAGTCTTCGTCCCCCGAGAAGATCTTCCTCTTCGATCTCCACGCCAAGGGCATCTCTCAGGCTCGCCGCACCGACGCTTACGCCGTCGAGGGCTGGCGCAGCGCCCCGCACGAGACCTGGCCCGCCGGCATGCAGTCGCCGTATCTCATGATGGCGAACCGCGCCGAGCCGGACTACAGCCCCGTTCTGCTCTCCAAGGCCGAGCAGAAGGCCCTCGCCGACATCGGCATCATGACCCGGTCCCAGACCGCGGCCCAGATGCTCGATGACATGATCGGTCGCGCCCTGTTCAACGACCGTCCCAACGCGACGGACGCCAACCAGGCCACCGCCAATCAGCGGGCCGTCTCCCTCGCCCGTCTCAACCGCAAGGCCGCTTCCGCCCTGGCCGCCGAGGCTTCCCGCCTCCTGGCCTCCAACGGCGGCGACCTCGCCAAGGCCAACCAGCTCATCGACCAGCTCGGCGTCACCAACGCCGAGGCCGGTCAGCTCAAGGCCGCCCTGGCCGCCCGCTTCGGCGGCGCCCGGTAAGTTCGGGTTCATCACGCCTTGACCGCCGCCGCCCGGGTCACCCCCGGGCGGCGGTCTTTTTGGCTCACCCTCGGCATCTACCATGCACCGCTCATGACCCTCGCTCTCACCATCGCGCTCTGCGTTCTGCTGGCGTGCGCGGTCGTGATGATCGGGTACTGGGGCGTGGTGCTCTTTGAGTCGGTGCGAGCGATCAAGTCCTTGCCCACGCTGCGCGACGCGCTGAAGCGACCTCCCCTGCCCGGCCCGGCCCCCGGCGTGTGCGTGATCATCCCCGCGCACAACGAGGGCGCGAACATCCAGACCGTGGCCCGCACGCTGCTCGCGCAGGACTACCCCGATTTCCGCGTGGTGTTCGTGCTCGACCGCTGCACCGACGACACGCTCGCCCGCCTCCGCGAGGCGGCGGGCGAGGATCCTCGCGTACGCATCATCGAGCTCGATCACTGCCCGCCCGACTGGGTCGGCAAGGTCCACGCGGTCCACCATGCCTATGTCTCGTCGCCCGAGGCGCAGAGCGCCGACTTCGTCTGCTTCGCCGACGCGGACACGATCTGGGAAGCCGCGGCCCTGCGGGCGGCGGTGGCGATGATGCGCTGGCGCGGGCTGGGCCTGCTGAGCCTCATGACCAACCTCACCAGCGACGCGTGGTTTGAGCGCGTCGTGCAGCCCGTGGCGTGCTACGAACTGCTCACGCAGTACCCGCCGCGCCGCGTCAACCGCCTGGATCGCCCCCGCGCCGTGGCCAACGGGCAGTTCATGCTCTTCACGCGCGAGGCGTACACGGCCATCGGCACCCACGCCAAGTTCAAGGGCGAGATCCTCGAAGATCAGCGGATCGCCAAGGCCATCTGCCGGCGCAAGCTGGGCCTGGGCTGGCTCGCCGCCGACGGGCTGGTCGGCTGCCGGATGTACCGCGAGTACGACCGCTTCAAGCGCGGCTGGAAGCGGATTTACGGCGAGGCCGCCAACCTCGAGGCCGGCCGGCTCACGCGCTACGCCGCCCGCCTCACGACCTTCAGCGTGCTGCTGCCGCTCTTGGCGCTCGCGGGCGCGATCACGGGCGCGATCTCCGCGTCTTCAACCGGCCACTGGCTCGCGTGGCTGTGCGCGGGCGTGTGCGGCGCGGCCTTCGCGCTCTGGGGCGTGGTGCTGGCGTGGGGCCACGCCTGGGGCGGCACGCCCATCCGCCATGCCCTGTATCACATCCCCGGCGCGATCCTCACCGCGGGCATCCTGCTCGAAGCCGCCCGCGACATCCGCCGCGGCGAGGGCACGCAGTGGGGCGGTCGGGTCTACGCCCGAACGGGCAAAAAGGGCCAGGCCCAGGCGGTGGGGGCCGGCGCCCGCTGAGCCGTGATTCTGAGCCTTTGCACCCCCAGAGGCATTACAATACAGCGTGGAAGGTTCGGGTTTCAGTCGCGTCGTGCTGGCAGGGTCGGCCAGTCTGGCGATCCACGCCCTGGTGGGCGTGGCGGTGTGGGTTGCGCCGCCGATCTCGCCTGAGGAGGCGGGGACGCGGCGGGTGGTGTCGCTCTTGCCCATGACGCTCGACCGCCCCGCCACGAAGCCCCCCGAGGCCGCCCCGGTGCCGGCCGCACCTCCGCCGCCCGCCCAGCCGCCCCAGGCCCGCCCTGAGCCCCGGCTGGAGGTGGTCCCCAAGCCCCCGGAGCCGGAGATCACCCCTCCGCCGGAGCCGCCGCGTGTGCGTGTGGGCGATGAGCCGGGCCCCAGCGACTCGAAGAACCCGATCAGTTCGCGCATCGAGGGTGAGCACCAGACGCGCCTGGGCGAGCAGGACCAGCCTGCGCTCTCGCAGAACGCGGGCGCGGGCGTGCCGGCGACGGTGCGCAGCGGCCCCGCGTCACAGGCGGCGCCCAACGTGCTTCCACCCGTGCCTCAGGACGCCCCCGCGCCCACGCCGGTCGCGCCGCCGCCAACGCCGACCCAGGACACGCCGAGGCCCGCGGAGGCGGAGATCCCCGAGGAGAACCCCACGCCGCTGGATGACCCCAAGGTCACCGCCACCTCCGCCCCCAGGGCCGATGACCCGCGGCCCGTGCCCAAGGAACTGGCGAGCCCGTCGTCGGGTCCGACTGCGGACCGCCCGACGCCCGAGCCGGTTGACGCGCCAAAGCCCGACGCGTCCCGTCCGCCGCAGTTGCCGGAGGGTCCGCCGATCCCGCCCGATGTGCAGCCCAAGCCCGGCCCGCGCGATCCGGCGCTGGAGGTCGGGCCTCTGCCCACGCCGCCCACGCCCGAG